>JALOTA010000006.1 GCA_025458125.1 Hyphomicrobium sp.
GGTTTCTACCGTGAGGTTGGAAAGGATGTTCCAGTTCGCTTTCACATAGGGGTCGGCGCGGCGCTCCTCGATATCGAAGTTGCCTAATTCTCCCACCTCCTCAAGGTCACCCGGTGAACCGTTCAAGATCGACTCGCTGAAATCTCGCGTTTTTATGCGTCCGTCGACGCCGAATTTCACGGATACGAGACTGCTCAGATTTGCCGTGTAGGCCAGTGTTCCGAACCAATCCTGGTCTTTTGTGTCGATCGCCTCGAAAGTCAGTTCGGTTTCATCGTCCTCGACGTCGAAAGCATCTTCGTTGGTGTCGAGATTGTCCTTGAATAGATTGTAGCCGAAGAGCACCTGCGCCTCGTCCTTGCCGACTGGAACACGGTAATCGCCGACGATGCTGAGATTCTGCTGCTGGATGTCTTCCAGCTGATTTTCGACAACTGTCAGAGCATCGCGATTGCCATCGTCGTCCACGTCGAACGACTGTGTGAATTCTGTTTCGTCGCGGTCGGTGAAAACGTAGAAGCCGTTGAGCCGGAGCAGACCTTCGCCGATTTTCTGGGCGATTTCGCCGTTGAAGGCGTAGTCGGTCCCGTCCCGGGTGTCATCCTGATCAACGATGGCGTTGAGTTCCGGATCGGGGTCGAAGTCAAAGACGCGAGCCGACTTGACCTTTGGGTTGCGGCGCTGTTGGACATCGATCGAGAACAGATAGGATGTCGCCGTAGCCGACCGATCCGGCACCGCGCAGTTCGTCTCCTTCGACTCCGAACGCGCTGCCGCGGACCCAGCCGCCTTGGATCGTACCGGCCTGTTTCAGCTTGATGTTTGCGGCGCCGGCGATCTGTTCGGAAGAAACGTCCGCAGACGGGCTGCGGATGATTTCAACACTGTCGATCAACTCCGCAGGAATGCGGTCGACCGCGAAGACGCGGTCGTTTCCGCCTCCGGTCATGCTGACGCCTGGAACTCGCTTCAGGGCATCGCCGGCCGATATCGGCTCGAAGCGCTGGAAGTACTCGAGGTCATAGGACAGAACGGGTGCGACCGTCTCGCTGCGATTGCGCGTCACAACGGTCCCATAGACGATCAATTCGTCCGAAGTCTGGAACCCGGGGCTTTGGGCGAATGCCGGGCCACTCGCCAGAAGGGCAGTAGCTGAAACAGATCCCAACAGATGGGCCGTGGGTCGCCAGATCCCAACAGATGGGCCGTGGGTCGCTTGGATCGACTGAACATGTCCGCCTCTTGTTCCCTTCAGCGCGAGAGTGACTGGTGAAATTCATCCACCGCTTCACTTCGGCTCTCCACGAGGCAAGAAGTTGCGTCTCTTTGTAACGAGCTGACGTCAGGATTATGAAAATGGTTTCGTCACGCGATTGCCGTGACGCGTTTGCACCAATGCGACTGTTTCGCAGTTTTGCATTCATATCCCTGTCATGCGTTACTGCATTCTCAGATCCACACACGGCAAATTGTGCGAGGATTAAAAATCATGATCATGAAATTCGGAATGGTCCCGGCGGCAGTCGCGATTTTGATGGCTTTCAGCGGCATTTCCGCATTTGCTGATGCGATTAAGATTTTTAATGTTGAGCCGCTGGCAGAGACAGAACCGGCACAGTCGCTGGAAGATGCTGCCGACGACGCTGAAATCTGGCTCAATCCTGAGGACCCGGCAAAGAGCATGGTTTTCGGGACGGACAAGAAGAGTGGCCTGTTCGTCTATGACATGAACGGTCGGAAGCTGGATTTTCTCCCGGTCGGCCGCGTGAATAATGTGGATCTTCGGGATGGCTTCAAGGCCTTGTCCGGGGACCGAGTTCTCGTCGGGGCCAGCAATCGAACCAAGCTTGGCATCAGTTTTTTCCTTCTTGATCCTTCGACACAGAAGGTGTCGCACGACGACAGCCTATTCATTCCAACCGATCTCGCCGATCCTTATGGCTTCTGCATGTATCGTAGCCCGAAGTCGGGTGGGCTGTACGCGATCGTCGTGGGCAAGGATGGTGAATTCCGGCAGTATGCGCTGACGGTCGCTGGCGATGAGGTGCGAGCCGAGTTGGTTCGCAGGTTTGCATTCGGTTCTATTGCCGAGGGCTGTGTCGCCGATGACCGCACAGGTATTCTCTATGTCGGAGACGAATTGCGTGGCATCTGGAGGCTTGGCGCCGAACCGGACTCCGGCGATCAGCGGGAACTTGTCATCAAAGTTGACGGCAAGGATCTGGTTGCCGATATCGAAGGGCTCACGATTGCGCCTGAAGGCAAAGACGCGGGCTTCCTGATCGCGTCGGTGCAAGGCAATAGCAGCTACGCGCTCTTCGCCCTGCCGAACTTGGACCTCGTGGCCCGCTTCCGTATTGGCGCCAATGGAGAGAAGAATATCGATGAGGTGTCGGGTACCGACGGGATCGCATTGCGGGTTGGCAATTTCGGTCCAGAGTACCCGTCTGGCCTTCTCGTCGTGCAGGATGACGAGAATCCAGGTGCTGCTCAGAATTTCAAGTTTGTTTCGTGGGCCGATGTTCTTAAACGGTTGAACGTTACCAATTGACGACGTTGATGCTGATTTTCGGCGGCGGTCAATTTGTGCGGTTGACCGTCGCCGGATTGCCTCCCAGGTGGCGGCACGGACAGGATCGTGCCGCTCTTCCTTCAGTGCTTCACACCGAACCGGCTCGCGAGGTGCAAGGTAGCGAGCTTTTCTCCAAGTGAGTCGGCTCGGAATGGTCTCCGGTCACAGTGATGGCAGAGGGGATCGCAGGCGATCGGGGGTTCTGGGTCGCAGGTTGACAGCGCCGATTCACTGCAAAGTTGTCAAATTCGTTCGCCGTTCTTCGATGAAGCGATCCAAAGCGAAATTTCCCGCACCATATTTCATGAGATAAAGAAAGCAGACCGCCCATACGCCGTGAGTGTCAAAGGCGTTCGGGTATACGAAGATCTGAATGACGAGCGTCATGATCAGAAGCGCCAGAGCTGCGTAGCGCGTGAATAATCCGGCGATGATGAGCGGCGGTAGCGCCAGCTCGGCCGTCGTTGCCATGACAGCTGCCAAGTCCGGCGACAGTAACGGCAGGCGGTACTCGTCTTTGAACAGCGCGATCGTCGTGCCGTCTTGCCAACCCTCGATCTTGAGCAGTCCCGACCTTAAGAAGACCGTTCCGATTGATACTCGGGCGAGTAGGGCAATCGCATCATGCGGAATATTTTCCAACATCGCTTGGAGCTTACGGAGAAGGTCGTGCATAGTGGGCGTCCTTAGGTTGCTGGGGCCTGTGGAATCTGGATGTCCGATATCCAACCACAGCCAAATGCGATGGCGAGTGTTTGGGAAAGATCAAAGCCAGGCATTGCACAGTGGGCCGTCGTTGCGGCATCACCGAGCGTTCTGCCGAGCGCAATGGCAGCGAGGAAAGAATGGCTCGCATCCGGTAAGGTCGTGACGAGAACTTCGAGACCGGGCCTCGTCACGAGTGCGCATTCACCGGTTAAATCCAGACCAATAGCTTTGACCATGTCGTCGTGCGTATTCGTAGTCCAGATGGAGACGATCGGGTATGGCGAAGCCAAGAGAGCCGCCGCCGGATGGATGGCAAACCTCACTCCTGGAAGATGCCTAGGAGCAACGTTGGCGAGTTTAGTGATCGCAGCGTGAGCCGCATCGGCGGCGTGATAGGCGCGGTTTCGCGCCCACTCGAGTCGCGCCACGTCGGGCAGATAGGGCAGGGATGCGACCGGTTCGAACCGCTCGAGGAATGAGGGAAACGCCTCACCGTACTGAGAGAGAACCGGGGAATTCGGAGGAGCCGTTCTGATAAAGACAAGCGCCATCGCGCGGAAGAACTCGGCGCCGACCAGGCGCTCCACGACGGGAAAGCGAGCCGTCAGAGCGGCGGCAAGCGAGGCATTCACGTTGTTCCGGTACACATTGAAGCGCTTATTGCGATGTGCCTCTCGCAGCCCGCTTATCGATGGTGGCAGTTCTCCGTCCGGTTGCCACAAGGCTGCGGCAAACGCTTTTTGCATTTCGGCTAGCCCGGGGTCTTTGGGGGCGCATATTGGATCAGTGGCGGTCATGTTTCGTGCGCTCCGCGAACATGATGTTTTCGGCCAGCTGTGCCTGTCCGGCCAACACCGGCCAGACGGGAATGGAATTGTCCCACTCGATGAGGGTCGGTAGGGGACCGGCTCGCGTGATGAGCCGCTGGTAGAGGCCCCATACACGTTCGGACACCGCTGCGTCGTGAGAGTCGACAAGTAGAACCGTCTCGTCGCCGCCCTCGATTTCCGCGTGGCCCGCGAGATGGATCTCTCCGATCATGCCGGCGGGGAAGGCATCGACGTATGCAACGGGGTCGAACCCATGATTTACCGACGATACGAAGACGTTATTGACGTCGAGCAGAAGTCCGCATCCGCTCCGCTTTACCAATTCAATCAGAAAGTCGATTTCCGTCATGTCGCTGTCAGTGAAGGCGACGTAGGTGGACGGGTTCTCGATGAGCATGCGCTGGCCGACGTGCGACTGAACCTGGTCGATATGATTTGCGACGAGGTTCAATGTTTCGCGTGTATACGGCATCGGCAGAAGGTCGTTCACGAAGGTACTGTCGTGCGTCGACCATGCCAGGTGTTCGGAGAACAGCCCCGGCTGGTAACGGTCGATGAGTGCCTTCAGCCGATCCAGATGCGGGACGGACAACCCACCTGCTGAACCGATCGACAGGCCTACTCCATGCAAGGAGAGGGGGTAGCAGGCACGAATCTGTTCGAGCCAGAAGTGCGGTGGACCGCCCGCGCCCATGTAGTTCTCGGGATGAACTTCGAACCAGCCCACGTCGGGCCGGGATTCGATGATATCGCGATAATGTTCCGGCTTCAGTCCAACGCCGGCGCGGCGGGGGATTGCTGCCTGGGAACGGTCTGGGCTGGGGCGGTCCGCCATCATGATGCGCCTGCTCAGCCCTTGACGGGTTCGAGGGAGCCCATGCGCTTGCTACCGTCCTTGAGCATGACCTCCGTCGCCACGCAGGTGCCCTTTGCTACGTACTTCCAGGCGCCCTTATCGTGGTCGATCTTGGAGGTGCCCGCGCACGAGTTGTTGCCTGTGGCTGCGCAGTCGTTCTTGCCAGCGAGCGCAATTCCGTAGCACTTTTCCTTGTTGCTGGTGGGCTCCTGGGCCTGTGCGCCATTGGCAGACAGTGCGATGGCGGCAGTAACGGCGCTGGCCAGCGCCAGGGTGATGGTGCGATTGGACATTCAACTTCTCCTGAAAGTGATGTGACCAATTTCGGTTCACAGTCAGGAGTTCGGCCCCGCGATGGAAGACGTTACAAAAAATCTTGCGGCTGTCCGGAGCCCCTTGTCAGGCGCTTCCGCCGGCAGCCCTGGTCGACAATTCGGGTCTGTGATCGTGCCACCCCCTTTCTTTCCAAAGAGTTCGCCGGGAGATATGAGATGTTGACGAGGGCTGGACGGTGCAGGGCTACCGCCCAGGAAGTTCCTGGATTGAAATCCGTGGCATTTCCGGCGAACAAAAATACAGCGCAGAGCGAGCGGAGTGGCGGTATGTGGCGGCGAATATCACTCCTTATTGCGCTAACTGCTGTCGCGATTTCCGGCATCGCACATGCGCAGCACAGGCCCTTTGATCCCGTTGGTGCGTGGCGAAGCTATCACAAGGACGGCACCTCGTTTGTGCTGCGCCTGTTTGCCGACGGCACTGCCCGGAGTACGGCAGATGGTGGTCAACAGGGAATCTGGAGCTGGGAAGGAGAGTCCGTTCGGATTGTGTTCAACGACGGGTGGGACGATGTTCTGGAGGCCGGTCAAGATGGGCAGATGGTCAAGAAATCATGGGGCCCGGGCGTCGGCCGCAGTCAGCCATCCAAGAATGTCAGCCGAGTTGAATTGTTATCACGCGATCCGAGTGGTGGTGGCTGACGTCGTCGGGCCTGAAAGGCCGGTCCCGGTCGAGAGACGATGAATTCAAATTCTGGTCGCCCCGGTCCACATTTCGGTAATTGGCGTGCCGATATTTGTCAGCCGGCGGATCATGCAGGCCCATACTCTGTGAGCGATTATCATTTCGAGTTGAATTGTCCGGAATTTCGGCCTGGGTTGTTCGAACGGACAGTTTGACGGGCTGACGCGACACAGCGAAGAGTTTGCGATCCTGGTGATGACCGGGGCCGTCGCGCGCGCTGAGTGCTTGCCAACGGCCTTCCTGGGAATAGAACGTAAAGGCTCAGGACGATGAGGGCGCCACTCCCTGTCGCCGCGTTAACGGTGGGGTGTTGATCACCGACAAGGGGGTTTCAATCAGTCATATCAATTCAACCGGGCAATGGCCGGCCGGCGGCGGCGAAATGGTCGATCGCATCCGGCAGTATAATTGGTCGCAAACGCCGCTGGGTCCTATCTCGGATTGGCCGGAGCGGCTGCGAGTGGCCGTAGAGATCTGTGTCAATTCCGGGTTTGCTTCGTGGGTTTGCTGGGGGCCGGAACTCATCCAGATCTATAACGATGCGTCGCTTGCTACGGTTGGAGCCAAGCACCCTGCGGCGCTGGGATCTCCAGCCCGGGACAGCTGGTCGGACATTTGGGAAGTGTCCGGGCCGCTTCTTGAGCGCGTCATGAGGACTGGCGAGGCCATTCGAGGTGATGATTCACTTTTCCGCCCCGTTCACGAGGCTGGCCCAGAAGATCGTTACTTCACCTTCTGTTACAGTCCGCTCTACGACGACTCAGGGCAGATAGCCGGCGTCTTCATCGTGTCTCTAGACACGACTAATCGAACCAAAAACGATCGGCTTCAGGACGCGATCATTGAGCGACTGCGCCTGTCGGAGGCACAGATGCATGCCGGGGAAGAGCGTCTGCGGCTTGCTCTTGATGCAGCTAAAATGGGAATCTGGGTCTGGGATATCGTTGAGGGCACTTATATCTGGAACGACCAGTTCTTTCGGATTCTGGGATACGAACCTGGTACCGTCGAGCCGGGCCATGCCGCGTGGGCACGTCGCGTGCATCCTGACGATCTTCCGCAGCTCGAAGCGAAAATACCGAGCCTGCTTGAGAAAGGCGAAGATCTCTATGCCGAGCACAGAGTCCTGGGTCAGAATGACAACGTTCGCTGGGTGGAATCGTGGGGTCGCTTCGCATCCGACGCGGGTGGCCGGCCGATCCGCTATTTCGGCGTCGTGGCGGATATCACCGAGCGGAAGAAGTCCGAACAGGAACTGCGCGCGAGCGAGGAGAGATTGCGGCTGGCGCTTGACGCGGCTGAAATGGGAATCTGGGAGTGGGACGTTCAAACAGGAGAGCTCGCTTGGACCGCCCAGAATTACATCTTGCTGGGCCTTGAGCCTTACGCGGTGACCCCAAGTTTTGAGTCTTGGGCGCAGCGTGTGCATCCCGATGATCTGCCGCGGCTCCTGGCGGAAGCGGAAGCCATGCTGCAGGCACCGCGAGAGGTTTACTCGCAATATCGCGCTTTCGGCAAAAATGGAGAGGTGCGTTGGCTTGAGACGCGAGGTCGATACGAATGCGCTCCTGATGGCAGACCGAAACGCTACTACGGCGTCCTGATCGACATTACTGAACGAAAGCAAGCCGAGGAACGCGATCGGATTCTGACAGCCGAAGTGAATCACCGGGCGAAAAATCTTCTTGCTGTCGTGCAGTCGGTTGCGTTGCAGACGGCCCGAATAGATGATCCAAGGGCGTTCGCTCAGAACTTCAGCGACCGGCTTTCCGGGCTTGCAGCCTCACACGACCTTCTGGTTCAGTCGCATTGGTCGGGCGTTGATATCGCCGAACTTCTGCGATCGCAGCTTTCGCATTTCGCGGACCTGATCGGCAATCGGATCCTGCTCAGCGGCCCACCAGCAGAGTTGAACGCCTCGGCCGCGCAAATCGTCGGAATGGCCGCTCACGAACTTGCGACGAACGCTAGCAAGCATGGTGCGTTGTCATCGCCCAAAGGTTGCGTTCGCGTTACGTGGAATGTCGAGACGGCGGATGGCCTGCCAAGATTCAAGATGCAGTGGATGGAGACGAATGGTCCTCCTGTTACGCCGCCTAACCGCCGGGGCTTCGGACATTCGATCCTTGTCGATATGGCCGAGTACTCACTGTCGGCCGAGGTCAACTTGTCCTACCCGCAGACCGGACTGCTATGGCAGCTTTCGGCCCATGCCAAGGAGGTTCTTGCCAAGGATAAGTAGGTCCGTTTGAGATGCACATTTTTGATTGTCGAGGATGAAGTTCTGACTGCAAGGAGGCTCGCGCAGCGTCTGACGGACGGGCGGCATGTCGTCAGCGGCATGGCCAGGTCGGCCGGGAGTGCCATGCAAATGCTCGAGCACCAGAAGATCGATGCTGCGTTTGGTCGAGGCAAGTCTGGCCTTTTCGTCCGCCGCGCCAGTCGAAACGGCCCTGCGAAAGCGGGTTATGCCCTTTTGCGGTGATTTCCGGTTACTCGAGGCTGCGACTGCCTTCCGGTTTGCAGGACGCTCCGTTCTTACCCAAGCCGGTGGATTCCGTTGAACTGCTTGCCGTGGCTGCAATGATGACCAGGGAGAATTGAAGTCATTCGCTCTCTGTGCGAAACGGTGAGATCATGTGCAATTCAAGCTTCAGCGCAACACGCTAACCGCACCTTCTGCGGGTCCCAGATGAACCTTATTTCCTTCGATCAATACTGCCAAGCTGTCAGACTGGCGAACGTCAACTTCATATTGACCCGCCGCGAAGAGGCGCCTTGGTGGTT
Source organism: Hyphomicrobium sp. (assembly GCA_025458125.1). GTDB lineage: Bacteria > Pseudomonadota > Alphaproteobacteria > Rhizobiales > Hyphomicrobiaceae > JAGVSR01. The sequence goes on from JALOTA010000006.1 coordinate 8,774, forward strand.
GGAGTATGTGCCCGTCACAAGTCTTATTCTTCAGTTTGGAGGAGATGGTGGGGCCAGCGTTGTGGAAGGTACCGTCACTGTCGAGAGTTACCTGCTGCTGGTCCGGTACAGACCGTCATCGGCATGCATAACGATCAACGGCGAAGAGGTCTTGGAGGATGAATGCATCCTCCTTACACCCGGTGGCCGTTTTGTCATCTCCGCAGACGGTCCACGAAGTTGGCTATCTCTCACCATTCCCCGTCCGGTCGTAGAGATAGCGTGGTCCTCCAGTAGGAAGCTGCAGCGCAGGATCGAAGAAGGTCAGGCGTGTATCGTTCCCGCTGCGGCTGACCAGCAAGCTACTTTGCTGAATTTGGCAACGGCTCTTCTGGAGGCTAGCCGATCCGGCCCCGGTGCTGTCGATACGCGCAATAGTGAAGAGAAGCTTCTTGAAACCGCTCGCTGGATCCTTTCCGGAGACGGAGTGGAACGGCGCGCTAGTCCCGAATTCAGGCGCGCCAATGAGATCGTCGCTGTCGCACTGTCGTCGGTTGCGCACCTTGACTTCGTCGATAGCTTGTACGTTGACGATCTGGCGCGAGTGGCCGACGTCAACAGCCGTACGTTGCTGCGGGCGTTTAACAGGGTGGTTGGTATGGGGCCTGTTCGATACCTGCGCTTCCGGCAACTCAATGCCGTTCGGCGGAAGCTGAACGAAGCAAGCATTCCGACGGTTACGGCCGGTTTGCAACTGGCAGGAGTAGCCGATATGGGGCGCTTTTCGGGTTTATATAAAGGTCTCTTCGGCGAGGCCCCCTCGGAAACCCTGCGCACGGCCAAAGCCCGCCGCTGCTGAACCGCCAGCTATGGGCCCCAGTGCCGCTTCCAGCGTTCTGCCGCGACTGATACGTAGCCCCGTCGTCACGCGGCAGTCATTTCTGCACAGGCTATCGAATGACTAATCGAGGCGCTCTTTTGATCGACCAAGGCCTCTCGTCGCCCTGACGGCTATGCGTTCAAGGAAAGCGAGAGAAGACGCGTGCAATCAGTTCTCGGTCAGACCTTCTGGACGGGCGGGATGACCCACGAGCCATCCAGGATCGAAGGATTATCTTCGTCGGGCCAATAGAGACGCAACATCAGGCAGAACTTGTCTTTGGGTGCTGGAAGCCAGTTGGCTTCCTTGTCTGCTCCGGGGCTTTCATTCTGGATATAGATGATCAAGGACCCGTCTGCTTCCAACTTCGGGTTGGTTCGCATGCTCATCGAATAACGATTGATGGAGTTCTCGATGAAGAACATGTCTTCGTCATACATCGTCAAAGACCAGAAGCCGTTCACCGGCGGCAACTGACCCTTCTCGAAGCGCATCGTATATTTGTACTGTCCGCTATAACTCGACAGGAGCGACGGCTTGAGGGACGTGGGATAGACAGCGTCCTGTGGTCGGTTTGCGCCGAGCCCGATGTAGGTGACCAGCGCGCGCTGGATGTAATTGGTGCCGTAAAGTCCCGTCTTGGTCGTGAACGTCCAGCCATTGACGCGCGACATGTCACCGTCGCGGCTCATGAAATGTAGTTGGATGCGGGTCTGTGAAAGCTTGGGCAAGTGGTCTGCCCAGCGGCTGTCCACGGCCTTAGGGTCGAAGTCCTGGCCCGGGACCAGGCCGATGCTTTTGAAGCGCTCGAGAACGGGGGCATCGGCCGCGGCCGGCGGATTTCGCTTCAGCAGTTCTGCGAGAAGAGTGAAATACTCCACCGTGGAGAGTTTGTTTACCTGATCGCGGACGGGCGTCTTCATGTCGATGGCGGGATCGACCTTGCCGTCCGGCGCCTTGTAGTCCTTGCCAAAGGTGCTGAGAGGCTGAAGTTTGAACTGATCCTGGAGAGTGTGAACTTCCTTGTAGTCCTCCGGAGTTCCGGTGCAGTAGATCCGACCCAGCAGCCAAACGATGCTCGTCGGCGATTGCAGTTGCATCATGCCTGCGGGCACTGTGCCGGCCCAGTCCGGGCCGGTGATCAGAAAGGTCTGGGCGCCGGTGCCGGTGGTGCGTTTGCCGGGCACCTGGAATACGTCCGTCCAGCCGCTCAGGAACGGCAGCAGGTAGTAGCGTCCCTTGAAGTCAGGCGTGCTCAGGACCCACGGTTCGTCGCCGACATCGAAGAATGACGTCGTGTAAAGCGTATCGGCATTCGGCGCGGTGACATCGCGGAATTGGGCGTTGGGATATTCGCGCAGCTTGATGATCTGCCCCATCGGAGCCCGCGTTCCTTCAGGCTTGGAGACATTCGTTATAACGCGGCGCGTCATCTCCATCGTCACGAGAGGGTAGCCGTAGACGTAAGCATCCGATGCTGTAGCAAAATCCTCGCTTCCCTGGACGAGGTCCATGAGCGGACCTTCCCAGGCGGAGGCCGACGTGCTCAAGGCGGAGCCTGTGGCAATGGTCAGAGCCCCAAGGGCTTCGCGGCGTGTGAACTGCATGTCACTTTCTCCGTCTCACGGCGACGCCATCATCGTCGAACGCTTTGCGCCCTGTCTATTCAGATTCGGACATCCGATCCTTTATCGGCGGCTTGATCATTGCATTGGAAGGCTTTGAATTGACCGGCGACCGGCGGACGATGTCTCGTTTCCGTGGAGCCTTGCGGGCCGTCTTTGTGTGTTCGGCGCATGGTTCGACGTGCGAGAAGGCAAGCCTAAATTCTCTTGAAAAGGCGGTGAGACATGCTGCGAATATTGATAATGCGATATCGAACCCACCTCCATCGGTTCGATTATGCGACTGAGACGTCGCGCATGAGCTTGACGATGGTCCATCATTCTCCGGCGTTTTCTGGTCCTGCCGCAGCCTTGGCCTGATTGACTGAGGCTGATCCGTTCATGCGGAGATACGTCGACAATCGAAATCTGGCCGTAGGCTTCTAGGATAGCCTGCCGAAAATCATGGCAACGTCTGTTTCTGCATAGCGGATGGAGCGCAGTGGCTTGTAACTTGAGGGCTGCATCGAGGCCACATCGCTCGGATCAGAGATCCTGGTCGGGCAGCCATGATGCCGTGTGGGATTGCTGGACTTGTTGCGTCCTCACTGCGGTATCTGGGAATGGGAAAGGATTGAGGCTCATGAAATACGGACGCGCTTTATTCATAGCAATTCAGGCTGCTCTGGTGATTGCCGCGTCTCCGGCAGCGCACAGCGAAGATGTTATCCGTATCGAAAATCGCGATACCGGAAGGCTTACCGGAGAGATCATCGCGGTCAGCCAGGAGCAGCGAACCGTTGATGTTGTTGGCCCCAGAGGAAACGTTCTTCACCTCAAGCTTGGCGAAGCGGCGGTGAATTTCGACAAACTGCGTGTCGGTCAGGCGGTCGGAGCAGACTATGTGATCGACGAATTGATCCTGGTCGTTCCGGCGTCGGTCGAAGTTCCCACCGCTGCAGAAGCTGTCGCGGTCGGCCGAGCCGCCAAGGGTCAGATGCCGGCAGCGTTCATCGAAGACGCATTTGAGATCACCACAAAAATCACAGCAATCGATTATCAGTCCCGCACCGTCACCCTCGAGTTCCCCAACGGAAAGGCGGTCACTATCAAGGTAAAGCCTGACGTGCCATTGCAGAATGCGAAGGTGGGCGAAAAGGTTGTCTACGTGAGCCGGACGGGTCTGAAGCTGCAACTGGAGTAGCCGAGGTCGGAGTCCTAAAGCGCATCGACTTCCTGATCGTCGACCGGAGAGGTTTTCCGGCGCTGGCGATCGAGTACCAGGGACATGGCCACTACCGCGAGCGGTCGTTCATGCGAGATGCCGTTAAGCGAGAGGCCTTCAGAAAGGCAAAGGTCGCCTTCCTGGAAGTTCCAGCGGAGTACTCCTCCGACGACTTGATCGACGACGTCCGGAAATTGCTCGGGAGCGCCGCTCGTGCACTAAAATGAAGTCGCGATGCGGCCGGTTGCACGCATTGTCATGCTCCGGCGAATTGCTTGATGCGCCCCTGTTTTATTCAGGGCAATTGTCTTCGTCTCGCAGGACGGGGATGAGGAGACATGGTGCGGCGCACCGAAGGGGAGGCTGGCGCCTGCGGACGTGAGGCAAGCGTCGGACCAAGTGACAAATTCATCCTATCCGGCCTGCGTTCGAGGAATGCGTATGGCCAAAGTTGTGAGGCCATGATTTGTCCTCCTTCTGAGTGTTGATGCCGGAAATCGCCATCACCTGGGAGGAAACTATGAGAAAAATCGTTGCTCTAGCTTTTGCCGTGGGATCTCTCGTTTCAAGTTCGGCCGCGTTTGCTCAACAGAACCTCGCCGCTGACTGTGCCGCCGAAATTCCCAAGTTCTGCTCCGGCGTGACCCCGGGGGCGCATCGGATCGTCGCGTGCCTGATCTCATTCGAAGACAAGATCTCGCCACGCTGCCGGATGACCGCCTATTTGGGTTCCGATGAACTCGGCGTGCGGATGAAAGCATTGAAGTCGATGGCTACGAGCTGCTCTGCCGATATCCTGCAATACTGCTCGAATGTCCCGGCTGGCGGCGGCCGGATCTATGACTGCCTGATCAAGAACAAGGCAACGCTCACCGACGATTGCCGGAATCAGGTTCCGACAGCACAGCAATTCATGAACGATTAATGGAGACGGGCGCTCGCGGCGCGCGCCGGCCTCCCGGCCGAGGCGACGCGAGCGCCACGCGTTTTCAAATCCGCGCGGTGGGAGGACACAACGAAAATCATGCTTATGAGCTTTCTCTCATTCGACGCGATTACGGTCCTCGTGATGTTTCTGGGCTCGCTGACGCTCATTGAGCTGGGTCGGCGCATGGGAAAGAAGCATCTCGACGAGGAAGGTCGAATAGCCATGTCGGGGCTGGGTGCCGTCGAAGGCGCCGTCTTCGCACTGATTGGATTGCTTATCGCGTTTACACTATCCGGTGCGCTGCAGCGCTACGATGATCTTCGCACACTCATTGTGGAAGAGGCGAACGCATTGCGGGTCGCAAACGACCGGCTGGATATGCTCGATGAACCCGATCGAGGGCAAGTGCGGGCCCATCTGAAATCGTATCTTGAGGCGCGGTTGTCGCTGTATAAGGAGAACATGACTTTCTCGATCGTCGACAACATGTCGGTCTACGATCCCGATCAGCTCACAAAGATCGCAGAGATCCGCAAAAAGCTATGGGATTCGGCCGTTGCAGCAGGTGCCCGTGCTCCGACGACCGTACCGAGCAGTCTCATTTTGCCGGCCTTGAATGAGGTGTTCTCAGTCGCGGGCGAGCGCGCGGGGGCCAATGAGCGTCATCCGCCGCGGATCATCTACCTCATGCTTCTGGGGCTAGGTCTGACCGGATCGCTGCTTGCTGGCTTTGGCATGGCGGCGGGACGGCAGCGCAGCTTCCTTCATATTGCAGCCTTCACAACGGCCATGTCGCTTGCGCTCTTCATCATCACCGATATGGAATATCCGCGGCAGGGGCTGATCACGACAACGCATTTTGATCGGTTTTTGGAGAAGGTGTTGGAGGAGATGAAATAGAGCAAAAGGAGTGAAGACGTCTCGCGAAGTCGGAGGACGGTCAGCCCCGGCGAATAGAAAAGCGGGGGGAACACGGTTTGCCGTTCGGTGAAATCCTGTGCATCGTCGCAGCAAGGCATTCGTAGTTCGAGTATATTGAATTGGCAGGTGTTGCGGGGATTGCCGGTAATGATCAGCAAGCAGGATCACATGAACCCTACCGGTCAGAGGATGCCGGCCGCAGAGGAGCAGGTCTGGTATGCGCTTCGTCCCGAGAAGCGCTCGCCTCCGCTCAGGTTATCTGACTTGAGGCACCTGGCCCAGACGCGGCTGCTGCGTGAGGATGATTTTCTCTGGCATCCGAGTTGGGAAACGTGGCGGCCCGCCAGCGAGATGGCGGACCTCTTCGCGCATGCAGGAGCCGCACCGGCCGGCGGTGGCGCTCATGCGGGTCTCAAAGACCGCGCGAGGGCGGAGATGCGCTCGTATCTCATTATCACCGGCTACATCTGGGTGATTCTCATGTTGATGCACCTGCATGAAGCCATGCTCTCGGGAGCCTATCACTTCAGTCTCGTCAAGCATGGCTGGGCAATCGTCAATGCGCTCATTCTCGGAAAGGTCGTCTTGATTGCCGAGGCGCTCCACATGGGAGATCGTCTTGCGAAGCGAATGCCTGCCTTCGCGGTGCTTTTGAAGTCGGTGGTTTTTGGAGCAGCAATCATCGTCTTCCATTTTGCGGAACGGGTCGTGACAGCCTGGTGGCAAGGACAGTCATTCTTGGGCGCATTGGAGATTGTCCGGAACGAAGGCTTGCACAACTCGCTGCTCACGGCGGCCATCGTCTCAATCGCACTTGTGCCCTACGTTCTCATCAAGGAGATCGAGAAGCGCACCGGGCAAAGCGACCTGCTTCTTCTTGCGGTCGGGCTGAAGCGTTGAAAGTTGGCCGGCAGTAATTCCAGAAGATTGCTGCGCTGGGCGACTCATCGCACCGCCGGGCGTGGCGCGGTTGGCGCCGGTGGGTGCGTCGCTGCGTTCTGGCTGGGGCAATCGGTTGAGGCGGTGATTTTTCCCGAGCATCGGTCATGGCCTCGAGACAGCCGACCGCGCGGATGCCACACGTATTGATCGTCTTGGGATCTCGAAAACCGAGGCAGACCGTGGGCTGCGCCCTGCTGAGGCTGCCAACGAGGCGAAGCGCTTCCGCCCGGTAACTCTAAATTACATTCCTCCTCGTCATCCGGTCTGTCGAGTGAGATCACAATCGCTGCATCTCTTTTTGTATTCGGCGGGATGATGTTCTTGCGTCCGTGCGCATTTATTTCATGCGGTCGACATTGCCTGCGGCTACAGCTTTTCATCCGTCTATGCATCCGCTTGACCAATTTCAGCGAGATGGAGCTTTGTGTATGCGTCGTCCATCCATGAAAGTCGCCCGATGACCGTTTCGTTGAGCTCCGACGCTCTTGAGGCGACACCCGTTCCTGACAATGACGAACCTGTCGTAATCCGCCCGAACACGTCCGTGCTCGGATGCCTGACGATCGACGGAGATGCGATCATCCACGGACAGGTGGACGGCGAGTTGCGCGCCGACAATGTCTTCATCGCGAAAAGCGGCATGGTGCTGGGTACGATCGTCGCCGGCGAGGTCGTCGTTGAAGGTTCGGCACTCGAGGCGCTCGTCTTCGCCGACCGGATCGTTCTTCGCCCGGGTTCACAGACCACAGGGGAAATCTGGCACAAGGAACTCGTGCTTGAAGCCGGGCACCTTTTTGAAGGGAAAAGCCGCAGGCACAGCGAGCCTCGCAGCCTTGCTCCCAACGACGCGGATGATCGCGAAGATTGAGTTGATTCTTACTGTTGTCCGGCTTCGGGATGTTCGAGGGCCGGCTCAGGCAAGATCCGATCATGCTGGATCGGTTCTGCCTGATTTCCTGTCTAGAACATAGAATGTGTCTGCGCGGGCTCGGTTTTCAGGCCACCACCGCTGCCGGGGTGGCCCGCTGCCAATCAGAACGTGTCGCGGCCGCCGGTTCTATCGACTGTCGCGTTTGGCCTGCGCGACCTTGGCCGCCTGGCGAAGCCTTCCCAATTCCATCGGACGGATCAGGTTCTGGCTGCGCTTGTTCGGCTTGCTGCGCATGCCTTGGTGGGCGTGGCGGGTATTCAAGGGTACGACGCGGGCCTGGGCCGCTTCGTTCTTGAGATCGAGCGCCTTCTGGGCGTTTTCGACGAGCGACAAACGGGCCTCCATCTGACGCCGCCGCTCGATTTCACTATTGATCCGCCGCATCGCCATGGCCAGGACGGCAAGCTTCAACTTCGAGCCATCCTCGGCCCGTGAAGCCGCCGCGCCTTTCGGGGCGGCTTTGCCGCGCATTTCGCGCCGGCGGCGGTTCGCTTCGGTTCGTGCGCGATCCCGGCGTTCGCGGACAAGCTTGACGAGATTGCGAAGTTCCTCGTCGGACAGATCCTGAACAGTCGGGTGATGCGATTTTTCGACGAGTTCGTGTTCGTCCGAACTCAGCGCGCGGGCTTCCTGTTTCTTGTTGATCGCCATATGACAACTCCCATCGACTTTTTGAGCAGCATACAAACCTTGGAGCGATATCTGCAAGCCTTGAAGAATCACGAAGCAAACCGTTGTCCAATCGGCCCCGCATAGTAGCCCTTTTGCGATCCGGCCAAGGAAGAGGTCGGCGACTGAGTGGCGCTTACCACCTCAGAACGCGGGCGCCCGCGAAAGCCCCGGCGAGGGTGACCAGCGCGATGGCTATCGGGTACCACGTGGCAACGAACAGGGGCGAGTCGTCGAAGCAGTGGGTGGCGTAGAGCAGCGCCGCGGCTGATGCCGCGAGCGTTCCGGCCGCCGCGCCTGCGCGGGCGGGAGACTGCGGAGCGCCCGCGCGCATGGCCCAGAGAATGGCAATCAGCGGGACCACAGCGAGGGCTGGTATGATCTGAAGGCAGAGCAGGGCGTTGCTCCCGACCAGCTTGGCAGGCCAGGCATCGCGCGGGCTCGTGATCAGTTCCGCCGCAACGGCTGCCAAAACGAGAAGAGCGATCAGGACCGCAAGAGTCATGGGGCGCTCATGAGCGGTCGGTCGGGACAGACGATAGCAATCGAGCGCCGCAACGAGCAATGCGGCTGCGAGCAAGGCGATCTTGACGTCGAAGCGCCATGTGCCGAGAGCTTCCCGGATGTCTGGACGCACGCCCAGTGTGAGCAGCAACATGATGGCCGCGACAGCGATGCCGGCTGCGAGCGCGAAGCCGAGCAGGGTCCGCACCGGGGTTGGTTTCTTCGTGTCGGCCGCCAGAGCCGCGATGAGATCGTCGGTTTTCATGTGCTTCCCCGGCGGAACGCCTCGCCCATGGCCTTCAACGCCCGATGCAATGTGACGCGCACCGCACCTTCCGTCATGCCCAGAGCCTCGGCGACCTCACGGGCGCTGCGTCCGTCGATCGCCATTTCCTGGACCACGCGTCGGTGCCGGTCGGGCAAGGTTCCGAGCAGTCGATTTCGATCGATGGTGAGATCGGTGTCGGCGGCCGGTTCTGCAGGAAGGATATCGGCCAGTTCGTCGATGGCGACGTGGCCATGACTGCCCCTGCGGCGCAGAAAGTCGATCAGCTTGTAGTTCGCAATGGCGTAGACCCAGGGCTCCACAGGCTGGCTCTCGTCCCACGTGCCGCGTTTGACGTGCATGGCGATCAGCGTTTCCTGCACGATATCCTCACACTCGTCCGGGCTTCGGCCGGCGCGCACGAGTCCCTTGCGGACCAGCCCGCGCAGACGCGGTGTCAGCGCGATAAGGAACTGCCGGTAGGCTGCTCCGTCACCGCGGTTGGCACGCCGGAACAGCGACGACAGATCTTCCGACACGTCCGGCACGCAATCCTCTTGAGATGATATTCGCGGCACAGGTGCGGAACATTACACGTAATCTGGGCCGCCGCCTGCCGACGGTGCGCAAATTCAGATCGGGAGTGCCCATGCTGCGTCGCAGCATCGGGATTGGTATGATGTCCGGGTTCTGAGGTGCCTCGTTCTATTGATGACCGGGATGCCAGATAGAGGGTTTGCCCTACATCTCTGGGCTCTGGCCATCGTCGGAAGTCCGGACTCACCTCGTTTCCGATCGAAACCCGGAACGTGGCGGCCGGGATGCTTGATTTTCGCGATCCGACCGTGGACAGATGCCGCCAGTCGCCCCGTCGAGGTCCGCGTATAAATGCCTTCCGCAGTTCAGCCGAAGACGGCGTTGGTCAGAACCTGGTTTTTGCAATTCCTGCTCAGCCTCTGGACCGCCGCCGGCTTTCTGGCGGTGGCCGGCCCTTGCTTCGGCCAGCCGGGTTCCGGCGCTGTGCCGTCCGATGAGCGGGAGGTGATCATCGGGGCGTACGTCCACGATATCCAGGAGATTGATTTCCGGACGCAGAGCTATGCCGTCGATCTCTACGTCTGGTTCCGCTGGCGAAATCCCGAAATCAATCCGTCGAAGACCCTGGAATTCATGAACCGCTTCGCGCCGAACGCGCACGTGCGAAACCAAATGTATGAACCTCCCAAGGTTCTCCCTGATGGTACGCTTTATGCGGTGGTGAGAAACCAAGGCCGGTTTTCGACGCGACTGGCGGTCGGCGATTACCCGTTCGACAAGCAGGAGCTACGTGTCGAACTGGAAGATTCGGAGTCGGGCTCTGCTCTTCTCAAATATGTGCTGGATCACAATGCGCTCACGCTTTCTCCGGATATCTATCTGCCCGGCTTTAGAATAGGCAAACCCCGAATGGAGGTGAGCGAACACGTTTATCCGACCAATTTCGGCAATCCCACGGTCGGTGAGAAGGAGGCGTACTCGCGAGCCGTCGTCATCGTGCCGATCGAGCGGCCTTTGACGGCGCTGGCCGTCAAGACCTTTCTGCCCATCCTGCTGATCATGACCTGCGCTGGGCTCATCTTGTGGATCCGGCCGGCTTATCTCGATGCACGCGTAGGTCTCAGCGTGACGGCTCTACTGACGCTGCTGCTGACTCTCGTGGCGCTGCAACTTGCCAGTGGCCGCTTTCAGCCCGATGTCGACTACTTGACGATGATCGACAAGATCTACCTCGCGTCGTTCGCCTTCATCATTCTTGTACTGTTGCGCGCCGTGCGGGCCTCTTGGCGTGGAGACGGCGATGGCCGAGAAAGGGCCGTCGCGCGGATGGACCGGATGTGGTTCGCGGCCGTCGTCCTCCTCTACGCGTCTACGCTCGCGATCATCGCTTTTCTCTCGATCGGTTCGTGATCTGGCATTGGCGGGAGCGCGTGGTGTGGCCAATGATCAGGACTAAATGAATTGTTATTGCTATCGACACAGAACGGCCATTTATTGATCCTGACAATGGCACGGATGTTTTTGCGAAGCCTGGAGATAGGTCGGCATCGTGTCGAATGGGGGCGATGGTAAGCAGCATCTCGAATGGGGGAGATCATGGACTTGGTTTTGCAGAAATGACGTATTCGATTTCGCGGCGGGGACTGATCGCCGGCGCCCTTGCCTGCGTTGCCGCACCGGCACCGGTTCTGTCGGCGCGCTCGGAGTGGTTCATCGGGGTTATCCCGGACCGGCCCTTCGATATCAAAATAGTCGACAAGAAAAAGATCCCACCGCGTTTTCACCGTCAATACGTTCCGTATTCGGGTCCGGAACCGATTGGGACCATTCTCATCAATAAAAGCGAGCGGATGCTCTACTACATCGAGAGTCCGGGCCGCGCGCTAAGGTTTGGTGTGGCGGTTGGGCGTGATGGACGGCGGTGGAGCGGCGAAGCGATTATCCAGCGGCGCGCTGTGTGGCCGGGATGGACACCGACGGCGAATATGCGGCGGCGTGATCCCTCATTGCCTACACATGTCCCGGGAGGACCAAGGAATCCGCTTGGGGCGCGCGCCTTGTATCTCTACAGGGACGGGAGGGACACGCTTTATCGCATTCACGGTACGAATGAACCCTGGAGCATTGGTAAACTCGCCTCATCGGGTTGCATTCGAATGCTGAACGAGCACGTATTCGAATTGTTCGGGACCGTCCGCGACGGCGCCCGCGTCGTCGTCATCTGAGGGCCAGACATGATCATCCGCCGCATTCGCCGTTTCAGTTCTGGCGCTTTCTCATTTCCGTGGGGCGCGCGGCTCGCAATCCTTTCCGTGGCCAGCATATGCGCAATCCAGGTTTGGGCCGCGTCGCCGGAGCGGTGGCGCGCCATCGGTCATGAGCCGTCCTGGTCGCTTACGCGCGCCGACGGGCAGATGACTCTTGAAACCGATTTCGGTGCCAAGCGGACAAGTTTCCCCACCCCGACGGTGACCCGTGTGGATGACAGAACGGTGCTTTACACGGGGACTGTCGATGGAGCGTCTTTGCGGCTTACGGTCAAAAGCGAGATCTGCGCGGATACCATGACCGGCATGCCCCGGCCGGAGCAGGTGTCGCTGACATTCGGGGATCGCAAGTTCGAGGGGTGTGGCGGAGAGCCTGCCAGCCTCTTGAAGGGAAGCGACTGGGTGGTCACGGAGCTTGCCGGTCGTGCGGCTTTGCCCGAACCGCTCATGACCGTGACGTTTTCAGATGACGGCCGGGTCAGCGGCAGCGCGTCCTGTAATCGCTTCGGCGCCGACTGGCAGTTGTCGGGGGAAGGTTTGACCATTGGAAAGGGCATGTCATCGATGATGGCCTGCGAAGAACCGGTCATGCAGCAGGAACAATCGTTTCTGGCAGCCATGCAGAGCGTTGCCCGCTTCTCGCGTCCGAGCGATCGCGTTCTGGTGCTGCATACCAACGATGATCGCACGATCGTTCTGAAGAAGCCCTAGCCGCAGGCGGGATCCTGGATGCCGTGACAGGTTCCAGTGTGCTGTGGGTGGCAGGGCCGTTTGGCTGTACGGATTTCGGGGCTGATCCCCTGCCGTCTCGATGTGGCGAGCCCGGTGTAAAAAGCGGCGGTCTCCCTTCTGAGAAACCGCCGCCCGTCGATGATCTACAGATACGGCGCGCGAGCTGCGCTCTCAGCACCAGTGGCAGATTCGGCGGCAATGGCGATGGCCACGGTGCCACCAGCACCGGCGATGGCAATGACGGTAGATTCTGCAATGCACGGTAGATTCTGCAATGCACCGGCGTCGCCAGAGATCCCGCGCTTTGGTTTGCGATCGCTGACGGACCGACAGGGGCCGCTTCGGCGCTTCCGGCGAAGGACATCGCGATACCGGCTGCGATCACGAGGGCGGCGACAGACCAACAGGCTCTACGCATGAAAGACCTCCCAGTTGAACACGTCTGTTTGAGCGTGTTTGAGAGATGCTATCGCGGCAAGGTCGTTTGTACCAGACGGTAACGTGCGATCAGTGGCTGAGATGTTCGCGAAGAGTGGCGGGTGGATAGTCAGAACTTGATGCTATCTGCTGTGGCCTGCGTGGACATCGGGTGATGACGCACGCGTCGCGCGATGTGCGGTTCCGACTGTGAGCGTCTGCAGTATGGCATCGCGAGCCTCGTTGTTGAGGTCTTGCGGTCTTGCTGCTGAGGCTTGATTGGCTTGAAATAGTGGCGGCCGTTTCCGGGATCTGGCTGCCTTATCTGAAAAACTGAAGCAAATTCGGTGCGCATTGCGGTCGCGCCGCGAAGACGGTCTTACGGTTGATCCGACGTTTAGAGCGCTTTCAGGTCAACATCTGCCTAGAACACAAAGGGGGTGCAGGACATCTGCGGAACTGGAGGGGCGAGCCCCTTGTTTGGATTGGATATTTTGATGCGCAGCTTCGGCAAACGGCCCAATTCGGCGGGCGTCGGGCTGATTTTGCAGCCGGACCGGCCCGCGATGCAGTGCCGGGTTATTGAGCGCACGCTCCGCATCGTGCGCATCTCGACGGCCGATCCGTGGAGTGTCGGCGAACAATTCACGCTGGTTCTTGGGAATGGCAACGAGACAGTGCTTTGCCGGACTTTGTCGATTGAGGACGAGTATGTGATGGCGCGCTACTCCGCTCACGAGGACGGCACCGATATCAGCGTGACCGGCTCCGGCTCGACGCTCGGTGAGCTTGAGCGGTGGCGGGGATCGACGTAGACGCGGTCGAAGGTGGTGGGCGCTGCGACCGCCGCCCGGCTCATCAAGCGGCCGGCGGTAGGCGCGGCATGCGGCAGCCGACCGGGCCGGCGCCGGCGATACTCGCTCCGGACGTTCTTTCAGCTCAATCGTTCGAGCCGGGATTGGGGAAGTAGTTGGTGCAAATTGTTCTCAGCCGGTTGTCCTGACCGATGCTGCGGCAGATATCGCTCTTGAGGCTGGCGCTTTGGCGAACGTTTTCGTCGGTGACATTCATGCCTCGCTCGCGCGCGACCTGGCCGAGAAACTGGTCGGTGCAATAGGGCGTCGATATTCGCTGGCCATTAACAATCTGAAATTGGCGATCGCACTCGATCGCCCCTGCGGCGGCTGGGTAGGTGAGAGCCATGATCAGTAACGCCGGAGCGGTCAAGTTGAACGACGGCATGGCCTTCGACTCCTCGGTTGCGTCTGCTTCACCATTTGGTTTGACTTCGTTGGCGATCAAGGGCCGCTCTGATCGGAATAACCGATGACACTCGCGTACTCTGTCAGCGGCAGCGTGATGACGCTTGAGAACAACATGCGCCGCTGGAGGCGTGGCGCCGGCGATGGCTCTGTGAAACCATACCGGGGCGGCTCTGTATGCGGTGGATCAGACCCAGCGGCCGTGCAGCGATCCACCTGGAACAGCGTAGATCTTGATGCCGCTTTCCGTTAAGCCGCGCCATTGTTCCAATGGCAGGACGCTCAAGGCCGTGGAGAGGCCATCGGCCATCGTGGCGCGCTCGCAAACCACTGTGACGCTGGACCAGTAGCCCGCTGGTTCACCGGTCTCGGGATCGATGATGTTGGGACGGTGAGAGAGCCCTCCGGCGGCCCGGGCAAGATTGCTGGATGTCGAGACGGCACCGTGTGTCAGGTCGATCGTTTCGATGGTGCTCCCAGGAGAATGAGGGTTCTCTATCCCGATGCGCCAGGAATCCCCGTTCCACTTCGCGCCAAGGGCTTTGTGTTCTCCCATATCGACGAGTACCGATGTGAAGCCACGCTGGCGCAGGAGATCACTGACTTTGTCGGTGATGTAGCCTTGTGCGATACCGTTGAGTGTGACGGCCATGCCCGGCTTCGACAGTTTTATGCTTCCCTCGTCGATGAGGACCTCACGCCAGCCGACGAGCGAGCGGGCCGCGACGATATCTGAGGCGGGATCGCTCGACGTTTTGATGTTACCGGAAGCGGCATCGCTCATGGCACGGGCCTGCCAGAGCGGTTGAATGGTTGGATCGAAGGCTCCTCTGGTACGTTCCGCCAGGCTCAATGCTTCGGAGAGCAGGACAAGAAGATCGGGAGGCGCATTATCGAGTCGGCCGGTCGCATTGAGGCGGACGAGCGCACTGTCCGGACGATGCAGGCTGAAGACCGCTTCCAGGCGCGCGACCTCGGCGAGGCAAGCTGCGATGGCGTCCTTCGCCGACCGTTCGTCGGGGTGTTGGAGAACCAGCTGCGCGGGCGCGCCCAGGGCAATTCCGGTCCACGACAGAACCGGTGGGGCGGCAGCCCCAACTGCGCGTGGCAGACACGCCTCGCCTGCAACGGTGGCCGCGATCGCGATGAAGCGCCTGCGGCTGATCTGGTGATTGGCCAGGGTCATGTTTCACCTTTGTTGTCCGGCGCTTCGCTGGATGCGAGGTTGCTTTTTGCCTCGGCATAGCCGACGATGCGGCCGCCCTTTTCCGCCGCGAAGGCTTCCGCCTCGCCGCGCTCCTTGAATGGCACGGCTTCGGCTCCACCCATTCCGGTCGTCATTGGACTGTCGATGACATACCAGGCGTCTTGTGCGGCGACCCACGCGCCCGGCTCGGGTTTGTCCCAGGTGCCCCTTCCCATGTCGTTGACCCAGAAGCCCGCCATCTCGTTTTCACTGACGACCTCCGTTTCCGCGTAGGTGAGAGCATCCCGGACTGACGAGAACCAGAGAGGTTCCGTCCAACCTTTCGGAAGAATTTGGCCTTTGGGACCTTTGTGCTCGCTGAGGCCCATCCGGCAGAAAAAGCCGACGGAGGTCTTGTCGGGCTCGCGCGGCGCCGCAGAATTCACAGTCTCCTGCCCGCAGGCGGCAAGAACGCACATCGCGCAAATGCAGAGAAGCCTAACCACGTTCATGCTTCCCTCCTTCGAAACAAGAGCAACGCCGTGCCCAAGGGCAGGATGATCCAGGCCAGAAGAGTGGCGGCAAGCGCGGCCGGGCTGAAACGGACGGAGGACGCCAGACCGCCCATGCCGGATACCTCCCGGACGTTCTCGAACGCCGTGAGATTGAACAGCCGATAGGCGTCGGCTGGATTGAGAAGCAGGAGAGCCGGAAAGATATCGGCGCCAAGTCCGCCTTTGCTGGCAACCAGAAGGCTCATCAGCGCGAGATCGTAGACGATGACGAAGATAAGCCAGATGCCGACGGCGACCCCCGCTGCGGTGCTGCGCTCGGTGACGATGACGCTCGTCAGGTACGCCAGCGACAGGAAGGCGAGGCCGAGCAGGACGGAACTGGCGAGAAGTCCGGCGAACGCCTGCCAGCTTGCCGTATCGGCATTTCCCGCGATCGCGGCTGCCAGACCCGCAGCGCCGTAGCCCGTCAAGGTAGCAACCGCGAGAATTGCGGCGTGTCCGAGAAACTTGCCAAGGAGTATCTGGGCGCGGCTGACCGGGTAGGTCAGCATCAGAAGCAGACAGCCACGCTCGCTTTCGCCGACGATGGCATCGTAGCCGATCAGCAGCGCGATGAGCGGGATGAGGAAGATCGTCAGGCTCGATATGCTGACGACGGTGACCGACAGCGGCTTGGCGTCGAGCAGCCCTGTCGGGGTCGATCCCAGGAAGGTGAGCGCGAAGGCAAGCGCGGCGAGCAGGAGTGTCGCGCCGGCAACCCACTTGTTGCGCAGGCCGTCACGGAACTCCTTCATGGCAAGAACGAGGATCGGCTTCATGGCGCGTTGTCCTTCGCCCCGGCATCGATAGAACGGCCACTAAAATGCACATAGAGATCATCGAGGGTGGGAAGCCGGACCTCGACGTCGGTGCACAGATCTGCAAAGCCCGTCAGGGTGCGCAACAGATCCATCTTACGCGGCAGGGCACACTCGACGTCGACATAGTCCGCAGCCGGAGCCACGGTCTTCACGAATGCCCCGTTCAGCTTCGCCGCCAGTGCAGCCGCATTTCCCCGCGCCCGCACCATGGCCGGAAGACCCGCCTGCTGGCGCAGCGTTTCGAGATCACCGAAGGCGACGAGCTGTCCTTCACGCATGATCGCGGCAATGTCCGTGCGGGCCTCCAGTTCGGTGAGGATGTGAGAGGAGAGAACGACTGTCGTTCCGGCGCTGGTGAGGCCGCGAATGATCTCGAAGAATTCCGTGCGCAGGACGGGGTCGAGGCCGGTCGTCGGTTCGTCCAGAAGCATGAGCCTGGGCTTGCCGAGCAGGGCCTGGGCCAGACCGAGCCTCTGACGCATGCCCTTCGAATATGTTCTGACTTTCTGGCCGGCGGCTCTTGTCAGACCGACCCGAGCCAGCAGATCCTGAACTTCCCCGGTGCTCGCGCTCTTCAGCTCAGCAAAGAACCGGAGGGTATCGTATCCCGTCATCTGGTCGTGGAAGGCAACGTTTTCGGGCAGGAATCCGACTTTCGCCCGGAACGGGGCTGCCGCCACCGCCGGGTTTTCTCCGAGGACTTCGATGCGTCCGCGTGTCGGACGTATGAGGCCCAGGATCAGCTTCATGAGCGTCGTCTTGCCGGCGCCGTTGTGCCCGATCAGCGCAACGCACTTGCCTTCCGGAACGGTGAACGAGACCTCGTTCAGAACCGTGCTCGTTCCGTAATCCTTTCCCACACCGGTTGCCGTGACGGCCGCCATCGCTTTCTCTCCCTTACATGATCGGGCGGCTGTCGTTCCCCGCCTGGGCGGGATCGCGCGGAGCCGGGGTGAGATCGAGACCGTGCGGCATCGCGACGGGTAGCGGTCCAGGCTGTATCATGGGGAAGCTGTCGACTGCTCCGCCCGGGTAGAGCGACGGTAATTGCTCCTGGACGAAGCGCAGGGTCTGGAACGCCGGGCTGGCAATCAGCATCTTGGCAAGCGGGTATCTCCAAAGAACCCAGTCGACCAGGGTGTTCGGCCGGTAGGCGCTATCGGCGACGCCATCGCCATCAAGATCGAACGCGGGATTATCGCTCCAGTAGTTTCCGCGTCCATCATGCGACCATTCATAGGTGCGCATGCCGGTGTATTTCACCTGGAATTCGTTGGACAGGAAGCTGTTGGCGAAGAACTGGTTGTTTTCGGAGCCGCCGGTAAAGTGAACGCCGACGCCGCAATGCTCGAAGCGGTTTCCGTGGATGCGGTTGCCCGACGACGTGTAGACGAACAGGCATTTTTCACCCGTGCCATACACGTAATTGTCTGCGACATGCGATTTGTGCGTCGTGTGCAGCATCAGGCCGTGGCCTAGGTCCGCGACCGACAGGTTGCGGAACACCTTGAGCTTCTTGGAATACATCAACGCAAATCCGACGCGGTTACGGATCGATATGTTGTCCGAAATTTCGTTGTCGTCGGCCGACATGTAGTGAATGGCGAAGCGTAGTCCTTCGAAGCGATTGTTGCGAATGACGTTGCCGTTGCTGACCTCGATGTAGATTCCATCGCGCCCGCTGGTGATCCGGTTGGCCTCGATGACCGAACCGTTATTGTTCCAGATGTGGATGCCGTTGCCGCGATCGTTTGGCCAAAGATCGCTGCGGTTTGAGATCATATTGTTGCGCACCGTGGCGGACTTGGTTCCGTGCAGCACGATCCCGAACAGGTTTCCTTCCAACCGGTTGTTCTCGATAGTCGCCCGGTCGGCGCCCTGCTCCAGGTAGATGCCGCTGTCGAAGTTCTCGCCCTGCGTGCCTGATCCGCGGATGAGAAGGCCGCGAATGACGACATCCGGAGACAGCACCTTGATGCTCGTTCCGCTGCCGCCCGCATCGACGACGGCTCCGTTCTCTCCCTCGAGCGTAAGCGGCTTCTCGATTACCACACGGCCGTCGTGGCTACCGGACGCGAGCAGAAGTCGATCTCCGGCCCTGGCTGCGGTAATGGCCTCGGCCAGTCGGCCCGGACCAGCCTCGACTGCAATGTCGGCGGCGCGCGCCCCGGCGACGTCGATCACCAGGAGAAATCCGGCGATCCAAACCGTCAGCGCGCGCCGTCGTCTCATCATGCGTCTAAACTCCTGCTTCCTCGACCAGCATCTGGCCCGACATCTCCATGTGGAGGGCATGGCAGAACCACTGGCAGTAATAGTAGTGCACGCCCGGCTTCACCGCCTTGAAGGTGACGGAGGCTGTCGCCTGAGGCGCCACTTCGATCGCGATGCCGTAATCGACTATCGTGAAGCCGTGGGCGAGATCCACGACATCGTCGGTGTTCGTGACAAAGACCGTGACTTCGTCGCCTTTCTTCACGCGGAAGTCGGTCAAGCCAAAGGTTGGGGCGGCGGCCGTCATGTAGACGCGGACTTTGTCGCCGTCGCGGATGACCTTGTTGTCTTCCTCGAGTTTGACGCCGTCCTTCTTCGCCCAATCCGTTGCGAACTTGAAGAATGGGTCGTCGCGCTTCCAGACTTCCAGAGGATTGAGCTTCGACTTGTGGACGATGGTCGCGTCATGAGGCTCGGCGTATGTCGGGCCGTCATGAACCAGAACCATCTTGTCGCCCGAGATGTCGATCAGCTGGTCGTTCTCGGGCTTCATCGGCCCCACGTTGATGAAGCGATCCTTTGAGAACTTGCACAGTGCGATGGCCCACTTGCCGTCCGCCTCCTTGGTCTCACCGTGCGTTGCGTTGATGTGACCGATCTGATAGTGCACATCGAGTTTCTGCTTGATCGGATTGACCTTCTCGCCCTTGAAGGCGCGGATGGCTTCATCGAGATTCCACTTCACCACCTGGCTGTCGAGGAAGAGCGACGTGTAGGCGTTGCCCTTGCCGTCGAAGGTGGTGTGGAGGGGGCCAAGCCCGACTTCGAGATTTCCGACGATCGCTTCCTCGCCTTTGATTTTTCCGGCGAAGACGTCGTCGAACTTGTCCCAGGCGAAGATGGTGACGGTCGGCGAGAGCTTGCCGTTGATCACGAGATGCTTGCCGTCGGGTGCTGCGTTGCAGCCGTGAGGGCTATTGGCTACGGGGACGTAGACCGTAATTCCGAGCTTTGATGTCTTGGTGCCGTCGAGGACCTTGACGCCATTAATCTCCTGATATTTGCCGTCCTTGATCGCCTGCTCGATGCCGGCCAGATTGAAGACCACGATGTGGTCCTTGTCGCTGGCTGTCATTTCCGCGACGGTGACGCCTTCTTCGGCATTGTAGCAGGTCGAGGCGATGTAGCGGCCTTTGTAGTCCGCGTCGTTGTTGTCGAGGTTGCCCGACACGACGACCTGCCAGGCGACCTTCATGGTGTCGCCGTCGATGGCCGAGAAGACGGAACGCCAGGATTTCGGGTCGTCCAGGGCCTTGCCGACGTTGGGGATCGGCGCACGGTTTTCGCCGTTGCAGAACACGTATCCGGTACGCGGAAAGCGCTGAAGGCGCAGGCCGTGAATGGAGTGGGCGTTCGGCACCTGGACCATCTTATCGCACTTCATGACGTCGAGGCGGATGCGTGCGACGCGCGTATTCGCCTTGTCGTTGACGAACACGTAGCGGCCATCGTAGGCGCCGTCCGTATAGGATGGACGCGGATGGTGGAGATCGCCGTTCTGATAGGTCTTCAGGCCGGAAGCCTCGATAAAGGCGCGTCCTTCTGGCGTGAGGCCTTCATTCATGATCTGAAGGCTCTCGTTGGTGATCCCCCAACCGGACGCGCTGCAGCGATTGAAGACCGGAATGCGCATCAGTTCACGCATCGAGGGTAGGCCGAGCACGCGGACCTCGCCGGAATGCCCGCCGGACCAGAAGCCGTAATACTCGTCAAGTTTTCCGGGTGGCACGACGGCTCTGTTGTGAACGTCGTCGTCACCAGCCTTTGCCGGGCCCGGGTCGGCAATCATCACGGCGGTGCCGCCCGTGACCAGTCCTGCCGTGCCGGCTACGGTCGCGACTGTCAGACCGGTACCGAGAAGATCGCGCCGGCTTACGCCATCCTTTTCGTTGCTAGCCATGGGTTATCTCCTTCGAGTTGACTGTTAATTTGAATGAGGCGGGGGCTTTCGCCGGTGCCGCTGCCGCTGCCGGACCCGGCGTGATGACATCCTTCGGACCGGGATGCTTCTTGCCGCGTCCCTCGCGCTTCATCACGAGCGGGGGACACTCATGGTCGTCCCAGTAAACGACCTGGCAGTGCATGCAGTAGATGCACTCGTTCGGATTGATATCCCCAAGGGGATGGATGGCGCCGACGGTGCACTGCTTTGCGCACAGCTGGCATTCGATCCCGCACTGCTTGCGCCGCTTCAGCCAGTCGAACATGCGTCCGCGGCCGGGGATGGCGAGGGCTGCGCCCAGCACGCACAGATAGCGGCAGTAGAACCGCTCGATGAACAGGCCCGCGGTGAGCAGGGACAGGGCAAACAGGACGAACCACCACTCGCGCATGAAGCGGAGAAGCACGACGGTCTTGAACGGCTCCACCTCCGCCAGCTGTTCGGCAAAGGCCATGTTGCCGAGCGACACACCGAAGATGACGAGGAACAGGATGTACTTGAGGGCCCAGAGACGTTCATGGAGGTAGAAGGGAACGGTGATCTGGCGAATGCCGAGCCAGCGCGCGGCGTGATTCAACAGTTCCTGGAGGGAACCGAATGGGCACAGCCAGCCGCAGAACGCTCCGCGTCCCCAGAAGAGGAGTGACACGGCGGTGGCGCACCAGAGAATGAAAATGAGCGGTTCGAGGAGGAATTGTTCCCACTTGAAACCGGTGAGCACGGCGTTCGCGAACGTGAGGACATTGACGACGGAGAGCTGCGCCTTCGCATAGAGACCGAGCCACAGGACACTGAACAGGAGGAAAGCGATGCGCAGTCTCGTGAACAGGACCCGGTGCTGCACCAGCCAGTCCTGGAAAAAGAAGATCAGAGTGAGGATCGCCAGCGAGGTCGAGAGAATGGCGACATCGACCGTTCGGGAATGCCAGATCTTGACCCATAGCGGCTCGGCGACGTCTTCGGGCATCTGTCCCGCCGATGTCCCGGCATCGGCCGCCGGCGAGGGAGCGTTCGATGCTGCGGCCGCGGCGGGCGGCGGCGCTGCGGCGAGAAAGCGATCGGGGAGCTGATAGGACAGCGAATAGCTTGTGAATGCCTTCTGGATCGGGCCGGTCGGGCGCTGGGCGAGAAGCTCGATGCGGAACGGCCGCGCCGGATCGAAGGCGGCGGTCGCCGGGATCCGGAACAGCCCGATATCCTTGAATTCGGGATTGGGCGGGGCAAGCCTGTCGAGGCGGCGATAATCCTTGTCCTTGAAGAGGATCGCCTGATCGTCCTGGACAAGCTGGAAGCGGTCGAAAATGCCGCCGCGCACGAAGCCCGATCCGCGGAAGCTGTAGTCGCCGTTGGAGGCAAGAAGGATGGCATTCTGCCCGGGCTTCAACCAGGCCGAGAGCGCCGCAAAATCCTGATCCCCGACCAGGGACCGTCCGATCGTCTCAACGTTGAAGGCTGCAAGATAGAGATCGATGAAGTCCTCGTCCGGGACGCCGGCACGCCCGTAGGGCTCGGGACTGCCGACGCCGATTTTTGCGAAGCCCTCGTCGACTTCCCGGTTGGTCAGATGCAGACGGCGGATGGAGCCGTCACCGAGAAGCTTCGTCCAGTCGGTTTTTTCAAAGGGAACGGCGGTAAGGGTTTTTGCCGGAGCCGTCTCCGGAAGGGTTCCGGCCGCGCCCGCCGGACGTGATCCAGGGGCGGGGAACCCTGCCAGTCCACGCGATTTCGCAATCGCAACTGCGGCACGCATGATGCCGTCGTTGATGACGACGGCCGTCACCGTTGCGCCGGAAATGGCATCGACTTGCTTCGACGCCGTGTCGCGCGAGACGTCGATGATGTTACGGCCGGAGTAGCGGCCGACGAAATCGAACAGAACCTCCGGTGAAATGCCGACGAGCAGGATCGGTTCGTGGTGCTCGATCACTTTTGCTCCGGTGATGGTTCCCGCCAGATCGATGCCGGCCAAAATCCGGATCGGCTTGCCGGAGTAACCCGTGTCGGTCGTTTCGAAGACGTATCCCGCGAGCTCAGACCCCTTGAAGGCGGCGATGGCGGGCGGATTGCCTTCGCGCTGGCCGAACCGGTCGGCGCCGGGAAAGACGTCGGAGGGCTTCACATCCGCGTGGTAGGCACCAAATCCTGCGGCATGCAACGCCCCGGCGAGGCCTGCATGGGCCACGGCGCACAGCAAGACCACCGCGATGAGGCGTACTAGAGAACGACGGATGATTTCCGCGCAGCGACGCATCGAGATCTTCCCCGAGGACCTAATGGCCGTTGAGGGCCGCCCTCGTGGGTCTTTGCTAGCGCGATCGACTGGTGGGATAATTGACGCATGTTAAGTGCGGCGCAAAATCGAGCGCGATGGACATGGCGCCGAAGGGGCAAAAGGTCAGAGCTCGCACGTCCTTATGCGGAGCGGCCGCCTCCGGCGCCGAAGCCGGCACGGTCACTCTATCTTGTTCAGAAGCGGACGGTCGCTCCGATCACCGGTCCTTGGAGGACGGCATCGAACTCATAGCGGTTGTTGCCGCTGCCCTCTGAATAATCGACGGCGAGCGCACGCCACCCCAAATAGCCGTCGATCGCATATGTGTCGGTGACGCAGAGCTGTACGTCATAGGTCGCGATGGCCTGCCAGGAAAAATCGCTGCCTGCGCCAAAACCGCCGACATCGCCGCGCAGCGTCAGGTTCTGGCCGGGCTCGAGCTGATAGCGCAGCCGTGCGCCGACGAATGGATCGACCCAATCGACCGATCCCGAACGCGCAACGAAGAAACCGTTTTCGATCGGCAGGTCGAGAGGCCCGTTCAGTGCCGCACTTGCCGAAATGCTCGCATCCTGGTGCCAGTAACGTGCGCCGGCCAGCACGTCGAATGCGGCTCGCGAGGTTGTTCCTCTGTCGGACCAGACTTCGTAGGTCGCGCCCAGTTCAATGATGGTCTGCTCGTAATCAGCACCCAACGAACCGGCCAGGGAGACGGCGCCTGCGGGCCCGGTCGCGGCAAAGTCGTTCGAACCGCTCAGTTTCGAATAAACGATGTCGTTGAAAAAGCTGAGCTGACCTTTTCTCAGTTCGGCATAACTGAACCACGCCGGTATACCCGACCAATCGAGGGCGTCGATAACCTGGCTGGGAGTGACGTCGACATCGAATGACCGGCCCTTAATGCCCAGATCGCCGGAGATCCAGGGCAGCCAGCCATATGTCGTGAACGACAGGGTCCAATCCGACGGCGATTTCGCCGGTGCGTCTTGCGAATACTGCAGATCGGCAGCCGCGGCCGGGGTGGCAGCACAGATCGAGGCCATAAGACCTGCTATGACCAGCCTTTTGCTATGCATTTTGCACCCGTACATCCATTGACGACTTTGAAAGAAGAATAGGCCGCTTCCGACTCTGACGCTGTTGCATTGCTGACACGCGCACAGAGTAATCCCTGTTTAAATTCATGCTGCTTGCTGGGGAAGATTGGCTCCAGGTTTTATTCGGCCGCGGATGACACGATCCCGCCCGGCACCTTGAGCAGGCTCTCGCCATTGTTGGTCACGGCGGTGACGACCCCAACCTGTGCCTGACTGTTAGCCGCATTGTTCTTCAGACCCTTGCCGATGGCGTCGATGACAGCGGCTGATTTCGAATACTTGCTGTGGTGATTGCCCTTGCCGTCGTCGACAGACGTGAGATCGACGACCCGAAGATTGTATTTCTCGGCGGCGGCGACCGCGCGGGCATCGTCGGCCGTGATGCGGCCGGCCCTGTCGACGTCGCCTGCAAGCCAAGTCGAAAGCGCGAGCGCCTTGTCATCGCCCGATACCAGAACGGTCATCGGCCGTGGAAGACGGCCGATCACGTCGAGCTGAGTCCGGAATACGGTGGCATCCAGGTCGGGCGAGGCGAGAATGACATCGCCGAGTTTTCCGCCGAAGTCGCCGTGACCGTTCATTTTGGCTTGGCGCAAGCTTTCCACCGCCAGCCAGTTGCCCATGCTGTGTGCCAGAATGTTGATCTCCTTGACCTCGGGAACTTTCGAGATCTTGAGCACCGCCTGTTCGAAATAGTCGCGCGAATAGGTGCTCGCTTCGCGGTCGGCGAGATAGAGAGGGGCTTCGCCGCGCGATGGCCAGGCGAATAGGATCGCGGTGCCCTGGAAGCCGGAGTCGTGGACAATCTGGGCCATCCAATAGACGGCTTCTTCATAGAGCGTGTTGTAGCCGTGAACGAAAATCAGGACGTCCCCGGCTTCCGGACCGCCCTTCTTGGCGCGCGCACGAATTCGCGAAATGAAATCGTCGCTCGAAAGAAAATCACGCTTCGTCGTGACGAAGTGCAGTTTCGGATCGGCAGGACCGGTGGTTGGCCATTCGATTTCGCCCTTGGTATGCTGCGGCGGGACGGAAACGGTCAGCGCCGCGAAATTCAACTGCTTGGCGCGTTCGGCTGTAAAGGCGTCCGGGTCCTGTTTGCTGCCGCGTTCGCGCGTGGTCGCGACAAGCAGGTCTACCTTCGACGTCGAGGCGGGCACGTCGGCGATCGGAATCAATACTTCGCTGCCGGGCCGGTAGGCGCATCCGCCAAGCCCAATGCAGGCGGCCGCAATCCAGGCGGCTAAGCGAAAACGCGCGGCCCTAAGCAAATGTCTGCCCCCTTGCTGCCCCCAGCGGCTCTTCCCAACTGGATTTGCCCTATCCCCGCGCCTTACGCAAATATCTCGCCGGACAATGCCCGGAATACTTCATCAGGCCTCGGACCAATGTAAAATATGTATCAAAGGGACGGCGCGCGGGCTGGGCGCAGGCCATTGGTCAGCGGAAAACTCAATAGCTTTTTAACTCGCCCACGACCGGCTGGAGCCGGATATATCGCGGTTGCGCCGGGACTTGCTTTATCCTTGGCCGGCCTGTGGACCGGTGTTCAATAGCCGTTCCGCGACCTCGGTGGTCATGATCATCGAAGCGTGGACAATCATCCCGTTGCTATCCGCAGAGACCTCCCAAGGGATGCAACACGGCAACAGGCGCATCCGGAAACGGCCGCTTGGAAACGAGTACGGCCGTCATTCATGCGGCTTGGCGTGCGGTTCGGTGGACCGGCCGATGACATTCGGCTCCAGGCCCAAAGGTCTCGATCCGTTGGTCGCTGACAACCTGCAGCTCGAGCCTCGCCCGGCGGGGCCCTCCTCGCATGTCAAATGGTCAACGGCCTGTTTACCGCGGATTGATGCTGATTTTATCGAACATTCGATCGAAGTTTTTCTGGGATTGGGCGGTTTTTTCTCTGCAACTTTTATCGCTGAAAACAGGCTTCAGATGCCGCGACCGTAGGACTGTGAGACAACATCGGAATGTTAGATGTCCCTGTCGCAGGCCGTCATGATCACCGCCGCAACAATCTGGCTAATTCTTCTCTGGGTGGGTGTTTCCGTCCTCATGCACGCACGTGCGCGCAAGCGGCGCGAGGATGAAGCGCGCTGGAACCGGCACTACGGCGCTTGACCGCCGTTTCTGCCGGCGCTCGTGTGGTGCTCCAGTCCGTCAACGCCGGCACTTCTTGAGCGGGCTTCTGATCATGGCATCGCGGCTCCGTTTCGGATAAACAGGCGGGCCCTGTTTGCCGGATCCGAGTAAGACTAAGCGCATGGATATCCCGATCATCAGCGAACAGCCGGCCTTGGCCGGCGATGATGTGCTGGACGACGTGATCCGCTGGCACGATCAGGGTCTGCGCACCGTGATGGTTACGCTGGTCGGCATCGATGGTGCCACACCTCGTCCGCTCGGGGCTCAGATGGCGGTTTCGGAAGACGGGCGGTGGGTCGGATACCTGTCGGGGGGATGTCTGGAGAAAACTGTAGCGCTGGAGGCGCTGCGGGTGCTGGCTGAGGGTCCGTGCATCGTGCGGTACGGACGAGGGTCGCCTTACTTCGACATCAGGCTGCCATGCGGCAGCGGGCTCGATCTGTCGTTCAATCCCGTTGATCCAACCTTCATCGAGGAGTGCCGGGACCTCCGCCGGGTGCGCTCGGCCTTCGTGCAAACTCTCGATCTTGCTGGTGGAGCCATGCGCGTCTCACGCGCCAGTGGTATCCCGCAGTCTCGCCGCGACGGCGACCTGTTTCAGCGCGCCCACACACCCCGGCTGCGGTTTCAACTCGTGGGTGGCGGGCCGGCACTGAGCGCTGTGGCCGTACTGTCGAACGCGTTCGGTGTTGAGCTGGATATCATGACGCCCGATGATGTGGTGCGCCTGGATCTCGTCAGGGCCGGATTGCCGGCACGCGGAATGGCCGAACCTGCCGCGCAGGGTCTTGCACAGCTCGATGGTTACACGGCTGCGGTGGTGACCTTTCACGACCACAGCTGGGAGGTTCCCGTGCTGGCGCAGCTCCTGAAGTCCAATTGTTTTTACATTGGCGTTCTCGGAAGCCGGCAGGCTCAACTCGACCGTTTGGCCAAGCTCTCGGAGATGGGCGTTGCTCCTGGAGAGATCGCGCGAATGCGAAATCCTGCGGGGCTGATTCCGCGAGCCAAAAGCCGGGGGACGCTGGCTGTCAGCATCCTCGCGGAAATCGTCACGGAAGCAAAATCGCTCGGCCTGCTCGCCTAGAGGCGGAATTGGTTCGATGGGCCGCAATGAGCGTGCCGCACCGCGCGCCGTTGCCTCGATGGCCGCTTGCCCCCTGCGGGGTCAACGCCTGATGGCATCCTTCAGCGCATGGGAGAACCGTCGTTGCCTTCCGGCCGCGGCGACGCGGGACGCGGGAAGGGAATGATAGTCGCGGTTCCGGTCGATGGGCGCGACGGTGGCTGAACGGCCAGTTCGCTGAGGTCAGCAAGGTCGTCCATCCATTCTCCGCACAGATCGGCAAGCGTCAGTCCTGCCGCCTCCGAGAGCCAAGGCTGCAGTATGGTGCGGCCTTCGCCTGTTTCCAGGTCGGCATGGAGGACGAGATAGCGGTCCTGAGCGGAAGATTCCGGGCTGCGCATCCACCTGCGCACGACATCTGCCGTTTCGCCGGCTTCCGAAAGCTCGGGATCCGACACCAGCATCTCGACGTGCGGGGCGTAGGCTTCGTCGTCGTAAGGAAGCATCTTCCACGGAAGATCGTCGGCCATGGCGGCGTCCAGCGCGCGATCGGCGGCCTCCTGGCCCGTTCGAATATCGTCGCCGTCAATCTCCACACAGGCAACTTCCAGGCGAACCCGAACGACCTTCGCGTAGTACTTCATTTGAGCCTCCGCAGCCGACCGAGGGTATGATGGGTGAGTCGAATAACGCCCTGCAATGGCTGCCGTCAGGAAGTGGGATCGATGGGTCGAGGATGCAACAGCCCGTCTTTGAAGGAAAACCGGCGCGGCGGTGCATTGCGCTTTTTTAACATGGCCTTGACGTGCCGGCCTTACGGCCGTTCCGGCCGATCCACAGCGGTATGCCCATGACCTGGATTGTGACCAAATATGCAATCACCGCCTTCCTGGTGGTCGCAATCTCGGAGATCGCAAAGCGCAGCGACAAACTCGGCGGACTGGTCGCCGCGCTGCCGCTGGTAACCGTGCTGACCCTGGTGTGGTTGTGGGTGGAGGGCCAGGGCGACGCGAAGATCGCGAACCATGCGTGGTACACGTTCTGGTACGTGGTGCCGACGCTGCCGATGTTTCTCTTGTTTCCCTATCTGCTGCCGCGCATCGGGTTCTGGGCAACGATGGGGATCAGCGTCGTCGTTACGATGGCGAGCTTTGCCGTGTTCGCAGTCCTGTTGCGCCGCTTCGGAATCGAGCTCTGGTAGTGCGCGCCGCCATCAGCCCGGTTTTGAAAGAACGGTTCGCGAGATAAAATCGGCGAGGGCCTGGACGTCGTCGAGCGCGAACAGCGGCAAGGTCCCGTGGTCGGTTGCATGATCGGAGGCGATCGCCACGATGTGCGGGTCGCCGGGGGCGAGATAGCGCTTCTCGTCTTGAGCCGACCGGCGGGCTTCGATCTTCGGGACATGTGCCGACTTGAAGCCTTCGACAATCACCAGATCCGCAGCGGACAAGAGCGGGAGAATGTTCTCCAGGCTCGGCGCGGGGTCCTGCTCAGCGCCCTCATGGATCAACGCCCAACGATCTGGGCCGACGAGGACCACGTCGCGTGCGCCGGCGCGGCGGTGATGCGCGCTGTCGGTGTCCTCGACGTCCACGGACACGTCATGGTGGGAATGCTTGACGCTGGCGACACGGAGGCCGCGGCGCGTGAATTCCTCGATGAGGCGCACCACAAGAGTGGTTTTGCCGGAATTCTTCCAACCGGCAATGCCTATGACTGGCGGACCGTACACTGGCTTCATGAGATGTTTCCCGTCTCTCCGCCTGCGGGGGCCAGGAGTTGCCGTGCGGTCGCCAGTTCCTCCGGAGTGTTCGCGTTGAAAAAGGGATCAACCTTGCGTCCGTTCATCTCGACTGGGGCGTAGTCGACCACCACCGTTTCGCACCGGTCCGTCCATGCGGAGACTTTTCGCAATCCGGAAACGAGGGCGGCTTCCAGTTGGTCCGCCAGGGCGACGGGCCACAGGCCGATGACGGAATGCAATTGCGTGCCGCATCGTGCGATCGCGACGGCCATCTCGTGATCCCGTACGGCGGACTGGAATTGCACCACCAGATCGGCCGGGAGAAATGGCGCGTCGGTCGACACACTGACGATGTGCGTTGTTCCGGGCGATTTGCGCTGGGACCAGCGCATGCCGGCGAGCAGACCTGCCAGTGGCCCCGCGAAGTCTTCAATCGTATCGGATACGACGGGCAGTCCGAACGATGCGAAACGCGCCGGATCGCCGTTGGCACTGAGCACCATATCGCCGACCTGCGGTGCGAGCCGTTCGATGACGTGCACCAGCATCGGCTTGCCGCCGATATCGAGCAGCGCCTTGTCTTTCGGGCCGTCCGGAAACGCGCCCTGCATGCGGCGGGATTGGCCGCCGGCGAGGAGGAGGCCGGTTGGTTTGGTCGGTGTGCTCATGTCCGGCGCGCATCGTCTATACTGGCTCCGGCAGGAACAAGCCGGCTCCTGGCAACGACGGACTCCGGGGCGGCCGCAGGGCCGTCTGGTGCAGGCGGTGTCTTCGCAAGATTGGCTGGCATGGATGACCGGGGGGCGTATTTACAGGCGTCCCTCGTATGCCCGTGACGCGCTCAACACAAGGGCAAGTGATATAGCCCAGCCTGTGCCAGTTGCGGATCACCAGATGCAGGCAGCAAGGTGCTCGTCTTCGTCGATGCGATCGATTTCAGATCCCAGGCAGTCGTTGCGCGAGATAATGCCGAAAATCCGGCCGTCCTGGACGACGGGGATGTGGCGGAAGCCGCAGTCCGACATCAGCCGCAAGGCATCCACCGCCCGCGCGGATGGGGCTATGGTGACGGGGCTTCGGGTCATCGCCTCGCAGATCGCCACCCCGGCGGTGCTGTCGCCGGAGGCAAGAAGGCGAACGGCATCGCTACTGGTGAATATCCCGCAGAGCCGCTGCTCATCGTCGACGACGAGGACCGATCCGGCCCTCTGTTCACGCATGGCGGCGCACGCAGATTGAACGGAACGCCCCTGCTCGACGACAAGCGGGTGCTGCGATTTGACGATCGTGAAGAGCTTGCGATTGGTCATCGCGCCACTCCTTTCCGGGGGACGGTCAAAGGTCTGGTTCCAGGCGGCGGCTTGGCGGTAATGTGAACGTCTTTGATGTCTTTTTAAGTGTTTGCCTGCGTCGTCCGGTTTGCTTTGATGCAGGTCAAACCCTGGTCCGCGGCGCGCGATCTACTAGGTGACGACGATACGGCCGAGTTGCGGTGCGTGTTCACCAGGATTCTCACATGGCGACTTCAAGACCTCCATCTCCGTCTGCCGCGGTGGCTCGTGCCACACTGCAAGACCGAAGGTCGACGGATATTCAGACCGCATCCGCGGGCGGATCTCCGTTCGACCTGAGCTTTGGGGAACGAGACAGCTATTCCGCCACAGCGCTTGCGGAACTGCTCGACCGCGTGTCGCACGCCTCGCTTGCCAAGCTCACGTTCGGGCTCTCGCCAGCGTCTCTTGCGGGAGCTTATCTTGACTGGGCGACGCATCTGGCTGCGTCACCAGGCAAAAGGCTGCAGCTTGCCGATAAGGCTTGGCGCAAGATGCTGCGGCTTCAGCAGCACGCGTGGCGGTGCGCATTTGCCATGAACGGCCACGAGCCGTGCATCGCGCCGCTGCCGCAAGATAGCCGCTTCACATCGGCGGGTTGGCAGAAGTGGCCGTATAATCTCTTTTATCAGTCGCATCTTCTTCTGCAGCAGTGGTGGCATGTGGCCACGACCGACATTCCCGGCGTGTCGCTCCAGCACGAACGGATGGTTGCGTTCACGGCGCGTCAGATCCTGGACGTCTTCTCGCCTTCGAATTTCATTCTCACCAATCCGGAGGTGGTTGATCAGACTGTACGGCAGGGCGGTCACAATCTGATGCGCGGCCTGGAAAACCTTCTGCAGGATTGGGACCGGTTGCAGGGGGGGCGGCCACCCGCCGGCGCGGAGGCCTATCGGCCGGGAGAGACCGTCGCGGTGACGCGCGGAAAGGTGGTGCTGCGCAACGAACTGATCGAACTCATCCAGTATTCGCCGGCAACCGAAACCGTCCGGCCGGAACCCGTTCTCGTCGTTCCAGCGTGGATCATGAAGTACTACATCCTCGACCTGTCGCCGGAAAACTCCCTGATCAAGTACCTCGTGGATCGTGGGTTCACCGTCTTTGCGATCTCGTGGCGCAATCCCGATCCGTCGATGCGCGACATCTCGCTGGATGATTACAGGAAGCTCGGAATCATGGCGTCTCTGGATGCCATCGCGGCGATCGTTCCCGAACAGAAGGTGCACGCGGCCGGTTATTGTCTCGGTGGCACGCTGCTTGCCATCGCGGCGGCGGCGCTTGCGAGAAATGGCCAATCGCCTTTCGCTTCGCTCTCGTTTCTTGCGGCCCAGATCGACTTTACGGAGCCGGGCGAGCTCCAGCTCTTCATCAATGAGAGC
Organism: Hyphomicrobium sp.; assembly: GCA_025458125.1. Lineage (GTDB taxonomy): Bacteria > Pseudomonadota > Alphaproteobacteria > Rhizobiales > Hyphomicrobiaceae > JAGVSR01. Next base: position 40,660 of record JALOTA010000006.1, read on the forward strand.
CAGCTGCGGTTCCTAGAAGACCTGATGTGGGAACAGGGCTTTCTTGATGCCAGACAAATGTCCGGCGCGTTTCAGCTGTTGCGGTCCAACGATCTCATCTGGTCGCGTGTGATGCGCGAATACCTACTCGGCGACCGTCCTCCCATGACCGACATGATGGCGTGGAACTCCGATTCGACGCGTATGCCGTACCGCATGCAGTCGGAGTACCTGCGCCGGCTTTACCTGGGTAATGATCTTGCGGAGGATCGCTACAAGGTTGATGGAACGTCGATTTCGATTGCCGATATTCGCGAACCGGTTTTCTGCGTGGGTACGGTGAAAGATCACGTTGCGCCCTGGCGGTCCGTCTACAAGTGGATTGGGCTTACCGAAACCGACATCACGTTCGTCCTCACCAAGGGTGGGCACAATGCGGGCATTCTGTCCGAGCCCGGGCACCCGGGGCGTAGCTTCCGCATGGCGACGCATCATGACGGCGACGTTCACCTGGACCCCGATACGTGGATCGCAATCACGCCCGAGACGCCGGGGTCTTGGTGGCCCGCGTGGGCAGCGTGGCTGGAGGAGCGTTCAGGACTACCGGTAGATCCCCCCGCGACGGGAGCCGAGGGATACAAGCCGATCGCCGAAGCGCCGGGGCTCTATGTCATGGAGAGATGACGGAGCAGCGGAGTGTTCTTAGTCAGGTGAAGTGTGTGGGGCGTATGACCTGCACATCGGATACCGTGACGATGCCGATCTGCCGCGACACGAGCTTGAAGAGCGGCTCGAGAACCTCGTCGACGCGCGCTTCGTCGAGGATGCAGATCACCATAACCAGCGCGCCCGCGCGTCCAACGACGCCATCGCGGTGCCAGGCGCCGTCCTGTCCGCGGCCGGCCAGCGCAGAGAGAACGGTGTAGCCACTGACGCCTTGCTGATCGAGAAGGTTCAGAACCCGCTGCATCAGCGGAGCTTCCACCATGATGTCAATGCGCTTCTTGGGATACGTTTGCATGTGTCCGGGGCCTCAGTGCAGCTTGGATGCGATCGTGAGATAAAGCGGAATGCCGATCGTCAGGTTGAAGGGGAAGGTCACTCCGAGAGACAGCGGCAAGTAAATAGCCGGTCTCGCCTCGGGAAGTGCAAGCCGAAGCGCCGCCGGCACGGCGATGTAAGATGCGCTCGCCGCCAGGGTAATCATCAGGGCGGAACCACCGATCGACAGGCCGACGAGCTGAGAGGCGACGGCGCCAAGGGCCGCGCCGATGAGCGGCATGTAAAGGCCGAAGAGCACGACGGGAACCGTGAGATGTTTGCGTCCTTCCCGCATGCCGCGCCCGGCGATAACCCCCATGTCGAGCAGGAAGAGGCAGAGAATTCCCTTGAAGGGTTCGACGATGAACGGAGCGATCGCCTTCATGCCATCTGCGCCCGTGATGATGCCGATGATGAACGAGCCCACGAGGAGAACGATGGAGCCGTTCAGCAGCACCTCGCGCAGGGTGGATCCGTCCATGCGTTTTTCTCCGGTCCTTGCCAGCCAGAGCGCAGCCATGATGGCGGGCGTCTCCATGGCGGCTGCGACGGCGACCATATAGCCTTCATAGCCGATGCCGCTGCGAGACAGGGCCTGGGTTGCCGCAAGAAACGTCACGATGGAGATCGAGCCATAGTGAGCGGCAACGGCGGCGGCATCCACCCGGGGTAGCGTGCTGGTGAGAACCAGCAGGCGGAACGCGACGAGCGGGATCAGCGCGCTGAGGACGATCCCGGCCAAGATGGCGAAACCAAGCTTCAGCTCCAGGCCGTGCTCCGCAACGCCGACGCCGCCTTTGAAGCCGATGGCCAGCATCAAATAGAGCGACAGACCCTTGGCGATGGCCTCCGGAACCGAGAGGTCTGATCGCGCCAGGGTCGCGGCCAATCCCAGAACGAAGAAAAGAACCATCGGGGAGAGCAGGTTGCCGGCGGCCAGGTCGAGGGCGGAGCCCATTGGAATGTCCTCAATTGAACGGTCGGTCTGATGTCCGCTGCAACGCGGTATTTGTGTCAGGATGCGCTCATACAGGCGAAAAATCACGACTGGAAATTGATAGCAAGGCTTCCTATCATCATAATCCTAAATATCAAGGAGTGCCTATGCCCAAGTCATTGGTCAATCTCGATATCGACCTGCTCAGGACGTTCGTAGTCGTTGCAACGGAGCGTAATTTCACCCGTGCGGCGGAGCGTCTCATGCGCCAGCAGTCGACGGTTTCACTGCAGATAAAGCGGCTTGAGGATGCTCTCGGGCAGCGGCTGCTGGAGCGGACGCCGAGGTCCGTGGAATTGACGCCGGAGGGCGAAGCGGTGCTGGCGTACGCCCAGAAGATTCTCGACCTTAATGACGAGGTCGTCTCTCTGACCCACGAACCGCAGATGCAAGGTGTCGTGCGGCTCGGCACCCCAGAAGATTTTGCCACTCAGCACCTGCCGGACATCCTGTCGCGATTCGTGCAGGCGTATCCTTCCGTCGCTCTGGAAGTGACATGCGATCTCACGCTCAATCTGGCCCAGGGCTTCAGAAGTGGCCAATTTGATATCGTTTTGTTGAAGCGCGAGCGTTCGGCCGTCAGCGGCGGGGTTCGCGTTTGGCGGGAGCCTTTGGTGTGGGTCGCTGGCCAGCACGACTACGTCCATGGCAGCGGTGCGTTACCGCTGGTGGTGTCGCCGGAACCCTGCGTCTACCGCAAGCGCGCGATCGAATCGCTCGAACGCGCACGCCGGACGTGGCGGATCGCCTATACCTGTGGATCGCTAGCCGGTTCGATCGCTGCCGTTCGCGCTGGGCTCGGGATCGCGGTGCTGCCCAAGGAGATGGTTCCGGACGGACTGCACGTCATCGACGGCGACCCTCTGCCCGATCTCAAGGATACTGAAATCGCTCTGCTTGCCGGGACCAGCCTCAGGGCTCCCGTTGCCAAGCTTCGCGATCACATCGTGCGCTGTCTGGGGTGATACGCGATGTCGCAATGATCAATTTTGTAAATGGTCTTCATGAGGGCAATCTATTTCTCGCAATTGCGAAGTTCTCCTAGCTTTTGCAGCTTGGCGCCGGCTGGTCAGGCCGGCGTTCCCGTTGCCCTGCCTGTCCGACACTCTCATTACGGAGCGAACTTTGGCACACGCTGCAAAACTGACGATTCCGACCGATGATGTCGCGGCCCCCGCCATTTTGCCGGGCAAGAAAGAACTTTATGAAGTGGGTGAAATCCCGCCTCTCGGTCACGTGCCGCAGAAGATGATCGGGTGGTCGATCCGGCGTGAGCGGCACGGCCCGCCGGACACGGCCATGCAGTTGGAAGTGCTGCCGATGTGGGAACTCGACAGCCACGACGTGCTCGTTCTCGTGATGGCGGCCGGCGTCAATTACAACGGGGTCTGGGCCTGTCTCGGCCAGCCGATCTCGATGTTCGACGTACACGGTGCCCCCTACTTAGTCACTGGATCGGATGCCGCTGGAATCGTGTGGGCTGTCGGCTCGGCGGTGAAGCGTTGGAAGGTGGGCGACGAAGTCGTCATCCATTGCAACCAGGACGACGGCGATGACGAGGAATGCAACGGCGGCGATCCCATGCTGTCGCCCTCGCAGCGTATCTGGGGCTACGAGACCCCTGACGGATCGTTTGCTCAATTCACGCGCGTACAGGATCGCCAGCTTCTTCCACGCCCCAAGCATCTGACGTGGGAGGAGAGCGCCTGCTACATGCTGACGCTCGCCACGGCTTATCGGATGCTATTTGGCCATCGGCCCCACACTCTTCGCCCCGGCCACAATGTTCTAGTGTGGGGGGCCTCGGGGGGTATCGGTTCGATGGCGGTTCAGCTGTGTTCGACCGCCGGCGCCAACGCCATCGGCGTCGTTTCGGAACCCGACAAGCGGGACTATGTGATGCAGATGGGCGCGCGAGCCGTGCTCAATCGCAAGGACTTCAACTGCTGGGGGCAGATGCCGAAGGTGGGCACGCCCGAGTATCAGGCCTGGTTCAAGGAAGTCCGCAAGTTCGGAGCGGCGATTTGGGACATCACTGGCAAGGGCAACAACGTCGACATGGTGTTCGAGCACCCCGGCGAGGCGACGTTCCCGGTCTCGGTGTTCTGTGTCAAGCGCGGTGGCATGGTGGTCATCTGTGCCGGCACGACGGGCTATAATCTAACCCTCGACGCACGCTACCTCTGGATGCATCAGAAGCGCGTGCAGGGATCGCATTTCGCAAATCTCAATCAGGCTTCTCTTGCCAACCGGCTCGTCATCGATCGCAGGGTCGATCCTTGCCTTTCGGAAGTCTTCTCGTGGGAAAATGTCCCGAAAGCGCATATGCGGATGTACCGCAACGAGCACAAGCCTGGGAACATGGCTGCGCTCGTGAATGCGCCGGTAACGGGCCTGCGGACTTTCGAGGATGCGATGGAAGCGAGCCGCGCTCGGTTCGGCACGTAATCTCCAAGAGTCGATTTCAGGGGGAGTAAGAAGGACGGCAGCCCGCTCGGGGGGGGTGGCGGGCTGCCGTCGTTTGAGAAGCGGTGTAAGGCCGCACCGCTCTCCCTGTCGTGGTCAACGGGGGGACCGTAGGACCACGAACCTCAAAGGGACCCGACATAAAACTCGAGGTCCGCGTCCGCTCGTTGATGCAAAATCCACTACAGTACGTCGAGTTTCTCGACGTTTTCTCGCTTTGAACTCACACCTGAGTTCACGGCCTGCTGTGAATCGCAACTTTCTTGACCAACAAATGGGCGTCTCAACGGGCAATTGCCAAATGTAAGTTGCCGCTTGTCTGATCGGTTTTTTCGATGAACTTGAGAAATGGAAACGGCACCCCATATCCGAACCGTGATCAAGCCAGACAGGAAATCCCGTGCCGAACTTGAGGCAGCTCGAATACCTCGTCGCACTCGCGGATACGCTGCATTTCCGCCGCGCTGCCGAACGCACAAATACAACTCAGCCGACATTGAGCGAGCAGCTGAAGGCTCTCGAAGAGCGGCTGGGTACGCAGCTTGTCGAGAGGGGCGGCTCTCGCATCGTCATCACGCCAGTGGGAGAGCAGGTGGTCGCCATCGCACGGCGAATGTTGCGTGATGCTCAGGAAATCCGAAGCATTTCATCGGGCAGTAACGGGCTCTCTGGCCTCGTTCGGATCGCGGTGCCACAGACGATCGGTCCTTACCTGTTCAAGCATGCGGCACCGCTTCTTCAACAATCGTACCCCAATCTGCAGTTGAACCTACGGGAAGATACGGCGCAGAAACTGCCGCGCGGCCTGGAGGAAGGACAATTCGATCTCATCATTCTCCCCGGGCCGGTGCGGGCGGCGGAGATCGTGACGGTGCCGCTGTTCCGCGAGCCGCTCATGCTGACGGTTTCAAATAAGCACCCCTTTGCCGCGTCCGGGTCCATCCGCCTGAAAGACCTCAAAGGTCAACAAGTCCTCACGCTGGCACAGGGCCATTACCTGCACGAATCGGTGCAGCCGCTGTGTGCCGAGGCGGGCGCCACTCTGCGTTATGATTTCGAGGGCACGAGCCTCGACATGCTACGCGAGATGGTGATCATGGGGCTCGGCATTACCTTCATGCCGGGACTTTATGCCGCCCGCGAACTGGTCAGCGATCCGGCCGTGCGTGTCGTGAAAATCGCCGACAGGAGTATGCATCGCACAGTCTTCATGGGCTGGCGCAAGAGCAGTGCCCGCCAGGAAGCATTTCTCGATATGGCCGAGTTTTTCCGGCGGGTGGCGCGCTCCATCCCAGAAATCGCCCATATCGAAGCATCCAGTTGAGAGTGTGTGCGCCGAACTGGGTCGGCATCTGAGGGGTGGGTGATGTTCGGGGTTCTGCAGGGAATTTTCGAGAATGGCCGGGGAGCGTTCCCGCAGTCTCTGAGCGGGCGCGAGCTATCGCTCTGGATACGGGAGTGGCGCCACAAGCTGCCCGAGACGAGGACAGGACGCACGCTGCTGGGGACGGCACTGGTCTTCGGCGGATTGCTCAGCTTCCTGCCCGTTCTGGGAATCTGGATGCTGCCGCTCGGGCTCTTCATCCTGTCCGTCGACTGGGCCTTCATCCGCCGCCGGCGTCGTCTCGCCGAAGTGCGGCTGTCGCGTTGGAAGCAGGGCCGCCAAAGCTAGGCGGATGCCATGGCGCTGCGCCAGGCCCGCCATCCGCCGAACGACGTGATGTCCAGTGCTCCCGCGACCGCGTGTGCTTCGCATAGGAAACCTTTGACCAGGGCGCCGTCGGCCAGCTTGATCGTGCCGATGCCGAGCGGCGCCGGTATGAGGGCGACGAACGAGCCGAAGGATGCCTCGTCCATCTCCCAGATTTCGACCTCGATGTTTCCCGCTCCCTTGCCATCGAAGACGAGGCCGGGCTTGGGCGGTGTGGTGTTGGCCAGTGCAAAGAAGCTATAGCCGGGGGCTGTTCGCGTCGAGCGCAGGAGGCGGGCGTTGCGTTCGAGGAGCTGGGTGTTGAGCGGCTGGCCTGTCAGATGGGCGCCGACCACGGCAACGGCAATCCTGGTGGACGGCGCTGTGGGCACTGCCGCCGTCTGAGCGAGCTTCGTTGCCGTGGCTCCGAGTTTCAGGTCAGGCAGGCTGCGGTGCAGGGCGTCGGCGAGCACGAGTAGTCTTCCCTCGCCGAACGAGGGCCCCATCAAGGTAACGCCAGCAGGCAAGCCGTCGGTGCGAAAACCCGCGGGGATCGCGACGGCCGAGAGATCCATCAGGTTGACGAAGTTGGTGTACAGGCCGAGGTTCGAGTTCAAGCGGATGGGATCGGCTAGAACCTCGGCGATGGTGTACGTCGTGGGCGCAGTCGGCAGCAGGATGGCATCCATCTTCGCCCATTCGGTGCGCGCCCGGCGCTGCAGATCGGCAAGCTGGTACATCCCAGTAAACGTGTCTGTGCCCTTGATCCGGCCGGCACCGATGATGATGCCTCGGACCACGTCGTTGATCGCGTCGGGCTTCGATTCAGCAAAACTTGCGATCGCGGCGAGCCGTTCCGCGACCCAGGGGCCGGAGTAGAGCAGCGCAGCGGTCTCGCGGAACGGCGAGAAATCGAAAGGTACGATTTCACATCCAAGAGTGCGGAGGCGTTCTGTTGCAAGCTCATAGGCTCGCTTGGTGTCGTTATCGCCCAAGAACTCGAGTTCGGACGAGGGGACGCCGATGCGCAGACCCTGCGCAATCGGCTCATAGGCGCGCCGGCATGGTGCCTCGCGCGCGTAACTGTCGTCGGGATCGAAGGCCGCGGCAACGTCGAGAACCCGTGCCGCATCCGCGCATGTCAGCGCAAAGACCGACACGGCATCCTGGGTCCGGCATGCGGGGACGACGCCGCGCGTACTCAACAATCCTTTGGTCGGCTTCAGTCCGACGATGTTGTTGAAGGCGGCGGGAACCCGGCCTGACCCGGCGGTGTCGGTTCCCAGTGAAAACGAGACAAGGCCCGCGGCCACGGCAACCGCGGACCCGGAACTGGATCCTCCCGAAATGTAGTCCGGGTCGAAGACGCTCGTGGGAGTTCCGTAAGGCGTCCGGGTTCCGACCAGACCCGTTGCGAATTGATCCATGTTGGTCTTGCCGATGGCAATGGCGCCCGCGGCCTCGAGGCGTTCAACCACACTGGCGCTGCGTTCCGGCGTATAGGCGAACTCCGGGCATGCGCATGTGGTCGGAAGGCCTGCTACGTCGATGTTGTCCTTGACCGCGAAAGGAATGCCCCAAAGCGGCCCTTTCGGAGCCGCTTTCAGTTTTGCCAGGGCCTCCTTGCGCGAAAAGAGGCTGATCCATACGGGGCGTTCGCCTTCGACTTCGATGCGGGTGTAGATCTCGGCGAGCACGGTTTCCGGCGTCAACGTTCCGGCTGCGTAGGCCGCGTTCAGCGACGCAATGTCGAGAGACATTTTCATGCCGCGCACTCCGACAGGATCACCAGCGTTTGACCGAGTGAAACGGCGCGGCCTTCGCTGCACTTCAGTTCATGCACGATCCCGTCGTTAGGGGCATGCACCAGCATTTCCATCTTCATGGATTCGACGATGACGAGGACGTCGCCGGCCGCGACGCGCCGGCCCGGTTCGACCGCGATTTTCCACACCGCACCTGGAACGGGGCTCTGTACCGCCGTGTGGCCTGGAAGAATGAGATCGTCGTCCGCGCCGGCCGTCGTCACGTCGTTCAGCACGGCGCCCGCGCGATCCGCATCCTGCCAGCGCGCGCGCTCAGCTTCGAAGGCGGCCTGTTGCGCCGCCTTGAATGCGCCGATGGACTGCGCCTGATCGGCCAGGAATTTTCGATAGTCTGAGAGAGAAAAGGACGTTTCCTCGATCTTAATGCCGGCTTTCCCGTAAGGAAAATCATCGCGAAATTTCAGCAGGTCGTCACTGGAGATCTCGTAGAACCGGATTTGATCGAAGAATCGCAGAAGCCAGGGCTTTTCAGGCTCGAATTCACGCGTCACATGGAAACGGTTCCAGACTTGCGCCGTTCGCCCGACGAATTGGTATCCGCCCGGGCCCTCCATGCCATAGACGCACATGTAGGCGCCGCCGATGCCGACCGCATTCTCGGGTGTCCAAGTTCGCGCGGGATTGTATTTTGTGGTCACCAGACGGTGACGCGGATCGACGGGTGTCGCGACGGGAGCGCCGAGATAGACATCGCCCAGTCCGAGCACGAGGTAGCTGGCATCATGGACGATCCGCTTGACGTCCTCGATGCTGTCCAGCCCGTTGATGCGCCGGATGAACTCGATGTTCGACGGACACCATGGGGCGTCGGCGCGGACCGACTGGGTGTATTTGTCGATGGCCAGCCGCGTCTGCGGATCGTCCCAGGAGAGAGGCATATGGACAATGCGCGACGGCACCTCGATTTCGCCGGTATCGCCCATGCTCTCCTCGATTTCCGAGAGTGTGGCGAGAAGCGATGCCAGTGGAAGAACGAGGCTGTCGTAGTGGATCTGCAGCGACCGGATTCCCGGCGTGAGATCGAGAATGCCGGTCAACCGCCGCTCCTGGAGTCTTGTCATCAAAAGATGAACACGGAAGCGTAGTTCGAGATCGAGAACGAGATCGCCATACTCGACGAGAAGATATTTGTCCCCCGCACGGCGCATGACGACGCGCGGGCGCCCTTGCTCGGCCTCCAGCGCCGCAACGACGCAGTCGTCGGCACCCAGTTGTGCAGGATCGGGTTCGAATACGGTCAAGACGGGCATCAGCGTGCCGATTTCGGCGTTCTGAATTGCTTCGCAGCGCGCCGCTTCCTGTGGCGTCAAGCGGACGAAGCGGACCTTGTCGCCGGGGCGTAGCTGGCCAAGTTTCCAAAGCTCGGCAGCGACGATGGTCGCGGGGCAGACGAAACCGCCGAGTGATGGTCCGTCGGGTCCAAGGATCACCGGCATGTCACCTGTGAAGTCGATGGCGCCGATGGCGTAGGCGTTATCGTGGATATTGCTGGGGTGCAGCCCTGCCTCGCCACCGTCCGGTCGTGCCCATTGGGGTTTGGGACCGATGAGGCGGACGCCCGTGGGGTTGGAATTGTAATGCACCTCCCAATCGGTGCCGAAGAACATGGCGATGTCGCCGTCGGTGAAAAAATCGGGCGCGCCGTGGGGTCCGTAAAGAACGCCGATGTTCCAGGTATGGGCCATCGACGGCCGAAGCGATTGAGGCAACGATTGTGGGAGAATGCAGCCGGCGGGTTCGGCCGACCAGGGCCCAGCTACGTGCAGAACATCACCCGGCAGAAGTGCTCGTCCGCCATGTCCGCCGAATTTGCCCAGGGTGAACGTGGCCGCGCTGCCCAAGTACAATGGGACATCGAAGCCGCCCTGAACGGCGAGATAAGCGCGCGCCCCCGCTCCAGTCACGGTTCCAATTTTGAGCGTGGAGCCGGCCTGGACTGCAACGGGCTGCCACATCGCGACGGATTTGCCGTCGAGGGTCGCTGGGATCTCGGCACCCGTGAGCGCGATCCAGGTGGCGGTGTTGAACTTGAGCGCTGGACCGGCCAGGGTGATTTCGAGAGCTGGTGCTCCTTCTGCATTTGCGACCAGCTTGTTGGCCAGCCGGAAGGACAAGTGGTCCATGGGACCGGATGGCGGGACGCCGACTGCCCAGTACCCGGTCCGTCCCGGCCAGTCCTGAATGGTCGACTGGGTTCCGGGTGTGAGGACCTCGACCGTCGCTGCCCGGTAGGGAACCGATGCGAGCGTGCTCGTCAGCATGGCGCCATCGGCAAGGATGTCCGACGCGGCGATCTGGCGGAGATAATCGAGGTTGGTTTCCAGGCCGCCGATGCGCGTTTCGTCGAGGGCGGCTTGCAGCTTTGCGATGGCTTCCTCGCGCGTTGCGCCGCGCGTGATGATCTTGGCAATCATCGGATCATAGAAGGGGGACACCTCGCTGCCGCTTTCGACCCAGGTCTCGATGCGAGTATCCGGCGGCCACGACACGTGGGTGAGCAGGCCGGCGCTCGGGCGGAAGTCGCGGCCGGGATCTTCTGCGTAGAGGCGGACCTGGATGGATGCCCCACAGGGCTTTATCCGCGACTGGTCGAGCACCGGGCATTCCCCCGCGGCCTGACGCACCATCCACTCCACGAGATCGATGCCCGTGACCTCCTCGGTCACTCCATGTTCGACCTGCAGACGGGTGTTGACTTCGAGGAAGTAGAACGCATCGGTTTCGTCGTCGTAGAGGAATTCGACCGTTCCCGCGCTGGCGTAATCGACGGATTTTCCAAGCGAGATGGCGGTGTTCCAGAGTGCGCTTCGCGTCGCGCTGGACAATCCGGGAGCGGGCGTTTCTTCAACGACCTTCTGGTTGCGGCGCTGGGCGGAGCAATCGCGTTCGCCGAGGGCCACCACATGGCCTTTGCCGTCGCCGAAAATCTGCACCTCGATATGGCGGCCTTTTGCAACGTACTTCTCCAGAAACAGTCCCGCATCCTTGAAATTGTTGCGCGCCAGTCGGGAGACCCGTTCATACATCGACGCAAGCTCATCCTTGGTGGCGACGAGCTGTAATCCGATCCCACCGCCGCCGCCCGTGCTTTTCAGCATGACGGGATAGCCGATGCGATCCGCTTCCCTGTAGGCGTGCTCGAGGCCGTCGATGAGACCCGAGCCGGGTGCAAGAGGAACGCCTGCGGCAAGGGCCAGTTCGCGCGCCTTGTGCTTCAATCCGAAGGCGCGCATCTGATGAGGCGTTGGACCGATGAAGACGATACCGGCTTTGCCGCAGGCTTCCGCGAATTCGGGGTTCTCGGAAAGAAAACCGTATCCGGGATGAATGGCCTCAGCACCCGTCGCACGCGCCGCATCGAGGATGCGCCCGGCGTCGAGATAGCTCTGGGCGGCGGCCGCCGGTCCAATGCACACGGCCTCGGTGGCAAGCGAGACATGGCGCGAATGACGATCGGCCTCGGAGTAAACAGCGACGCTTGCAATTCCCATCCGGTCGAGCGTCCGGATCACGCGGCAGGCAATCGCGCCGCGGTTGGCGATGAGAACCTTCTTGAACATGATCAGTCCCCCGCCTTCCAGATCAAAACCTCGACGGGGGTCGGGTTGTAGGCATTGCACGGGTTGTTGAGCTGCGGACAGTTCGAGATCAAAACGACGACGTCCATGTCAGCGCGCATCTCGACGTACTTGCCCGGAGCCGAGAGGCCGTCGGCGAACGTCAGTCCCCCGCTGGACGTCACGGGGACGTTCATGAAGAAATTGATGTTGTGACCGATGTCACGCTTATCGAGGCCGTAGTGTTCGTTTTCCGCCACCGCAAGCAGAAAGCTGTCGCGACAGGCGTGCATGGGAAACTTTTCCAGCGCGTATCGGACTGTGTTGCTTTCCGTGGCGCAGGCGCCGCCGAGGGTGTCGTGGCGTCCAACCGTGTCGGCGGTCACTGTCAGCATGGGGCGGCAGAGGTCCGACAGGAGGACAGTGCCGGCCGTAATGAAGACGTTGCCCTGTTCGCGGATTGTATCGCAGGCCGAGTAGCGTTCATGCGGGTCGTCCGCGCTGAAGAAGAGCGTATCGGCGGCCTGGTTTCCCTCGAGATCGAGGATGCGGAGCGTTTCGCCCTTCCGGACGAAGTGCATCCAGTACTCACCGGCAGGCACGACGCTGCGGTAGACCGAAGTCTCGGGCTGGAGATGGCTTTCCTTGATCATTGTGCCGGCCTCCTCAATGACAGCCGCAGGCGTGGAAGATGCGGATGTTCTCGAAGCCACGTGCGTTTTCGTCAGCCGAAAGCCGGCAAGGGTCGTTGGTTTCGGCAGGCGGGCCTTCGACGAGTTCGAATTGGATTGTCTTCCTGGGATAGGCGGGGGCGGGGTCGAGCGGATGCGGGCAGGTATGCAACAGGACGAGCGTATCCATTTCAAAGCGCAGTTCGACAACAGAGCCGGGCCGTGCTTGCGACGGGTCGAATGAGATGACGCCGTCTTCGGCGACCGCGACCTTGCTGAACCAGTTCACGTTGGCGGCGAGATCGCGCCGCTTCATGCCGTATTTCGCCGCTTCGACCAGGAAGCTATCGAGGCCGTTCTGGTGACGGTCATTGCGTTGGGTCTGGTAGGGCGCGTCGCCATAACGGCGCGCGATGCTCGCCTTCGTGGAGTTTCCGCAGACCGTGTCGTGCCATCCGTGGGAATCTTCCGTGATCGAGCAGAAGATGCGGCCCATGTCCGAATAGAGGCAGTGACCCGCGTTGAGCCGGAACGTGTGCTGGCACTTGAGCGTATCAGGTGCGTTGTAACGCTCGGTCAGGTTCTGCGGATTGTAGAACAGCATCCCGACATTGGCCCCGCCGTCCTGATCGGTCAGGCGAAGGCGCGTGTGGCGCCGTACGATCATCGACCAGTGTTTTCCAGATGAGATGGTAGCGGAATAAATGGTTGCGGACATGGCCCGGTTTCCCTCGTTCTGGCCGCGCAGGCTGCGGCGCTGATCGTCCGGGCCGTCCCGGGGTGTGTGAGAGCGGAACAGGGCCGTCCCTGTCCGCGAGAGATGTGTTCATCTAGTTGAGCGGTGCAATCTCGGTGGCGCCGTTCGATGCGCCGAGGAACGGGCTTCCGTTCAGGACTTTCTGCTTCTTGGGCGGCCATACCGTGATGTCGTGAGCAATGGTCGCGCCGTATCGCTCCTTCTCCTCCGGACGGTTGCGGCGCCGTTCGAGAGCAATCACGCGCGTGCCGAGGCGGAACGCTTCCGACAGATCATGAGTGACCATCACGACGGTGATGCCCTGTTCCATCCACAGTTCGGTCATCAGGGCATGCACCTCGGCGCGGATGCCCGCGTCGAGAGCGCCGAAGGGCTCATCGAGCAGTAGCACCTTGGGCTTGCGCATGAGGGCCTGGGCCAGGGCTAGACGCTGCTGCATGCCGCCGGACAGAGCGGCCGGATACTTCTTCTCGTGTTCGGAAAGCCCCACAGCGCTCAGCAATGCGCGCGCGTCGTCAACCGCCGCACGGCGCTTTGCCCCGGCGAGCCGTCCGAAAAAGCGCGATTGTTCGAACTCGCGCCCGACGAGGACGTTTCCGAGAACCGTGAGATGCGGAAATACCGAATAGCGCTGGAACACGACGCCCCGGTCCCAGTCCGGTTCGGGCTTCAGGGGAACGCCGTCGAGGAGAATTCTGCCGCTCGTCGGCTTTTCTTCGCCGAGCAGCATTCTGAGCAGTGTGGTCTTGCCGCAACCGGAGGGTCCGACAAGAGCGACGAAGGAACCGCTTTCGATCTTGAGATCGATGTTTTCGAGCACGATCTGATCGCCGTACTCTTTCCATATCCGGTCGAGAACAACGGTCGTCATGATTTCTGCTCCGGCTGGAACCAGGGGAAGAGGCGGCGCTGCAATGTGGCAAGAGCGAGGTCCATCAGCCAGGCGAGTAGCGTGATCCAGATGACGTAGGGAATGATCACGTCCATGGACAGGAAGCGGCGGACCAGAAAGATGCGGTAGCCAAGACCGCTGACGGCAGCGATGGCCTCAGCCGAGATCAGGAAGATCCACGCGGGGATGAGAGCGAAGCGCGTCGCCACGATCAGTTTCGGCAGGACCTGGGGAAGGACGACACGCGTCACCATCTGCCAGGTGGAAGCGCCGAGCGTCTGCGCTTTCACAATCAGTTCGCGGGGTATTTCTTCGACTGCGAGCGCGACCGCGCGCAGCATCAGCGGGGCCGTGCCAAGGGCTATCAGTGTGATCTTGGAGGTCTCCTCCAGACCGACCATGATGAAAAGGATTGGAAGGATGGTGATCGGCGGGATCAGAGAGAAGGCCGCCACGAATGGTTGGACGAGTGCGCGCACCCAGGGAATGAAGCCGGCCGCGATGCCGAGAATGAGAGAAACGACAATTGAGATTCCCATGCCGCAGGCAAGACGCCAGAGGCTGATCGCCGTATCGGACCAGAAGAGATAGTCGCCCGTTCTCTTGTCCTGAACGAAGACAAGTTCGTTCATGGCGGTCATCATCTGCGTGAGGGAGGGCAGGATCTTGTCAGCCGGGTTGACGCTGAGGCGTTGATAGCTGCCGATCGAATAGGCCACGGCCAATGCAACGAACGGCAGAGCCGCGAGAAAGTAGTAGAGACCTCGGCTCGGATGCCGGTTGAT
>JALOTA010000069.1 GCA_025458125.1 Hyphomicrobium sp.
CCGATGCCGTTGAATAGCGGTTGCCTTCGCCCCATCGAGATCCGCATCCCGGAAGGTTCGATGCTTTCTCCGGGCTATCCGGCGGCGGTCGTCGCCGGCAATACCGAGACCAGCCAGATCGTCACCAACGCGATCTTCGCAGCCTTGAAGCAACTGGCACCGGCACAAGGCACGATGAACAATCTCACCTTCGGCAACGCGCACCTGCAATACTACGAAACGATCGCCTCGGGCTCGCCTGCCGGTCCTACCTTCGACGGTACCGCCGGCGTTCACGCGCACATGACGAATACGCGCATGACGGACCCGGAAATCCTGGAACTGCGCTACCCCGTCGTCGTCGAGGAGTTTTCGATCCGGCGTGGCTCGGGTGGGCGCGGCCGCCATGTCAGTGGCGACGGGACACGACGCATCCTGCGCTTCCGCGAGGCGATGCACGTATCCATGTTGTCGGGCTACCGCCGTGTGCGGCCACCGGGGCTCGAGGGCGGGGAACCCGGCCAACCGGGTCGAAACCTTCTCCGCCGCCGAAGCGGCGCCATCGAGGACATCGGCGGGTGCGGTGAAGCCGATACCGAACCTGGCGATGCCCTGGTGATCGAGACGCCGACCGGCGGCGGTTTCGGCCGGCCGGAGAAGTGAAACGTTATCTCGTCACGATAAGCGTGCTCCGACCAATGGCCATGTGACGGCTCGTCCGCTGCTGTTGCCGCGGGCATGGAATCTGGCATTCTCGGGAAATTGTCCCCATCTGACCATCGTCGGTGGAGCAGCCCGAATGATGCATACCGCACGAAGCTTGATATTCACGGTGGCCCTTGCCGCAATAGCCGGCCCGTGCCTTGCGGACGAGCCATTCACGTTCACTCTGGTCTCACCCGAAGCCGACATGACGGCACGCGAAATCACCGAGCAGCTCTACAGGGCAAAGGCCGGCGAGCGGATCGACCTGTCCGGACGCGATCTGACGTATCTCGATCTCGCGACCATCGATTTCAAAGGCGCAAGCCTTGCGCGCACCGACCTCTATGGCACCGACTTTACCGGCGCCAACCTCAAGGGTGCGGATCTCTCGTCCGCCCGCCTCGACCGTGCCGTACTGATCCGTGCCGACCTTTCCGGCGCCAATCTCGCAGGCGCGACCATCCTGCGTCCCACGATCTATTCCGACCTCAGCGGCCAATTGGCCGACGCTCCCCGGTTCTCGGGAGCCAACCTGCGCGGGATCAAGGTTCAGGCTGAGCTTTCCGGTGCCGATTTCCGTGGCGCCGACCTCACCGAGGCTGATTTCCACCCCCTCGAAGACAGGGCCGGAGAAGGAACGCTGACGACGCTGCGCAAGAACGTCGCGAAGTCCTGCGATTTTTCGGGCGCCAACCTGCAGCGTGCGAACTTCTCTGAAGCGGTTCTGACATTCTCGCGCATGACGGGTGCCGATCTGCGCGACGCCAACCTTTCACACGCTGACCTTTCCAAGGTCGATTTCCAGGGTGCGGATCTCACCGGGGCCGACGTCACCGGCGCCGATCTCGACGGGGCCAACCTTGCCGGCGCACGCGGGCTGGACTTCGTAAAGGGCCTCGATGCGGCTCACAACCTCGACAAGGCGTTCCGCTGAACCGCCGTTATCAGGCGTCGATGAAATCTTCCGCTACCCGTTTCGGCTTTGGCACATCCGTAACAAAGGTGGCCATGCTCTCCAGCCCCTGCGGCACAGGTCCACCGTAAGCCCAGTCGAGCAGTTCGACCGTGTGAACGACGGGAATGCTCATGCCGCCCGCGAGCTGCGTGATGCAGCCGATATTTCCGGCAGCGACAACGTCCGGGCGGGTCGACTTGATGTGGGCCACTTTTCGCTGGCGCAACTGCGAAGCGATTTCCGGCTGGAGAATGTTATAGGTCCCCGCCGAACCGCAGCAGATATGCCCCTCGGGGACATCGACCACACTGAACCCGGCCTTCGTCAGAAGCTCCTTCGGTTCGTCCGTGATACCCTGCCCGTGTTGCAGCGAACACGCCGAATGATAGGCGACCCGGATCGACGACCAGCGCTCCGGTGCACCGATCCCGACGCCGGCCACGAACTCGCTCACGTCGCGCGCCATGGCAGAGATCGTGCGCGCCCGCTCGGCATAGACCGGATCGTTCGCAAGCATGTGGCCATAATCCTTGACGACCGTACCGCATCCCGACGCATTGACGATGACGGCATCAACCGGCCCCTTGCCCATTTCCTTCGACCAGGCGTCGATGTTACGCCGGGCTTGAGCCTTGGCATCGTCTTCGCGGCCGAGATGATGCACGAGCGCGCCGCAACACCCGGAACCAGAGGCGACCACTACGTCGATTCCACGCCGCGCGAGCAGCCGGATCGTGGCATCGTTGATGGACGGCCGCAGGACCTGCTGCGCACACCCGGCAAGCAAGATGACGCGAGCGCGCCGCTCCGACTTCGTGGCAGCCGTTCCCGGTCCTGAAAAGCGTGCCCCGCGCGGAACAACCGCCGGCGCCATGTCGATCATCGTCGCCAGTTCGTTGAACCCGGTGCGCCGCATCAGTCCACGAAAGGGACGCGCGAACGGAGCGGCCCGCAGCGCCCAACGGAACCGGCGCGGATAGGGAACGACACGCGCCAGCAACTGCCTCATGAATCGCGTCTTCGCCGGCCGCGGCGAACGTTCCTCGATATAAGCCCGCGCATGATCGACGAGATGCATGTAATCGACGCCCGAAGGACATGTCGTCATGCACGACAGGCACGACAGGCAACGATCGATATGCCGGCGCACTTCAACGCTCGGATCGCGCGCGCTCTCGAACATGTCCTTCATCAGGTAGATGCGTCCGCGCGGGCTGTCGCGCTCGTCGCCGAGCACGACATAGGTTGAGCATACCGCCGTGCAGAGACCGCAATGCACGCAACGGCGCAGGATGCGGTCCACCTCGTTGAGGCGCGCGTCGCTCAGTTGCTCCGCCGTAAAATTCGTCTGCATGGTCTTTCCCGATGTCGGCCGCGGCGGCGTTCAGATTGTCTGATACATCCGCCCCGGATTGAGTATGCCATGCGGATCGAAAACCTGCTTCAGGCCGCGCGACAGCTTTTCAAGCGAGGGGACCTGGGGCTGGAAAACCTCGACCTCCCGGCGGACGGATTCGTTGGCGCGAATGAGGGTTGCGTGACCGCCGGCAATCGCGACCGCCCGGCGAATATCGGCTGCACCGGCATCGGCGCAATCGGGTATCTCCAGCCAGACGAGCCCTCCGGACCAGTCGTAGGTCGCCTCGACCGGCATATGGCGCCGAAGCGTGGCGACGAGATCGGGGGCTTTGCGTGGCGACGTCGAAACCCGCCAGAGGATCGACGACGCGTAAGGCACGAAGGCCAAGCGCCGGATCTCGCCCCAGAAGCCGAGCGAGCCTTCCAGATCGAGCTCGACGGCCGTGCCATAAGCTTTGAGCGTCTCGATGAGCCGGCCTTTGCGATACCGAACCGACTTCATGAAGTTTTCGATCCGGATAGCGGTCAGCGATGTGCGCGGGGTGCCGATGGAAGGAATTGTCAGCCGTTGCGCGTGCGCAGCTGGGAGATGAACGGTACCGGAGACCTCGTATGGCGTGCCCATCGCCAGCGACATCAGTTCGACCGCGAGGTCTTCAGGCAGGCCGGTATAGATGATCGTCGCGATATCGTCGGGCAGAGGCACAACCTTGAACGTCACCTCGGTAAGAACGGCCAGCGTTCCCCAACTTCCGGTCAACCCGCGCGCCACATCATACCCGGTGACGTTCTTCATGACCCGGCCACCGGCCTTGAAAATTTCCGCCCGGCCATTGACGCCGCGTAACCCGATCAAATGATCGCGCGCGGAACCGGTGCTGATCCGGCGTGAGCCCGAGTTGTTCGTTGCGAACACCGCGCCGATGGTCTGAAGCCCATGCGGCGCGCCGAGCGCAGGTCCGAAGTCGATCGGCTCGAACGGCAGCATCTGGCCGCGCGATGCCAGTTCGACCTCGACTTGCGAAACCGGCGTTCCCGCCCTTGCGGACATGACCAGTTCGGTCGGCTCATAAAGCGTAATCCCCCGCAGGCTCGCCGTCGTGATGAGGGCGCCTGCCGCAACCGGATGGCCGATGGCGCGCTTGGTACCTGCTCCCGTGATCTCCACGGGCACGTTCTGCTGTCCGAACTGCGCGATAATGCTTTTCAGTTCCCAGTCGGCCGCCGGCCTGAAGACGTCGGTCACGTCGCCCCCGTCTCTATTCGGCCGCCGCTGCGCTCGGCTCTTCCCGTTCGGATGCGACGGGCCGTCCGTCGAGCGGGAAAACCTTGGCAGGGTTCAGGAGCCATTCAGGGTCGAATACCGTCTTGATACGCATCTGCTGCATGAGGTCGGCCTCTGAAAACTGGACGCGCATCAGGTCACGCTTCTCGATTCCCACGCCGTGTTCACCGGTCAAGCACCCACCCGCGGCGACGCACAGCTTGAGAATATCCGCGCCGGCTTGTTCGGCCCGCTCCGCCTGCCGCGCATCGTTGGCATCATACATGATGAGCGGGTGCAAGTTGCCGTCGCCGGCATGAAACACGTTCGCGACGCCAAGACCATATCGCTTGCAGATATTGGAGATCTCCTCGAGCACGTAGGTGAGCTGCGACAGGGGGATGGTGCCATCCATGCAGAGATAGTCGGCCTTGCGACCGATCGCGCCGAAGGCGCTCTTGCGGCCCTTCCAGATCTTGGCGCTTTGCGCGTCATCGGCGCTGATGACGAGTGACGAGGGCGAGAGTTCTTCCGCCAACCCGGCGATATATCCCAGGCGGTCGGCGATTTCTTCGTCCGATCCCTCGACTTCGACGATCAGCAGAGCCTCCGCATCGAGCGGATAACCCGCTTTGGCAAAAGCTTCGCAGACTTCGATGGCAGGGCGGTCCATGAACTCGATCGCCACCGGAACGATGCCAGACGCGATAATACGCGAGACACAGATGCTGGCTTTGGCGGTCGATTCGAAGCCGATCAGCATGGGCCGTGCTCCTTCTGCACGCGGCAGAATGCGCACTATGGCTTCCGTTACGATACCGAGCTGGCCCTCAGATCCGATCACGAGCGCCAGGAAATCATATCCTTCGGCGTCGAGGTAAGCACCGCCGAGATCGACGATACTGCCATCCATCATCACCATCTTGAGACCAAGAACGTTATTGGTCGTGACGCCGTACTTCAGACAATGGGCACCACCCGAATTCATGGCGATGTTGCCGGCAAGGGTGCAGGCAAGCTGGCTGGAAGGGTCGGGAGCATAGAAAAATCCGGAGGGCCCCACGGCCGCCGAAATGGCGAGATTGGTGATCCCGGTCTGCACACGGGCACAACGCGCGACGGTATCGATCTCGAGAACTTTGGTCATGCGCGACACACCGACGACGATGGCGTCCTCGGCCGGCAGCGCGCCGCCGCAGAGTGAAGTGCCCGCGCCACGCGGCACGATCTTGATACCGTTCCGGTTGCAGTAGGCGAGAACCTCCGCCACGATTTCCGTCGTCTCTGGAAGAACAACAGCGAGCGGCATGCGCCGGTAGGCGGTAAAGGCATCCGTCTCGTAGGCGCGCCGTCCGTCCTCGTCGGCGATGACCGCATCCGCACCTGCGATCTTCACCAGGTCCGCCACAATCTGTTCGCGACGGGCAAGGACCGCCAATTGGGGTTCAGGGAGTGCTATAGGGAACATTACGTATGCCTTCCAAGAGTCGTCGAGCACCCATCTGAAACTGGCAAAAACCCGTTCTTTTAAAACACTTTAGACTGAAACCTGAACGCGATCTTTAAATCTATGGAATAAGTGATACGCGTACTAATTACCTCTAGAAGCGTAAGCTGATTATCGCGCGACGGAATAGTTTTGAGTCGTCTTCCCTGCGGGCGATCCTTCGGCAATCATTTTAGAGGCTTTGTCGTGACCGCAATCAGCGATTTGGACATCTTCGCACGCGTGGCCAGGACCGGCAACATGTCGGCGGCAGGCCGCGAGATCGGTTTATCACCCGCCGTCGTCTCGAAACGAGTCAGTATTCTCGAAGAGCGGCTTGGCGCGCGTCTCTTTCAGCGCACCACGCGGCAACTCACACTGACGGAAACCGGCGAAGGCTACTACAAGCGCGTCACCGGCATCCTGGGCCTCGTCGCCGAGGCCGACGACTTCGTCAGCCGCCGCAACACCAAGCCGAGGGGAATTTTGAAGGTAACGGCGCCAACCACCTTCAGCCGCTACCACCTCGTACCGCACCTGCCGCAATTTCTGGCGAATTACCCCGACATCCGGCTCGATTTCTACCTGACCGACAACTACGTCGACATCATTCGCGAAGGCTTTGATCTCGCGATACGCATCGGTGAAATCGAGGAAAACTCACTCGTTACGCGCAGGCTTGCTGCAGACAAGAGAGTCATGGTCGCATCGCCTGATTATCTGGAAAGAAGCGGTACGCCCAAAACACTGAAAGACCTGGAAGATCACAACTGCCTGAGCGCCGGAGCACAGGACTTGTGGCTCATCGAAGGTCCAGCCGGGCAGCAGGACATCCGGGTAAAAGGCAATCTGCGGTCGAACTCCGCCGACTTCACGCGGCAAGCTCTTCTCGCGGGCATGGGAATTGGTCTGCGCAGCCTTTGGGAAGTCTCCGAAGAGATCGATAGCGGCAAGCTCAGGATCGTGCTTCCGCATTATCATGGCTCTTCAAAGACGGCGATCTACGCGCTCCAACCCTCCGGCGACTACATGCCCGCCAAGGTCGATGCGTTCATGGAATTTCTCAGCAGCCACTTTGGCCGTGAACAGTTCTGGGAATCAGCCGCCAAGCCTGTGAGCAAGACCAACGGGAAATCCGCGCCGCAATTCGCCAAACAACCCGTCCGGAACGGAAATCACGCCGGCTGACAGCCCCGCCGGATAGCGTTGCCAATCGTCCTGCTCTCTCCTATGCCTTGGAGCGCCCTAAGCGCTCCTGAGAGCAAGACAACGTGCAGCCACGCGCCGGCCTCTTCGTAACCTGCCTGATCGACCTGCTGCGCCCCTCCGCCGGTTTTGCAGCCGCGCGGCTCATTGAAGCTTCAGGATGCAACGTCGTCGTTCCCCGGCGCCAGACCTGCTGCGGACAGCCGGCTTACAATTCCGGCCACCGCGCCACCGCCTTCGACCTGGCATTACAGACGATCCGGGCCTTTTCGGATTGTGACTTCGTCGTGGTGCCGTCAGGCTCCTGCGCGGCCATGCTGAAAATTCACTACCCGCGTCTCCTTTCAGACTGCGAGTCCACTCTGCGGCAGGAAGCCGCGGACTTTGCAGCCAAGACCTATGAACTCTGCACCTTCCTCGCCGACATCCGCAAATTCGACGAACCGCCCGGCCGCTATGACGGCGCTGTGACCTACCACGATGCCTGTTCCGGCTTGCGGGAGCTCGGCGTCAAGACCGCCCCGCGCCGGCTGCTCGAACGCGTGCCGGGTCTAGAATTGACCGAGATGCGCGAACCGGAAGCCTGTTGCGGTTTCGGTGGTCTCTTCGCGGAAAAATATGCCGGAATCTCGAACGCGATCGTCACTCGCAAGATCGATGATGCGGAGCGAACGAAGGCGCCTCTTCTGCTCGCCGGCGACCTCGGTTGTCTCTTGAACATTTCGGGGAAAGCGACGCGCGTCGGATCGGCCTTGTCGTGCCGCCATGTCGCTGAAGTCCTCGCCGGTGAGCTCGCCGATCCGCCCATCGGCCACGGCAGGGCGTTCGCAACGTGACGCCGTCCGCCGCACAGTTTCCCAAGAATGCAGAGGACGCGCTGCACGACGCCCGATTGCAGGCTGCGCTTTCCAAACTGCCGGACGGCCTCGTTGCCCAGCGCCGCGCTGCCGTCGCAGCGGTGCCGGAGTTCGAGACGATGCGCGACACGGCGCGCGCTATCCGCGACGCCACGTTGAGCGATCTCGCGACCCATCTGGAGGCCTTCGAGGCGAAGGCAATCTCCATGGGCTCGCAAATCCATTGGGCCGGCGATGCAGCACAGGCCCGGCACATCGTGGCAGACATCTGCCGAGAAGCCGGGGCGCGCCTCGTCGTCAAAGGCAAGTCCATGGTGAGCGAAGAGATCGCTCTGAATGCAGACCTGCAGGCGCAGGGTCTGGAGGTCGTGGAAAGCGACCTTGGCGAATACATCATCCAGAATCGAGGCGAAGCACCAAGCCACATCATTGCGCCCGCCATCCATTTGACCGAGGCCGATGTCGAGGCAGATTTTCGCGCCTACCACTCCCACCTGCCGAGAGGCCGTGAACTGGCCACAGCGGAAAGCCTGGTGGCCGAAGCCCGTGCCGTGCTGCGCGAAAAGTTTCTCTCCGCCGATGTCGGCATCACCGGCGCGAACTTCCTCGTTGCCGAGACCGGATCGGCTATCATCGTGACCAACGAAGGTAACGGCGATCTCACCGCGACGCTGCCGCACGTGCACATCGTCGTCGCGACGATCGACAAGGTTGTGCCCACGCTCGAAGAAGCCTTTCAACTCCTGCGCGTACTTGCTCGCTCGGCAACCGGCCAGGACATGACCGCCTACACGACCGTTGCAACCGGTCCACGGCGCGCCGGCGATCTCGACGGCCCCGAAGAATGCCACATCATCCTCGTGGACAACGGCCGCACCGAAATGCTCGCCACGGACATGCGGGAAGCCCTGCGCTGCATCCGCTGCGGTGCCTGCATGAACCATTGCCCAGTCTACAATACCATCGGCGGACATGCCTATGGCTGGGTCTATCCAGGCCCTATCGGCGCGGTTCTCACACCGGCCCTGCTCGGCGTGGCCGAAGCGCGGCATTTGCCGGAAGCCTCCACCTTCTGCGGTAGTTGCGAAAGCGTTTGCCCGGTCCGGATACCCTTGGTTTCACTAATGCGCACCTGGCGCGAGCGCGTCCATGAAATGGGGCAGGACAGCATTTCCTCCCGCTTCCTGTCGCGCATTTGGAGCTACGCCGCGCGGCGCCCTGCCCTCTATCATCTGCTGGCTCGCTTTGGCGTGGCGATGGCAGGTGCCCTCGGTCGTTCCAGCGGAAGTTTCCGTCGCCTGCCGCTGGCGCGGGGATGGACATCGCATCGGGATCTTCCGGCGCCGCAGAGCCGGACGTTCCAGCAATTGTGGACGGAAACCGAACGGGGTGTCCCCCGATGAGCCGCGAAATGATCCTTCGACGCGTCCGGGCTGCCACGCCGGACACTGGAAAGCCCACATGGCCGGTTTTCTCCGCACCGGAGAGCCTCAGCAGTTCCGGTGCCACGGCTGAAACGCGCTTTCGTTCGGCCGCAGTCGCAAAGGGCGTCACCCTCGTTGACGTACCGGAACGAGCCAGACTGCCCGAAGAAGTAGCCCGCGCATTGGTGCCAGCGCCCGGGCGGCGACGTACCCTCCGCGTCAACGACCCGGCGCTGACCTCGCTACGCTGGCAAGCGGCGGGTATCGATGTGCTCACCGGAACGGCCGGGGCAGATGATGACGCGGCACTCTCGCGCGCAGTCGCCGGCGTGGCCGAGACGGGAACCGTCGTGCTGGCGTCGGAACCGGCCAACCCGGCTTTGTATGGCTTTCTTCCCGTCACACATCTCGTGACGCTCGAACGAGCCTCTATTCTGGGTACGTTCGAAGATACGCTCGCACTGCTGCGCACGCTCTATGGCCGCAACCTGCCGAGAACTTTGAATTTCATTTCCGGCGCCTCCCGAACCGGCGACATCGGCGGCCGCATCGTCCACGGTGCCCAAGGACCGGCCCGGCTCATCGTCTTCGTGTTGTGAAAAAAGCAACAGGGTGCCGGGAAGGCACCCTGACGCATTCTTCATTTGCCGTGCGATTACTTACCCCTGCAGCTCTGCAGACACTTGGTCAGTTCTGCGCCGCACTTGGGATCATCGCTCGTAGCCTTGCGGCAAGCATTTTCCTGCGCGTAGCACTGCGCCGCGCACTGATTGGCGAATGCCTCGTCCCCGCCCGCCATGTGAATCCCGGCGGTGAGAACCGCAAAAGCCGCAACGACCGCCGCGACGGCGCATGTCCAGGTCTTGATGCTCACGATAATCCTCCGCGACCCACCCGGGCCAGTCACCAGCCAGTTAGCGAAGCCTACGCTCCAATAGGCAGTTTCTATCTCTACCAGGATGAACGCGACCTGAACCGGCGGCAAGCCCGGTCGCCCGGCACTAGAAAAGTTTATGACTTTCAGAACGCGAGTTCGACGAACACGGGGTCGACCGACCCCTTCCAGCGGCCGTGAAAGCGCTCAAGAAGGTCGTCGGCCACCGTTTTCCGGTCATGGATCAATTCGAAGAGGGGCTCCAGATAGATGGTTTCATCCTGCCCCCGCGGATTGATGCGTGCGCGGCTTCTCAAGCCCGCGCGCGAGATACGCAGAACATCGAGAGCGATCCGTCCTACAGTTGTATCTCGGAACGGAGTATCGAGAGCGAGTCTCGGCACGCCATCCCGCAGCGCCTGACGCTCGGCCGCCGACCAACTTTTCACATAGGTCCAGGCAGCATCCAGCGCCTGGTCGTCGTAGAGCAGCCCGACCCAGAAAGCCGGCAGGGCGCAGATACGCCGCCAGCGTCCGCCGTCGGCTCCGCGCATCTCCAGGAATCGCTTCAGCCGAACCTCCGGGAAAAGCGTCGTCAGATGATCCGACCAGTCATCCAGCGTCGGCCGCTCGCCGGGCAGCGCTTCGAGTTTGCCCTCCATGAAGGAGCGGAACGATGCGCCAGCGACGTCGACGTAGGCGCCATCGCGATAGACGAAGTACATCGGAACATCGAGCGCGTAATCGACATAACGCTCGTAGCCCATCCCGTCTTCGAACACGAACGGCAGCATACCGGTGCGATTGGGGTCGGTATCGCGCCAGACTTCGCTGCGAAGCGATTTGAATCCGTTCGGCTTACCCTCCGTGAAGGGAGACGAGGCGAATAGCGCCGTTGCGATCGGCTGCAGAGCCAGCGACACCCTGAGCTTTTTCACCATGTCCGCTTCGTCGGAAAAGTCCAGGTTCACCTGGATCGTCGCCGTCCGGTACATCATGTCGAGCCCGCGCTTGCCCACTTGCGGCATGTAGCGCGTCATCACCTTGTAGCGCTCCTTGGGCATGTGCGGCGTCTCGTCGAGTGTCCACTTCGGCGAAAAGCCAAGCCCGATGAAACCGATCCCGAGCCCCTCACCCACATGCAGCACTTCGCGCAGATGCTCCTGCGTCTCGGCCGCTGTCTGATGCAGATTTTCCAGCGGCGCGCCCGACAGTTCGAACTGTCCGCCAGGTTCGAGGCTGATCGTGCCGCCGAGCAGACCCTGTGTCTCGCTGTCCGGCCGCTTCAGCGCGATGATGTTGCGCCCCTCGAGAATGGGCTCCCAGCCATACTGCCGAACGAGCGCCTCCATGAGCGCACGAATTCCGTCAGGACCCTCGTAGGGCACCGGAGTGAGGCAGCAGGTGTGAAAGACGAACTTCTCGTGCTCGGTTCCGATCCGCCACGCGGACTTGGGCTTTTCCCCGGCCGCGATCCACGCGACGAGATCGGCCCTCGATGTGACGATCGCGCTGGCTTGTCCGGATTGCCGTGTTGACATTGCAGTCCTTGCATCAGGGGGAACGGGGTGGCGAACATCGCCCTGTTCGAGTGCAAGCTTATGAAGGTCGGCCAACCGCCAGACAAGTGCCGAGGCAACCTGTCAAAAAATCACGGTGGCCGGTAGAACCGGAACGTCTGCATCCACGTAGCGGGGCCCTGCTGCAAGCCCGTTGTCAGCAGTCGCCGATAACCGCATTTACCAACGCCAAGGCCGCTACGGCTGCCGTATCCGCCCGAAGGATTCGTGGCCCCGTGACCGGATTCGCGACATCCGCGTTTTCGTCGCAGAAAATGAGCGTGCGCGAAGGCTCCCACTGTTCGAGTACGACCACGAGTTTCTGCGGCTCCAGCACCTCCGGTACGCGCAATATCCCGCACTGCTCCGCGGCTTCGATCACATTCGCGCGCATCCGGTCGAGATTGACCCGCTCGGCAACCGTGTGCCGCGTCAGAACCGGGCGCAGGCGGCTTGCACCCATCTCGGTCGCCTTCTGCACCATGTAGTCGAGACGGGCATGCTTCAAGGGCGCGAAGAGATAGTCGAGATCGGGTCCTGCGGTCTGGGGCCGGGTCTGTACCAGCAGATCGAGCCGGGCGGCCTTCTTCCCGGTGGGCTCCAGCCGCGCACGCCACTCTCCGTCGCGCCCGTTGAAGACGAGCAATTCGGCACCGGCCTTCATCCGCAGGACGTTGACGAGGTAATTGAACTGCTCGGGAGTGCAGACCACGGAGCAATCGGCCGCCAGCGCTGCGTCGACGAAAAGCCGTTCGGAGGTGAAGTCGTGAATTGGCATGAAGATCTCACGGCTGAGGCCGGCAGGCGGCCCGGACGGCCAGGGTGTCCTTAGCCGATTGGTGTGGGATCGCAACCTATGGGAGTGACCCCGGACACTGGCTCGCGTTGCGCCCCCCTCCGGTGAAAGCTAGTTTGCGCCAATAAGCCCCCATCGAACGACGGACGCCTGATGAACGATACGTTGACCCCCACCCCGGCCGAGCCCGCACGGATCCCAATTGTGCCGGACGCGCCCCATGACAACTGGGTCGACCGTTTCGCGCCCGAGAGCTGGCGGCCTTATCTTCGGCTCATGCGGCTCGACCGGCCGATCGGCACATGGCTTCTGCTTTTCCCGTGCTGGTGGTCTCTGGCCCTGGCCGAGATCGACGAGGGGCGACCATACCCTTCTCTCTGGTACATGTTCCTCTTCGCCGTCGGCGCACTCGTCATGCGCGGCGCCGGGTGCGCTTATAACGACTACGTCGACCGCGACTTCGATGCTCAGGTCGCGCGCACGGCAAACCGCCCCATCCCGTCCGGCCAGGTGACACCCGAGGACGCTCTGGTCCTCGTCGGCGTACTGGGCTTCATCGGATTAGTGGTGCTCCTCCAATTCAACTGGTTCACGGTCTTCTTAGGCGCGTCCTCGCTGCTGCTGGTTCTCGTTTATCCTTTCATGAAGCGCTTCACCTACTGGCCGCAGCTCGTGCTCGGCCTCGCCTTCAACTGGGGAGCACTCGTTGGATGGGCGGCGGACGAAGGGTCCCTGTCACTCGCTCCGATCGCGCTCTACTTCGGCGCCGTCGCGTGGACCATCGGCTACGACACGATCTACGCGCACCAGGACACCGAAGACGATCTGATGCTGGGCCTCAGGTCCACGGCGTTGAAGTTCGGCGAGGACAGCCCAACCTGGGTCGGCGCATTCTACTCAGCCGCCATTGTTCTCTGGACGATTGCGGGCTTTCTGGGTGGCGCGCATCTGGTCTTCTTCCTGATGCTTGCCCTCGTCGGATTGCAGCTCTCCTGGCAGGTCTCGACGCTCGATGTGAACGATCCCAAAAACTGCCTGCGCCGGTTCCGGTCCAATCGCGACGTTGGCTTCGCGTTGTTCCTCGGTCTGGCCGCCGACACGCTTTTGTCGTGGTGGTCCGGGTTTGCCTAACCCGGTGAAGATCAGGCGATCAGCCCGTCGATCTCGCGCATGGCAGCCGCATCCCGCGCAGACAGGTCCGGAAAGTCCGGATCGGAGCCGACGTCCGTCGTGATCCGCCACGAACGCGCGCATTTGCGCCCCTCGGCCCGCTTGGGAACGACGCCGACTGTTCTTGCGTCAGAGGCGACCACGGCGTCCGCGGGCAGAGCCCCGGCGATCACCTCGATACCCGACGTGATGCAAACCTCCGCCATGTCCACACCGTCAAGTCCGCTCATCAAATCCGCATCGTCAACATAGACGGCCGGCGCGGCTTCCAGCGAAGATCCGATCCGCTTCGCCGCGCGCTCCAGTTCCAGCGCCGCCGTCACCGCGCCGCGAACCTCGCGCACCCGGTCCCACTTCGCAGCCAGATTGTCGTCCCGCCATTCCCGGGGGATCTTCGGGAACGCCGTCAGATGTACGCAAACCGCCTCGTCCGGCCGATGCAGCTGGAAGGCTTCGTCGGCCGTGAACGACAGGATCGGCGCCAGCCATTTCAGGATCGCGTCGCTCAAGTGATCGACCACGGTCAACGCCGCCAGACGCTTCATGCTCGATGGCGCCTCGCAGTAAAGGGTGTCCTTGCGGATATCGAAATAGAAGGCGGAAAGTTCCGTATTCATGAAATGCGACAGCAGCGCCACGACCTTGCGGAAGTCGTAGGCTTCATAGGCTTGGCGAATTTCGTGATCGAGTTCGCTCAGCCGGTGCAGCATCAGCCGTTCCAGTTCGAACGGCTCCATGTCTGCAAATGAAACGGCCTTCGAGCGATCGAAATGCGCCAGCGCCCCCAGCATCCAGCGGATCGTGTTGCGCAGCTTGCG
>JALOTA010000007.1 GCA_025458125.1 Hyphomicrobium sp.
TCGGC
Source organism: Hyphomicrobium sp. (assembly GCA_025458125.1). Lineage (GTDB taxonomy): Bacteria > Pseudomonadota > Alphaproteobacteria > Rhizobiales > Hyphomicrobiaceae > JAGVSR01. Next base: position 6 of record JALOTA010000007.1, read on the forward strand.
GCCGAAGCGCAGCAGACCGCCCGTTTCGTCGCCCGTCACCTGGTTGCTGTAGGACAGGAACGGCGTAACCCATCCAAGCCGGTAAGCCGCATAGCCGCCCAGCACGATACCGCCGTCGACGTCTCCAAGGCCGTTCAAACGATCCGCATCATTTTCGTCGCGATCGAAGCGCCAGCCCGTCAACGGTCCAGCTTCGAAGTTTCCATAGTTGATCACGCGGAAGCGAATGTCTTCGGGGCCGCGAAACTGAATGAAGCCGAACGAGTTGTCTCCCGCGGGCGCAACCAGCGGCACGCCGAAAACCTCGTACTCGTTCGAGCCCTCATATTTCGGCGTGACGAGCACCATCCCACCGGCCTGAAGGTCGAGCGGCCCGCTGCCGAAAAGGTCGGTCGCTCCGGCGGGCGACGACGCCATCAAACCGAAAGCGGCTGCGGCATAGACAAGACGCGGCTGGATGAATTTCATTGTTGGCGCAACTCTCATCGTGCGGCCGGCCGCAAATCTGCAGCCGACTCGACCCCACCTAACCCCTTTTATTATCCCAAATGCTTGCGGCTGGTTTACTTTTCGGCCGCGAGACTGGCCGCAGCCGGGGCAGTGTGACCCACAAGTAACACCTTCACGGCGTTCAGCCCCGATTTCGCTTGCCCAGCGTCCGCAACCTCAGCGCGTTCAATTTAATGAAGCCCTGTGCATCTTTCTGGTCGTAGGCACCCTTGTCGTCTTCGAAGGTGACGAGCGTCGGCGAGTACAGCGATTTTTCGCTCTTGCGGCCCGTGACGATGACGTTCCCCTTGTACAGGTCGAGCGTAACCTCGCCTTCGACGTGCTCCTGCGATTTGTCGATCGCCGCCTGAAGCATCTCGCGCTCCGGCGAAAACCAGAAACCGTTATAAATCAGCTCAGCATAACGCGGCATCAGATCGTCTTTCAGATGAGCCGCCCCGCGGTCCAGCGTCAGGCTTTCGATGGCCCGATGCGCAGCCAGAAGGATGGTGCCGCCGGGGGTCTCGTAGACACCCCGCGACTTCATCCCGACGAACCTGTTCTCCACCAGATCGATCCGCCCGATTCCATTATCTCGGCCGAGATCGTTTAGCGCTTTCAACAACGTCGCCGGTGAAAGAGCCTTACCGTCAAGGGAGACGGCATCACCCTTCTTGAAACCGATCCGGATGGTCGTGACATTGTCGGGTGCAGACATCGGAGAAATGGTGCGCTGATAAACGATCTCCGGCGGCTTCGTGTCGGGATCCTCGAGCACTTTTCCTTCCGAGGACGAGTGCAGCAGATTGGCGTCGACGGAGAAGGGCGCCTCTCCTTCCTTGTCTTTCGCAACCGGAATCTGGTGGGCGCGAGCGAACTCTAATAACTCGTCGCGGCCCTTGAACGACCACTCGCGCCACGGTGCGATGATCTTGATCCCGGGCTCCAGAGCGTAATATCCGAGCTCGAACCGGACCTGATCGTTGCCCTTGCCGGTGGCGCCATGGCAGACAGCATCCGCGCCCATCTTGCGGGCGATCTCGATCTGTTTCTTAGCGATCAGCGGGCGCGCGATCGACGTTCCGAGCAGATAGACCCCTTCATAGAGCGCGTTGGCCCGGAACATCGGGAAGACGTAGTCGCGCACGAACTCTTCGCGGAGATCCTCGATGAAGATGTTGTCGGGCTTAATGCCCAGCATCAGCGCCTTTGCGCGTGCCGGCTCCAGTTCTTCGCCCTGCCCGAGATCGGCGGTGAACGTGATGACCTCGCAGCCATAAACTTCCTGCAGCCATTTCAGAATGATCGAGGTGTCGAGACCGCCAGAATAGGCCAGAACCACCTTCTTGATACCCGATGCCGTGCCTGGGGAGCCTGCCGTTGCGGCCATCTTCTTGTCCTGTCGGTGAAATGAGGAGAAGGGTTGGAAAGCGCGCGCACTATAGGCGGCGGCAGTGACACATCAAGCCGACGCAGCCACCTGCCGGAACATTTTTTGCGGCGCAATAAACTGTGTCGCCGCGGCCATGCTCGATGGAATTCCCGCCTCGCGGGCACTTGCCATGAGGAAAACGCCGCTTTGCCCCGCTTTTGACCCCGAGTCTTGGGTTATGTGTCGCAGCAACAAAACGAACGGTTGTGGGGGAACCATGGGGATCGGCGCAGAAAAGTCGGCGATGTTCGCTCCAAAAGCGTTGCGAAAGTTGGTCGTGTTCGCGGCCCTCGCCGCCGCGATCTCTCTGCAGACCAATACCGCAATGGCGCAGATTCCGGGCTTCATCCCTGACGAGCCGGCACCGGCGAAAACGACCGCCAAGCCTGTTACGGTGGCCGACGAAAAGAAAGCCGCTGCGCAACCGACGGGTTCTGCTGCGGAGGATTTGCCGTGGCTCGCGACGACGACACCCGGCGAAGCCGCGCCCGCATCCGGTGCAACAAAGCCCTCTCCGTCTCAACAGCCAGCGGCCGCGGCTAAAGCGCCACCTGCGAAACCTGGCGACCCCAAGACCGCCGCCGCGACGCCGAAGTGTGAAGAGCAGCAGGAAAACAGCTGCCGGGCCATGAAGTCTTGCGCCTGGGTGGCTGCGATGCCGACGGCCGACGGAAAGACCACACCAGCACGCTGCGCGGAGCGAAAGGTCTTCGCCACTGAAAGCGACAAGAAACCGAAAGCCGCTGCCACCAAGCCGAAGCCAAAGCCCGAGAGGGCCGCAACGGCCGCACCAGCGGCTCCGGCGGCCACGCCCGAACCGGCCAACCTGCAATCCGAAACGAAACCGGCGGCGAAACCCGAAACTGCCGGTGTAGAACCGGCAACCACTCCAGCAGCAGCGCCCCCGCCACCAGTTCAGGCCCAGGTCAAGGAGCAAACCGCAACCAATCCCGTCGCGGACGTGGCTCCTGCTGCCGCAGTGCCCGTGCCCGATGCCGCGCCTGCCGTTGCAAAGGAAGCGGCGGCCCCGTCCGCACCTGTGCAGGCCCCGGCAGCGACGGCCGCCGCGCCGCCCACGATGCTCCCGCGCGGACCGATCCCGTTCCTGCCGCCGGCCGCGTCGACGCCGGACGCCCCGAACGCTCAACCACGATCGGAAGCTGCCCCTTCGCCATCGACCGGTGCGACGTCCGTTGCGAGCGGCACGGACGAACAGTCGCCGCCCACAGAAAGCGGAAACTCAATCAGCATTCCTGGCTTGGTGATCTCGGACTGACCGGTTACGCGGCGTGATCGACCCACGGCCACAGCATGACAGAGGCCGGCGCCGCCGCGAGCAGGGTTTTCAGAACCGGCGACGGCGCGCTCCAGACCTGAACCGCGAAGCCACTCCCAGAGTGCGCAAACGGATAGACCGGCTTCGCGGCCTGGACGGTCTTTGACGCGGCGTCGAAGAGGGCGGCGTTGGCTTCTGCGAGAGGCCACGCAACGCTTTCCGGGATACCCGACTGGATCATCCCGTAGGCCCAGGGCCATGTGATCGGTACCGCCGACTGCGGCACCCAGGCCCACCACGCGAACGGTGACGGCGCCGGCTTGAACCAGATGCGGGTGCTCGACTGCACGGCCTCCATCCAGACGGAGACCGGATCGGCCCGCTGCGGACGGTCTTGGTCGGTCGAGAACAGCGTCGAATGGGGCCGCTTCGGCGCCCCGGACCATTCCCAGGTTTCTTCACGCACCGCAGGGGCCGGCATCATGGCTCCGGCGAGTTGCGCCATGATACCAAGCGACCGAGCTTGCGCTTCGAACGCGGCGTTGATCGCGGCCTTCGTGTAGCTGAAGGCTGCGTCCATGCCGCGCTTGGCGATTTCAACCTGCTGTTCGGCGACACTTGTCATGGGAACCCCACGCGCTTGGACAGCGCCATTGTGCAGCGCACAATCTACTGTGGAAGGGACCGCAGAGCAATCCGCATTTCGTCCAAAGAAAAATAACCCATTAAAATTTCGAGCGTTTTTAGAGGCGCACCGATCAGGGTTGCGGCCTCGGCCCACCGGCAACCAGCCGGTACACGAAGCCGCCCGCTGCCCCGGCGGTGAAGAGAGCGACGGCGGGATAGGCGGATGCCTGGCCGCCAGCCCAACCGATCACCGTCACGAACGCCGCCAGTCCCACGAGTCCACCCCCGGCCATGAAGTAAGCCCAGTGGCGTATGGCAAGGCGCTCACTGAGGACGATGCCGGCCAGCGCGAAGGGCGCCGCAAAGCAGGCCGTCTGCGCCGCCGCCATCATCACCAAAAGACCGCTCGCGGCGGTTCCGTCGCGCGATGCGAAGACCGTCCCGGCATCGACGACGAGCATCACCTGTGTAATCCCCGCAACCAATGAGGCCGCCACGTACCCGGCCAGGATGCGAAAAATCCGCCAAGCCATTCACGAGGTCCTCTGCGCGGAGGCGAACGAGAAACGCACCGGACCGGCGCTCAAGCGGTCCGCCCGGCGATCACCCAGTAGACCAGCCCGCCGGCAAAACCTGCCGTTGCCAGAACCTGCCACAGCGCCGCGGGGGGCATCGAGGCGAGGTCGGGCATTTGCGACTGGGCCAGCAGCGGTAACAGCCCGAGCGAAACGCCGCCACCCACCATGTAGTAGAGCCACGAACGAATGCGCGCGACTTCCCCGACGATGACAACAATGAGCGCGGGAACCAGCGTCAGGGCCGCGATCAGCGCGCCGCCCTGGATCGCGATATCCCAATAGGCCGCGACCGTTTCCGCCCCGCCCTCCTTGCCCGCCATCGCCACGGTGATCTTCTGCAGCCCCAGGAACACCGCGACGACGGCCGCGGTACCCGCCCCAAGCAGCAAAGCGATCGGCACAAGAATAAGCCGTCCGATTGTGCGCAGGATCATTCGCGGTCAAGCTCCGCCAGTGTCAGCGACCGGACCCGGCCGCTCGCTCGCTCGCTGCCGCTGGCTCTCCGACTTCAGCTGGCCGCAGGCGGCAAGAATGTCACGGCCGCGCGGAGTGCGTACCGGGCTCGCGTAGCCGGCCTTGTTCACGACTTCGGCGAATTTCTCGATCTGCGCCCATTCGGAGCACTCGTATTGCGTGCCCGGCCAGGGATTGAACGGAATGAGATTGATCTTGGCCGGGATGCCGGCAAGCAGGCGCACCAGTTCCCGCGCATCAGCAAGGCTGTCGTTGACACCTTTCAGCATGACGTACTCGAACGTGATACGGCGCGGATTGGACACTCCCGGATAGTTCCGGCAGGCTTCCAGCAACTCCGCGATGGGATACTTGCGGTTCAACGGCACCAGCGTGTCGCGCAACTCGTCGCGCACTGCGTGCAGCGAGATGGCGAGCATCGTGCCCGCCTCTTCTCCCCAACGGCCGATTTCCGGAACGACGCCCGATGTCGAGAGCGTGATGCGCCGCTTCGACATGGAAAGACCTTCGCCGTCGGAGGCCACGTCCATCGCATCGCGCACGTTATCGAAATTGTAGAGCGGCTCGCCCATTCCCATGAGCACGATGTTGGTGATTTTCCGTTCGCCCGTGGGAAGTAGCCCGCCGTCATTCGGAGCCGCCGCGCCGGGCCAGTCGCCGATCCGGTCCTTGGCCAGTAAGATCTGCCCGACGATCTCTTCGACTTCGAGATTGCGAACCAGCTTCTGAGTGCCCGTATGACAGAAGGTGCAGGTCAGGGTGCAGCCCACCTGGGATGAGATGCACAGCGTCCCGCGATCCTCCTCGGGGATATAGACACACTCGATTTCCGGAGCTTTGACCTCGTGTCCGCGCTTGGGCAGCCGCAGCAGCCACTTGCGCGTGCCGTCGATGGAAACCTGTTCGGCGACGATCTCCGGCCGATCGAGAGTGTAGAGTTCCGCCAGCCGGGATCTCAGGTCTTTGGAGACATCGGTCATCGCATCGAACGAAGTCACGCCGGAGATGTAAATCCATTTCCAAAGCTGCGTTTCACGCATGCGCAGTTGCTTGGCCGGAACGCCCGCCGCGCTCAGCGCATCGGCGAGCCGCGCCCGCGTCAGACCGGCCAGCGTCGGCTTGCCCGCAGCCATGACAGGGGGCTCGAAATCGGGGCTTGCGGCGCGCGTTGGAATGACGGCGACCATCGGGGCGTAATCCTGAAAATCACTGGGAGACTTCGCCCGGTCTTCCTATCCGCTTTCAACGGCTTAGGGAAGTGCGGGGCGCGCCGGCTGGCCGCCCCATCCCAGGGCCGGGTTCTGACGCATGCGTGATCGAGCGTGAACGACTGTTCTTGACCCGCATCAAAGGCTTAGGAGCGGGATCTGTCAGGGTGCGCGTCATCAACGAACCATCGGCGGGGGCCGAACCCCGCCCACTTGGAGGAGACGCATGAACGAGTTCGTCAGAGACTTCGCCGTGACCGCGGAGCCGTGGTCCATAGAGGAGTTCGAGGCGCAGATGCGGGCCGTCGGTCCCGAGCGCTATCACGACCTCCACCCGTTCCATAAGATGCTGCACGGCGGCAAGCTGACCAAACCCCAGGTCGCCGCTTGGGCTCTGAACCGCTACTGCTACCAGGAGGCCATTCCGCGCAAGGATGCAGCTTTCATGAGCCGCGTTCACGACCGCGACCTCCGCCGCGAATGGATCCACCGCATCCAGGATCACGACGGCACGCCGCCGGAAGAAGAAGGCGGCATCGAACGCTGGCTGATCCTTACCGATTGCCTGGGCTTCGACCGCGCCTATGTCACCAGCATGCAGGGCGCTCTGCCGGCAACCCGCTTCGCCGTCGAAGCTTATGTCCGGTTCGTCGTCGAGCAGCCCCTCGTCGTCGCCGCGGCTTCCTCGCTCACGGAGTTGTTCGCACCCTCGATTCACCGCGAGCGCATCGCGGGAATGCTGGCAAACTATGACTTCGTGAACGACCGCGTGATGGCTTATTTCAAGCGCCGGCTCTCCCAGGCGCCGCGCGATGCCAACTTCACATTCGAATTCGTGAAGCAGAACGCCCGCACCCGTGCGGAGCAGGAGGCCTGCGTCGACGCGATACGGTTCAAATGCAACGTGCTCTGGGCGCAGCTCGACGCATTGCAGCACGCCTACGTCGAGGGGCACGTTCCACCAGGAGCGTGGCGCCCGGAGGCATAATCGCGCATACCGGAAGGGGCCCCTCGGGCCCCTTCTTCGTCTTTCCCGCCCTGCCCGCGGCTGCCGGCCGGACCTCAGCTTAGAAGGCTTGCAATCGGAGGGCGCAGCGGCTATGCCCTGCGGCCTGATCAATCGGTTTGCCGCCTTAGCTCAGCCGGTAGAGCACGTCATTCGTAATGACGGGGTCGCGTGTTCGAGTCACGCAGGCGGCACCAGATCAAAGGGCAAAAGGCTCGTGGTCAAAAGACTCGAACCAGCCCCGGCCCTCGCTGCAAAATTGGCTCGACGGATACCAGCACACCGGGCCGCACCTTAGTCGCCATTTCGGCGACGAGTGGGTCAGGCCAAGCGCGAGAGGCCTGCACGTCGCCGCGCATAGGCCACGACGGCGCCGCCACTGAGCCGCGTCACTTTTCGATGGCCGCCGTGACCTCTTCGATGGACAGTGAACCGCTGCCGTCCTTGTCGGCGGACTTGAAGTCCACCAACTTCTCCGCGACAGCCTCTTCCACGCTGATCTTTCCATCCGCGTTGGTGTCGCCATCGGAAAACTCGCTGCCCGCGGCCTCTTCGCCCGCTTCCGCCTTGTCGACGAACCCGTCCTGATTGGTATCCGCGTCCCGGAAGTCGACGATCACATCCTCCAGGATCTCGGCGGTATCGATGGCGCCGTTGGCGTTCGTGTCGGTGGCCACGAACACGAACTCGATATCCTGCTTCGAAGGCGCAGCCTCTTCCGCAGTGGCGGGGCGGCTCGCGAATGCAGCCAAGCCGGCGGCCGCAAGAATTGCAAAGGTGTTTCTGATCACGTTCGACCTCGAGGTTCTCAGCGGCGGTTCATGCATTCGTTGTAGGCGCGGACGTAGAGCGCGTTGTAATCGCGCGTTTCGTTCGCTCCGCCGGCAAGCGCACCGACGCCCGTACCGATAAGGGCGCCTGTCCCTGCACCCTTCTTGCCCTTGGCAAGTCCGCCGATCAAAGCGCCGCCCAGGGCTCCGGTCAGAGCGCCGCCGACGGCTTTGCCCCGAGAGTTTTTCTCCGCGTAGTTTCGCGCATACCCGTCACAGATGGCGGATTGGCTCTGTGCGGCGGCCGGCAGTGGGCTCAACATAACGGCGGCGGTAAACGCCAGCACTTTCATTGACCTAAGCGAAGACAGTGAGGACACGGAATGCTCCTATCGAATTTCGCGCGCCTGATTTCAATCAGCCGGAATGATCAGACGCAAGAGTTATTTCCGCTTCGCGCGCCGAAAGCCCGCACCGGCCGAAGTCAGCGCTACTGATCGGAGTCGGGATCCATCCCCGGAAGCGGCTCCCCGTCTTCCATGCTCGGCGAAAGAACGTTGCGGTCTTCCCTGCGCTCTTCCTGCTCTTCGATATCTTGAGGACTGAGATCGCCCTTTTCGAAATCCTCAAACCCCGGCGCCTCCTCGGTACCTGGCAACTTCGGCTGCGCCGCAGGGGCCTTGCCCTCCGCCTGTGCCTCAACCGGAGGCATGACCGCGATGGCTGCCGCGAACGCCAGAACAAGGGCCGCAATTGCCTTCTTCATTTGATGGTCCTTTCGTCGATCAGTCTTCTGCTTTGAACGGCCGCATCATAAGGCCCGCAATCGCATCATCGACCGACACCCGGCCTTCAATGATGGCATGGACGGCCGCCGTAATCGGCATCTCGATGGATCTCTCGCGCGCAAGCCTGACCGCAGCCGCCGCCGTATAGACGCCCTCCGTGACAGCCACCCGGGAGCCCAGAATTTCCGACAGCGACTTGCCCTGACCCAGCGCACGGCCGAGGCTCATGTTGCGCGACTGCGGTGAACCGCACGTAAGAATGAGATCGCCCAGCCCCGACAGCCCCATCATCGTCTCGGGCCGCGCACCGAGGGTCTCACCCAGCCGGCGCATTTCAGCAAAGCCGCGCGTCACGAGACCCGCATGCGCACTCGCGCCGAGGCCTTTGGCATCAACGATGCCGGCTGCGATCGCCAGCACGTTTTTGAGCGCGCCACCAATCTCCACGCCGACGGTGTCGCTCGACCAGTAAAGACGAAACTGCCGGTACCCCATGCGTTCGGCCAGTTCGCGCCCGACTTCCTCGCGCTGGCAGGCGATCGTCAGAGCGGCCGGCAAGCCGCGCGCCACGTCGGCGGCAAAACTCGGTCCCGAGAGAACTGCCAGTGTTTGATCGGGCAGAACCTCCGCAAGCACATCTCCAAGCATGCGGCCGGTGGTCTGCTCGATGCCTTTGGCACACAAGACGATCGGTTGCCTGTCCTTGAGAATGGGCCTCAGCTGCGCCGCGATAGCCCTTACATGCTGGGCCGGCGCGACCATAAGAATCGCATCTGTCGAAGCCAACGCTGACAGATCGGTCGTTGCCTTGAGCCCTTCGTCGAGCGGAACACCGGGAAGAAAGACGCGATTTACATGCCGCACATTGACATCGTCGGCCGTCTCCGGTTCGCGCGCCCAAAGGGTCACCTCCCGGCCGGCCAGCCGCAGTGTCTGGGCCAGCGCCGTACCCCATGCACCTCCGCCTACGACACCGAACCTTTCGATCGACATGCGCTCCCCCTCGTGGGCGGTGACCATACGCGCCAAAACCTCCGGCTTCCAGTCTGGCGGCTCGTGCCCCTGTCATGCCTTGACGCCGGCCCCGATTGCCGCAGGGGCATTCTGGTCGAGCGGCCAGCGCGGCCGTGCCGGCGCGGAAAGATCGTCGACGGCGCCGCGCGCGAGATGCTCAGCCCCGGCCCAGGCGATCATGGCGCCATTATCGGTACACAGCGCCGCCGGCGGGACATGCAACGAGTATCCGCGTGATCGAACCAGCGCGTCGAGCCTTGCACGCAGAGTTGCGTTTGCCGCGACACCGCCAGCGACCACGAGCCGCCGGGGCGCACCCGGTCCGAGCCTCTGCTCGGCAAGCTCCATGGCCCGTCCCACACGATCCGTCACGGCCTCCATCGCCGCGGCCTGGAACGATGCGCAGAGGTCGGCGATATCGCGATCGGTGAGAGGCACCAGTTCGATCGCTTTCCTGCGCACGGCCGTCTTCAAACCTGCGAACGAAAAGTGCGCGTCCGCGCGGCCCGACAGCGGCCGGGGGAAAGCGAACCGGGCCGGATCACCTGACCGCGCCGCTCGCTCCACGGCGGGTCCACCGGGCTGCCCCAACCCCAAAAGCTTTGCTGTCTTGTCGAATGCCTCGCCGAGGGCATCGTCGATTGTGGTTCCGAGACGTTCGTAGACACCGACCCCGCGCACGAGAAGAAGTTGCGTATGCCCACCCGAGACGAGGAGCAGAAGATAGGGTGCGCGCAACCCTTCGGTCAGTCCGACGGTGAGCGCATGCGCCTCGAGGTGGTTGACGGCGACAAACGGCTTGCCGGAGGCCATCGCGAGCGCCTTTCCGGTAACCATGCCGACGACAAGACCACCGACGAGCCCGGGCCCGGCAGTCGCAGCGACGCCGGAGAGTTCGGCCAGCGACCTGCCGCTCCCGGCGAGGGCTTCCCCGATCAGGAGATCGAGACAGGAAACATGCGCCCTGGCGGCAATTTCAGGCACGACGCCGCCGAATTTCCTGTGTTCCTCCCACTGCGAACGCACCACGTTCGAAAGAATGCGGCCGGCCCCGTCCGGCAGCCTCTCCACGACCGACGCAGCCGTTTCGTCGCAACTCGTCTCGATGCCGAGTACGATCAGAGGCGAACCCGTTGGCGGCACGTCGATCATCGGCGATGGAACCACTCTGGTAGGAAAGCCGTCGCCGAATTTGCAAACGGTACGGCGCAAGGGCTAGAAAGGCGGCCAGGACCACGAACCCTTCGCCTCGCCTACCACCCGGAGAAACAGCAGTGCAAGAGCGCCTCGTCCGCATCGGAACGCGCGGTTCCGCCCTGGCGCTCGCCCAGGCCCATGAAGTCCGCAGCCGCTTGATGGCGGCCCACGGGCTGCCTGAGAACGCCTTCGAGATCGTCATCATCAAGACCACCGGCGACATGATCCTGGACCGCCCCCTGGCCGAAGTCGGCGGCAAAGGTCTCTTCACAAAGGAAATCGAAGAGGCCCTGTTCGAAGACCGCATCGATCTCGCGGTTCATTCGATGAAGGACATGCAGACGGCACTGCCCGACGGGCTCGTCATCGGCGCGACCCTGCCCCGCGAAGACGTCCGCGATGCCTTCATCAGCCTCAAGCACAGCAGCTTCGAAGAACTGCCGGAAGGCGCGGTGATCGGCACGTCGTCTTTGCGGCGCCAGGCCCAGATCAAGCGCATCCGCCCCGATCTTCGGATCGTGGGTTTCCGCGGCAATGTGCAGACCCGGCTGACCAAGCTCCGCGATGAGGTTGCCGAAGCCACGTTCCTCGCCTGCGCCGGACTGCGCAGGCTTGGTCTAGCAAACCACATCACCGCCGCCGTACCGACGCAAGCCATGCTCCCGGCCGTCGCGCAAGGCGCCATCGGCATCGAGATCCGCGAACACGATGCGCAAACGGCCCGCCTGATTGCACCGCTTGACGACCGCACGACGTCGATCTGCGTAGCAGCCGAACGCGCTTTCCTCGCCACCCTCGAAGGCTCCTGCCGGACACCGATTGCCGGCCTTGCCCGCCTGGAAGGGGAAACGCTGACATTCAATGGAGAGACGCTGTCGCCGGACGGACGGCGGCACGTCGCCAGCACCATCAGCGGTCCGTCCGCATCTGCAGCCGATCTGGGCACCACGGCGGGCGAAGACATTCTCAGCCGCGGTGGCCGGGAGATCCTCCAGGGCTAGCCCATGCATATCCTCGTCACGAGGCCGGAGACGGAGGCACCGAGGACGACCCGTAAGCTGGAGGCGATGGGTCATCGCGTCACCATCGCGCCCCTGCTCCGTATCCTCACCGAAGCGCCCGCGCTGGATACGTCCGGCGTTCAGGCGATCGTTCTGACGAGCCGCAACAGTGTGCACGCGCTGCGCAACCACCGTCAGCTCGCCAGCCTCCAGCGCCTTCCCGTGATATCGGTCGGACGCAGCACGGGGGAGGCGGCGCGGGAGGCAGGCTTCACGGTGGCGCTGGAAGGCGATGCCGGAGGGGCGGAACTAGCCCCGCTGATCGCCCGACATTTCGCTCCCGAGGCTGGAAGCCTTCTGCATATCAGCGGAGAAGCCGTTGCCTTTGATCTGGTCTCGGCTCTCGCGCCGCACGGTTTTACCATGCAGCGGGCCATCGTTTACCGCAGCGTACCCATCGAGCACCTTCCCGGCGACGTGACGTCCGCGCTTCGCGACGGAACGCTCGACGCGGTGCTGTTGATGTCGCCGCGCACGTCACAGGTCTGGTGCGACCTTGTCGAAGCGTCCGGCCTGTCAAACGAAGCGCGATCCCTGGCCCACCTCTGTCTTTCGCAAGGCGTTGCCGCTGCCTTAAACCGGCTCGGGCCACCGGCACTGAAGATCGCCGTTAAGCCGAATGAGGAACAAACGCTTGCCCTCGCGGCCAGCTTATCGTCAAGTTCAGCCGATAAATCATAGCGCGGCATGATCATAAGACGTACCGGCAGGGCGCAGGATTTTTGAAGCCCGGCCACCGCTCCGCGATACAACGCCTGCATTCCTGAAGGCTGACGATGACCGACAAACCCTACGACAAAAAAGACCAGCCGCCTGCCGACCCAAAGCGGCCACATGCGACGCTCGATCTGAAGGCGACGGAGTTGAAAGGGGGAGGAAGCAAAGCTGATACCCCTGCGCAACCCGGATCGGATCGGACCACAGCATCTCCTTCGCCCAATCCCGAGCCGGCGAGGCCGACGAGCGCAGCTCCGGCCGCCCGGTCGCCATCCGCCTTCACCCGCATCATCACCCACATTGCGGCCGGCGCCGCAGGCGGCGCTATCATCCTATTCGGAGGCGATCGCGTCGCTCAACTAATCGGCGCGCCGACTCCAGTTGCCAAGATCGAAGCAACGGCCACCGACCTCGACAAACGCATCTCCGCTCTTGAGGCCGCGCCCAAGTCCGACGCTTACGATCTCATGAAGTCTGCCGAGGAGCGGCTCAGCAAAATCGACAAGCTTGCCGCCGATATCGAGAACCTGAGGTCGGATCAAACGCGACTTCAGCAGAAGACCGACGGCCTGTCGTCGGCAATCGGCAGTCAGGACGGTCTCTCAGCCGTTCAGGACCGCGTCGCTGCGCTCGAGGATCAATTGAAAACCCTCGCCGCGGCTGCATCGGCTGAGACAGGCGGTAGCCGGATATCGGACATCGCCGCCGTCACGTCTCGAATCTCAGAAGCGGAGCGGGGTTTCTCTGGTGAAGTTTCAAAGCTCCGCGACGGCATCGCGCGTGAAATAGACGACCGCCTGGCCATTCGCGAAGATGCCGCCAAGTCCGACGTCGCACGTCTGACGCAGACGATCGAAAAACTGAAGGCCGACCAGGCTCGCCTCGACAAGTCCGTTCAGGCAGCCCAGGAAGAATCCGGCCGCGTTTCGAGCGGTCTCGATGAGGTAAAAGCGGCGCTCGACCAGCACTCCACCAGCTTCGCCAAGCCAGCCGATGTTTCGTCTGCAGTTTCTCCCGTAGCTGAGCGCGTTGCCAAGATCGAAGGAAATCTCGAAGGGGTCCTCAGCAGAGACAGCGCGCGACAGACGAATGCCGAACGCATTGTAACTGCGTTGGAGCTCGGCAACTTGAGGCGCGCCATCGACAGCGGCAAGAGCTTCGATAAGGAGCTCGATGCCGTGAATGCCGCGTCGAATGGCAGCCTCGATCTGAAACCGCTGGAACCCTTCAAGACCAGCGGTATTCCCTCATTGGCCGAGATCAAGAAGAGCTCTCGACCGGCACTTCTGGCTGCGCTCGATGCGGCCTCCGTGCCGGCAGACGCATCGGCGTGGGACCGGATGCTGGCCAGCGCCCGAACGATCGTTCGGGTCCGCAAGACCGATGCGGCGGAGGGCGACGACTCCGTCGAAGCGGCCATCGCACGCATAGAGAAGCACTTGGATAGCGGCACTCTGTCGGACGTACTGGCCGAAGTCGGCAGGTTGCCGCCTGAGACGGCCGCCAAGCTGTCGTCCTGGACACAGAAGGTTGCGGCTCGTCAAAGCGTTGATGCCGCGCTTGCCGGCGTCGAGAATGAATTGAAGGCCGCTCTCACAGCGCCCGCCGTACCGCCGTCAGCCGACAGCAAGGAATAGGAGCGCGTTGCGATGGTGCGTCTGGTTCTCTTTCTCGTCGCGATCCTGCTTCTTGCATCCGGGCTGGCCTGGCTCGCCGATCACCCCGGCCGGCTTCTGATCACGTGGGAAGGCTATGAGATCGAAACAAGCGTGTTTCGCGCCGTGGTCATCGTAGGACTCGCGATAGGGGCGATCATTCTGCTCTGGTCGCTATTTCGTCAAATCTGGTCGAGTCCGAGCATGATCAGCAATCATCTCACGCGCCGCCGTCAGCAACGCGGGCTCGACGCGCTCTCCAGCGGAATGATCGCCATCGGCGCCGGCGACCGCACGTCGGCAGCTCGGGCCGCGATCCAGGCGCGCCGGTCCATTCCTAACGAACCACTGACCCATCTCCTCAGGGCGCAAGCCGCGCAACTCACCGGAGATCGGGCCACCGCCCGGCGCATATTCGAAGCGATGCTTGGTTCTCCAGATACCGAGCCCCTTGGCCTGCGTGGTCTTTATCTGGAGGCGAGGCGCGAGGGCGAACACGAGGCAGCAATGCAATTCGCCGATCGCGCCGCGAAGTTGAATCCGAAGCTCGGATGGCCGCTTGAGGCAAAATTCGAGATGCAGGTGAAAACCGCGGACTGGGCCGGCGCGGCGGAAACCGCCAGCCTCGCAAAGCGCAATGGACATCTGGAACGCTCGGTCGCCGAGCGGCGGCGTGCCCTCATGCTGGCTGCTGAAGCGCAGCGCGTCGAGGACGCCGACGCCGACAAGGCCCTCACCTGCGCTTTGGAAGCTCATACGGTGGCTCCCGACCTCGTTGCGGCGGCCGCCGTCGCCGGGCGCATCCTCGCCTCACGGGGCCAGACGGCCAAGGCCGCCAAGATCATTCAATTGACGTGGTCGAAGTCGCCACATCCAGACCTCGCAGCCGCCTACGCACATGCAAGGATCGGCGACAGCACGCACGATCGCCTGGATCGCATCAAGCAGTTGGCACTGCTGAAGCCCCATGATGTCGAAAGCGGCATTGCCTGGGCCACGGCTGCGATCGATGCCCGCGAGTACGGTGTCGCGCGCCACGCCCTCCAACCGTTCCTGAAAGACAAGCTGACCCGGCGCGTCGCACGGTTGATGGCCCGGCTCGAACTTGCCGAAAACAACGACGCCGGCCGCGCACGCGACTGGATCGCCCGCGCCACGACAGCGGCGCGAGACCCCGTCTGGACGGCGGACGGCGTCATTCTCGACGCGTGGTCTCCCGTGTCTCCCGTGTCCGGCGCTCTCGACACGGTGGAATGGCGCGCGCCGCTCACCGGATCGGACGGTGAAGCTGAGAACCTCGCGGCGGAAATCGCCGATCTTCTCACCGTCGATGTTGAGGGATCCAAGCTCATCGAAGACGGCACCGAAAACGGCCTCACCGACCAGGCAACGCTCGAATCTCCAGACTGGCAAGGATCCCCGCGCGCGAGAAGGACGGCCCGCATTCGCGCACCCTCAAGCGCTCAGCAAGGCGGCGAAGACACCGGGGGAACGACGCCTCCGACGGCGGCTTGACCCCCGCCGGTCACGCGGCTAGGTGCGAAACCTGAACAGATTGTCAGCCGTAAAACCGTCGAAAATCCCGGAATAATATCGTCTTAGGCCGCCGACTATGGCTGCCGGATACGGATGACTTTCGATGTTCCGCTCTCCAGAAGCGACCGACGCGGCACCACTTCACCCCGGCGAGATTTTGCGTGTCGACATACTGCCTCACCTGGCGATGACGCCGTCACGGCTCGCGCATCATCTCGGCATCGAGGCCAGCGTGCTGCACGGCCTCCTGGCTGAGCGCATCGGCGTGACCCCTGATCTGGCGCAGCGGCTCGGGCGCGCGCTCGGGCACGGCGCGCATCACTGGCTGGCACTCCAGATGCAGTATGATCTGTGGCAAGCCAACCAGATGGATACCGCAGGCGTGCTTCCAATCGCATGGAGCCGCCGCACTCCAGTACACAGGCCGGCGAGCGCAGCCTGACACCGGAACACAGTCAATTCGGCAATGCTTGTGTCGCACAGCACGATCGGCACAATGCAACAGTGATGATCGATTTCCTCGAAGCCCTGGCAACGCGCTGGCTGAGCCGCAGAGCGGAGCCCCGACCTCAAGCGCTCGCTGCCACAAAGAGCCTATCTCCCGCCGTCGTTATTACCGGCGGCTCTTCGGGATTGGGATTGGCGCTTGCTCGTCAGTTCGCACAGCACGCGACAGCCGTCGTCCTTATTGCGCGCTCACAACCCCGCCTTGACGACGCCGCTGCCGGACTGGCCGCCAGCTTCCCCCTTGTGCGGATCGAGACCCTTTCGCTCGACGTCAGCCGCGCGGACGCCGGCGAGGTCATCAAAGACTGGTTGTCAGGCAAGCAGCTCTATTGCGACGTTCTCGTCAACAATGCCGCCGTCGGCTTGTCGGGGCCTTTTTCTGCCTCTGAAGCAGGAAAACTGGAAACCCTCGTTGAAACGAACATCGCCGCGACGGCTCGTCTGACCCGCACATTTCTTCCTGAGATGCTGGCGCGTGGAAGTGGCGGAATACTCTCGATTGCGTCGCTCGGCGGCCTCGTGCCCGGCCCTCATCAGGCCGCCTATTACGCCAGCAAGTCCTTCGTGATTTCGCTCAGCGAGGCCATTCGATCGGAAGTTTCCGGGCTGGGCGTTCGGGTCGCGGTGGCTCTTCCTGGACCGCTGGAGACGCGCTTCCATGCACGGATGGACGCAGAAGGCGCGCTCTACCGTGCCATCCTGCCGGCAATGACACCGCAACGGGCAGCAGCATCGATCGTCCGAGGGTTCCGGCTGGGACGAGGATTGATCGCGCCGGGCGTCCTGCCGACGCTCGCTGTCCTCGCTCTTCGCATGCTGCCTCACGCGGTCACGGTGCCCATCGTTCGATGGCTCCTCGACACCGGACGCTCCCCCTTGCCACCGCCCTCAGCCGATCAACAGTGAGAAAAAATTTGGGTCTGCCGGCGGCGTTTGCAGGTTCGAAAGACTTTTCAGCTTGAATGCCCTCAGCACCGGTTTCCTGTACCGCGTATCCGGATGCCCAGGCGGCGGTGGACGATGGTCGTAAAGACCACCGGCCTCCGCCGCATCGCGTTTGCTTCGCAGGATAACCTTTATCTAACGCCGGCTGGATTATCATTCTACAGATCGATTACACTGCCGTGATTTCATAACTCCGGCCCGGTATTCAAGAGGTATCGAATGCTTCCGATTGTTCCCGTCATCCTCTCTGGTGGTTCAGGAACACGCCTATGGCCGCTGTCGCGGTCGATGTATCCAAAACAATTCATTAACTTCTTCGGCGACCAGAGCGCCAGCCTTCTTGGCTCTACACTTGCCCGCCTCAAGCCCGACGCCGGCTTTTCCGCGCCGATCATCCTCTGCAACAACGACCACCGGTTTCTCGTCCAGGAAGAACTCGACCGCGCGCACTTGAAGGCTAAGTCAATCATTCTGGAGCCAGTCGCGCGGAATACGGCGGCCGCGATCACCGTTGCGGCACTGGCCGCCGTTCGCGAACAGCCGAATGCCATCCTCGTGGTCATGCCGTCCGACCATGCGATTGAAAAAGAGGATCGTTTCGCGGAAGCCGTCCGTCATGCCGCTGCGGTTGCCGCGGCAGGCAAGCTTGTCCTGTTCGGCATCACACCCGACAGCCCGCACACCGGCTACGGCTACATCAAGCGCGGCGCTGAAATCGCCCAGTCCGGAGGAGCCTACGCAGTCGAGAGATTCTGCGAGAAGCCGGATTCGGATACCGCCGCCAAATATCTGGCTGAAGGCGGCTACTACTGGAACAGCGGCATCTTCGTCTTGAATGCCTTGACGTTTCTCGACGAGGTCGCCCGATTGGATCCCGCCATCCTCGATGCGGCTCGTGGAGCATTTGCCAACGCGACCGAAGATCTGGGTTTCCTGCGTTTGGACCGGGACCGCTTCTCCGAAAGCCCCAATATCTCCGTCGACTATGCAGTGATGGAAAAGACCACTGCAGCCGCGATGCTTCCCGTCGACATCGGCTGGAACGACGTCGGCTCGTGGTCATCGATCTGGGAGATTTCGCCAAAGGACCCGCACGGCAACTGCGCCAACGGAAGCGCTGTGCTGGAAGATACGTCCGACAGCTACGTGCGCTCCGAACGTGGGCTCGTTGCCACCCTCGGCGTCGAAAATCTCATCATCGTCGATACGCCCGATGCCCTCCTCGTAGCTGACAAGGAGCGCGCGCAGGACGTCGGCAAAATCGTTGCAACCCTAAAACGAACGAAGCGCAAGGAGCAGGAACAGCACTTGCGCAATTACCGGCCGTGGGGCTTCTTCGAAACCCTCAATCTCGGTCCACGCTTCCAGGTCAAACTTCTGCACGTCAAGCCCGGCGGCAAGCTATCCATGCAAATGCATCACCACCGGTCGGAGCACTGGATTGTGGTACAGGGCACGGCGAAGGTCGTCATCGGAGATAATGAACAGCTCGTCCGCGAGAACGAGAGCGTCTACATCATCGCCACCCAGTGGCACCGTCTCGAGAACCCCGGCAAGGTTCCCCTCGAACTGATCGAGGTGCAGATCGGCACGTATCTAGGGGAAGACGACATCATCCGCACGGACGACGTCTATCGCCGCGCTCCCGAGGAAACGAAGTGAGGTTGGCGCCGGCGCAAGCCGGCGCTGCCGCTTCAGCCTGAAATCCAGTCACTGCACTTTGCAGGAGCAGCCGTCTCTCCCCACGGCGCGATCGGGACGCTGGATGTCGAATTCTCCGGGCTGCCTTCGATGATCTTGTCCGTATAGACAAGGTACACGAGCACATTGCGCTGGTAGTCGCAGCCACGCACGATCTGCATCCGTTTGAAGAGGATCGACCGTCGCTGGCTGAAGACTTCTTCGCCCTGTTCGAGCTTGCGCTTGAACTTGATCGGACCGACCTGCCGGCACGACAGCGAGACATTTGACAGCTCTTCGGCGAGTCCTGCCCAACCAGCCCATCCACCCTTCTCAGGCGTGGTGAAATAGCACGTCACGCCTTCCACTTCGGGATCGTCGATCGCGAACGTGGCAAGCTTGGCGTCGGGAGCAAGCAGCTTCCAGACGGTGGTCTTCTTGAAAATCAGATCCGGTCCGTCGGCCAGAGCAGGCGAGGCGGCGAGCAGCGCGAGTGCCGGCGCGAGGATGCGAACGAGTGAAGAGAATGGCATGGCGACGGTGTCCTTTCCCGATGCTGGCTCAAGAGACGCGAAAGCGCCCCGGTAATCCGGAGCGCTTATGGCGAATCGTCTCGTCCAGTAAATGGGAACGCCGGGGCGATCCGTCAACGTCCCGCGATGGCGGCACGCGATCTCGCACCGGCCGGTCTGGTCGTATTCCTACTTCGGCGCGAGGACCATCACCATCTGACGGCCTTCGAACCTTGGTTCGCTCTCGACCTTGGCAACGGCCTCGGTCTCGGTCTTCACCCGGTTGAGAACTTCCATTCCCAGATGCTGGTGCGCCATCTCTCGTCCGCGAAACCGGAGAGTGATCTTGACCTTGTCACCCTCTTCGAAGAAACGCCGGATGGCCCGCATCTTCACGTCGTAATCGTGATCGTCGATGCCAGGCCGCATCTTGATCTCTTTGATCTCGACAATTTTTTGATTCTTGCGCGCTTCAGCCTGCTTCTTCTGCTCCTGGTACTTATACTTTCCGTAGTCCAGGATCTTGCAGACGGGCGGTTCTGCATCGGGGGAAATCTCGACGAGGTCTAATCCCGCGTCGGTCGCCCGTTGCAGCGCATCGAATTTGTTGACGACCCCGACGTTCTGGCCGTTTTCGTCGATAAGCCGTACTTCACGGGCCCGGATCTGATCGTTGATCTTGGGACCGGTTTGCTCGCGCGTCGGCGCGGCTCGCATGGGTTTGCGGATGGGTCGAACTCCTCTTGCTGTTGCAGTGCCCGTAGCTTTGAACCGGGTCAGGCGATTGAGACTGGCATCAGACTGCCCCACCCGGCCGGTGGGGCGGAGAATTGGGAAGAAAGCGTTGCAAGTCAAGCGCTCCAAAGACCCTACAACCAGACTTAACCATCGTTTTTTGGGTGCGCGGCAACGTAACGGGCCGCAAGACCGGGTCCGAGCAGCTCGTCATAGACGCAAAGTGTTCGAAAACGCATCTGCCAGAGCGAAAAAGCGGACAGAGCGTGAGCCCGCGACCGGGCGGCCAAGTCCTGCCGGGTCGACGGATCAAGGCTCAAAGCCTGCGAAAGAGCGTCCGCGAGGATACCGGCGTCGCCCGGGGGGACCAGCCAGCCCGTCATGGATTGCGGCCCGTGCTCGGGGGGAGACAGGACGGTCTCGGGCGGCGCCCCGATCCGGGTGGCGATGACCGGACATCCCATCGCCTGGCTCTCCACCGCCGTTCGTCCGAACGCCTCCGGTTCCACAGATGCCACGATTGACGCTGCCGCCACGCGATACGCCGCCGGCATATCGCTGACATGCCCGACGAGACGAACGCGGTCTTGAAGACCTCCCGCCGCAATTGCCGCCCTTAACCCCGCAGCATACGCCTCCCGCCCCTGCGCATCGCCCGCCAGAATGACGATACCGTCGAGCCGGCCTTGTTCATGGAGGCGACGCGCGGCCTCCACCACGACATGCTGGCCCTTCCAGTTCGTCAGCCGGGCTGCATGAAGGATGACGCGGTCGTCCGGCCGGACTCCCCACTCGCTCCTCAGGCGCTCCACCCGGTCCTCACTCACCTTGTCCGGAGCGAACACGGAGCAATCGACGCCACGATGGATGACCCGGATCCTGTCGTCGGGCGTCCCATACCGCGCGCGAACGAGATCGCGCGTGTAATTCGAATTGGCGATTACAAGATCGCCGCGCGCCATTACGCCGTTATAGAAACGCTTCGCCGCGGACTTCTCGTTATATGCCCCATGGTACGTTGTCACGAACCGGCAGCCGCTCCGCCGCGCCGCGAGCAAAGCGCTCCAAGCCGGCGCCCGGCTTCGGGCATGAATAATGTCGGCACTTTCTTCCTTCGCGATCTTTGCGATCGTTGCGGCGTTGGACCAGAGCTTTACAGGGTTCTTGGTCGCAGCCGGAAAAATCCTGACGTCGGCCCCGGTCGCCTTGAGCCGGTCGAGCATCCGGCCCCCCTCGGTCAATACGATGGCCCTTCCCCCGGCCGCGATGACCGCTTCGGCGATCTCGATCGTCGACAGTTCGGCCCCACCCGTATCGAGCTCGGGTATGATTTGCAGTATGGTCGGGGCACGAGGGGCCAAGGCGGATGCTCCAGACAGTCTTCAAGAGGTGGCAGGCACTCATAGGATGACGGGACGCGAACCGCAATTCATCGAAGTCGGCACGGGCGACGACCGCCGCCGCATCGCCTACCGGAGGGACGCTTGTGCGCCGGGACAAAACCCGCGGCCTGGCCTTATGTGGCTGGCTGGCTTGAAGTCTGACATGGAGAGCACGAAGGCGACCGCGTTGGCGCAATATGCCGCCGCCAATGGTATCGACTGCGTGCGTTTCGATTATTCCGGGCATGGCCTCTCCGATGGCCCATTCGAGAAGGGCACCATCGGCAGGTGGCTCGAAGAAGCCGAAGCCGTGTTCAAGACAGTTGCCCCTGGCCCGCGCATTCTCGTCGGATCGAGCACCGGCGGACACATTGCACTCTTGCTGCTGAAACGTTTTCTGGCGCAGGACCCCGGCGAAGCGCGCAGGATCCGGGCACTGGTTCTGATCGCTCCCGCCTGGGATCTCACGGAAGAACTTATGTGGAAGCGATTTCCTGAGGACGCGCGACAGTCGATCCTCACAACCGGACTTTATCTGCAGCCTTCCAACTATGGCGAACCCTACGTGATCACGCGGCAGTTCATTGAGGAAGGCCGGCGCCATCTCCTGGCAAGACAGCCCTTCGACCCCGGCCGGCCTGTTCTCATTCTACAGGGGCTTCAGGACCCGGATGTTCCAGCAAGCCACGTCCGGGAACTCGAAAGGTTCCTCATCGGCGGTCACGTCCGCATTACGGAAGTGCCCGACGGCGACCATCGCCTGTCCCGCCCGGAGGACATCGCCCGCCTCTTTGCATTGATCGAGCAGGCGTCGAGCGTAGCACCTAGCGGCTGACTGCGGCCTCACGCAGCGGCGTGACCAAGAGACCTCGCAGCACGGCGGCCTCCAAAGACTGCGGCCCTGCCTCCTGCGCAATGCCCTCCGGCACGATCCATGCGCGATATCCCGGGGCAACGACCATCCGGCCGCAGGAAAGCCGGCCCGCAACAACGTGGCAGGACGTGTCGCCCGAAACCGTGCGCGGTTCGCGACGGTCATGCACGAGCACCTTCAGATCGATGGGTTGGATCGTCGGATAAGGTCCGGCGAGCGTCACGCCGCGGAAGACACAACCGAGCTTGCCACGGCATGCGCCAGCGCGCTGGCCGAACGTATTCCCCGGCCCGAGCGCACGGCGCATCTCCATCATGCTTGCAGGCGCACCCGCGCCGTTGGAAACGAAGCACGTCAGGCCCGCGCACACGACCGGATCGGCCGACTTGTTGAACCGGCGAATGCCTTTCTTGCCCGGTTCCATGACGAGCAGGATGGTCACCCGCGGATCTGTTGCCTGAAGCGCGGACGGCGGGACGGCGGCGGGCCGGCCGAGCGCCATCGGAGGTGGCAGCGTTTCGGGGTCTTTCGCCGCAGTTCCCACAGGCGCCGAGTCGCGTGGTCTGTCAGACACGCTCACCGGCTCTTGCGGGGGCCTGATCACCAGCGGCGATCCCGGTTTTCCGGTCGCCGGCGTTACCGACTTGTCCTGCGAGGTGAGGGCCGGCTTGAAAGTCCTTTGCGAGGTTTCTTCCACAGGGGAAGGTGCAGATCTAGCCTGCCGTGCCTCTTCCGCGCGCTTCAGCTTTTCCGAAAGCGCCCGTGCCTCGGCTTCACGTTGCGCTTCCAGATCTCTCTGACGCGCCTCCGACTCGATCTTCTGCCGCTGATCGGCATCCGCTCGTTCCAACGCCTCCCGGCGCGCCCGCTCGAGCATGTCCTGCTCGTAACTGCCGGCTGCTCCGCCCGGCTTAGCCGCAGGCTCGGCGAACCTGTTGGCGATGTCGTCTGCCGGACTTTGCGCAAAAACCGCAAACGAGAACGATAAACCTACAACACCCACGAACGCAGCCAATCGGCACCGCATAGCCCGCCACCCGTCGTCACGAATGCAACCACACATTCCGCTTCAATTCAGGCAGGAAAGCGGATGGCGTCTGAATGGCAGCTGAATGAATGACGGTCGCCGTCAGGCCGATGCGGCAGCGATGGCGGCAAGCCCCTCGCGGTACGTCGGAAAATCCAGTTCGACGCCGAGGCCGGTTTTGATCCGGTCGTTACGCACGCGCTTGTTCTCTGCATAAAAACTACGTGCCATTTCGGAGAGTGCGGCGTCCTCGAAGGCGATCTCGATGGGAGGCGGCAAGCCCAGAAGCTGGGCGGCATAGGCATTGACGTCCTGCGGCGGCGCCGGTTCGTCGTCAGTCACGTTGTAGATGGCGTGAACATGTGGACGCGACATCGCCGCAAGAAGAACGCGCGCAATGTCGTGGACATGGATGCGATTGAAAACCTGATCCTTCTTCACGATCGATCGCAACATTCCGCTTTTAAAGCTGTCGATTGCACTGCTGCCAGGTCCATAGATTCCAGCCAGACGGAATATTTCGACCCGCTTGCCCGACGCGCGGCCGAAATCGAGCCATTGCTGTTCTGCAAGGGCCCGGCGGCGTGACCGGTCAGACGACGGCGTGGCCGGCGTCGTCTCATCGACCCATCCTCCCGAGTGATCGCCGTAAACCCCTATCGTGGAGAGATAGCCGATCCAATCGGCATTCGATGCTGCAATATCGTCCGCGTGATAGCGCAGAACGGGATCTCCGCCGGCATCGGGCGGAGCGGAAATCAGGATATGGGAAGCGCGGCGAGCCGCGGGACCCGCACCCTGGCTAGGCCCCGATCCGGCCCCGGCGCTCAGACCATCGAACACATAACCCATGTAGCCGAGGTCTTGGATGCGCTCCACGCCATCCGGCGTCCGGGCCGTACCAGCGATGTGCCAGCCCTCCTCTTCCAGCATCGCAGCAAGGTGCTTCGCGCTGTAGCCGAGACCGAAACAGAACAAGGTCGCCATTAGGTCGTCTCCGTCATCCATTCGGCCCGAACGCCCGGGTCGCGCTCCGCTTCGTACCGGCCGGAACGCTCATGCTGAAACATTTCCTCCGAGGCAAGCCGCGATAAAGCCCAAACCGCCATACCGCGGACAAGAGGCGACGCATCGTCGAGGAGAGGTCGAACCTTGCCGAGCAGCGTCTGGTCGTCCGAATTCCCCGCAGCAATCAGAACATTTCGCACGAACCGGTCGCGCCCGGTCCGCTTCACCGGCGTCCCGGCAAAGCGCGCCCGAAATTGGTCATCCGTCAGCGTCAGCAATTCTGCGATTGGCGGATTGGCCGCTTCCGATCGCGCCGCGAAGCGAATTTCAGAGGCTTCGGCGGCAAATTTGTTCCATGGGCACACGGCCAGACAGTCGTCGCAGCCGAAGATTCGATTGCCGATCGCAGTCCGGAACTCTTGCCCAATCTGACCCTTGTGTTCGATCGTGAGATAGGCGATGCAGCGCCGCGCATCGAGCTGATAGGGCGCCGGAAATGCCGCTGTCGGGCAGATATCGAGACAGCGACGGCACGAGCCGCAATGGTCGGCTTCCGGCTCATCGGGGTCTAGTTCAGCGGTCGTCAGCAGGGCGCCCAGGAACAGCCATGAGCCATGCACGCGCGAGACGAGGTTGGTATGCTTTCCCTGCCAGCCAAGACCGGCGAGCGCGGCCAAAGGTTTTTCCATGAGAGGTGCCGTATCCACAAACACCTTCACGTCGCCGGACGTGATCGCGACCACTTCGCGCGCCAGGTGCTTGAGCTTGGGCTTGAGGATCTCGTGATAGTCCTTGCCTTGCGCGTAGACCGAAATAATCCCGAGATCGCGTTGGCCTAAGGCGTCCATCGGATCGCGCGGCGGCGCGTAGCTCATCGCCACCATGACCGCGCTTCTCGCCTCGGGCCACAGCACGAGCGGATCGCCACGCCGGTCGGCTGTCAACTCCATCCACTCCATATCGCCATGCCGGCCGGCATCGAGGAAAGCTCTGAGGCGCGTGGCCTGCGGACCGCCGGCCTCCATGCGCGCGAACCCGACCGTATCGAAGCCCAGACCGATGGCATGTTCCCGTATCCGCTTACCTGCAGATGCCAACGAACTGTCCTTGGATACGCTTTGCGGCGGGCGCATCTCGTCGCCTCAGAAGTCGAGATCGGTATAGCTGGGATGCGGCGGCAATACCGACAACCTGTCCGTCAATAGACTGCGGAATGCCGGACGCGACTTCAACCGCATGTACCAGCTCTTCGCGGAAGGATGCTGTTCCCAGTCGATATCTCCGAGATAATCGACGACCGATAGCTGGCCGGCAGCCGCCATGTCGGCGAAACTCAGCCGCGGCCCGGCGAGCCAGTCCCGCGTGTGCGCCAGATGATCGACATAGCGCAGATGGTATTTGAGGTTGTGCCGGACGGCCCTCAACGTCTCGGCATTCGGCGGGACGCCGTGAGCCGGAGCCAGGAGACTTATAACCTTGGTTTCGATCA
Source organism: Hyphomicrobium sp. (assembly GCA_025458125.1). Taxonomy (GTDB): domain Bacteria; phylum Pseudomonadota; class Alphaproteobacteria; order Rhizobiales; family Hyphomicrobiaceae; genus JAGVSR01. Next base: position 25,993 of record JALOTA010000007.1, read on the forward strand.
GGTCCCGGGCAACCTCCCTCTCGAACTTGTTCAAAAACCAATCGACCAGACGCCTGATCTCTGCCCGTTCGAAGGCGGACCCCGGGAACAGTCCGCCGGCGTCGCTGGTCTGCGCCAACCCGAGCTCATTCAGGTACTCGCTGATGGCATAGGCGCCGGCCACCGGAGTGTCCTCTGGCGGGACAAGTACAGGCAACTCACCCGACGGATTTATGTCCAGAAGGTCCTCGGACCATGCCCACGGGGTTTCCTCGACCAGATCGACTTTCTGGCCGAGTTCCGCCAAGGCAATCCGGACGGCTCGGCTTCGCGGACAAAAGGGATAGTGGATGAGAACAGTCATAGCCGTCAGTGACGCGTGCGTTCCCGGTTGATGCCACACGATCTACGCGAATCCGCAATACTTGTCGTGCTTATTGCGTCAGGTGGGACGGCCGCACGGCTGTCCGTACCGCTCCGGACGGTTGGACCGGACCCGTCACGCTACCACGCCACCAGAAGGTTCGACACAAATGGAATCTTGGCAGGCCATACTGCTCGGCGTCATCGAAGGTTTGACCGAATTCCTGCCGGTCTCGTCCACCGCCCATGTTCTCCTGGCCGGACACTTCCTCGGCGTGCGCTCACCCGGCCGCGCCTTCGAGGTGCTCATTCAGCTTGGCGCCGTTCTGGCGATTCTCGCGGTCTACTTCGGCAAGCTCTGGAAAACGGCGACAGACCTGCCGTTCGATCCGAAGGCCCGGCGCTTTGCGCTGTCGGTGCTGATCGCCTTCCTGCCGGCCGCAGTTGCCGGCGCCGCACTGCATGGCTTCATCAAGGGCGTCCTGTTCGAAACTCCCGCGCTCATCTGCGTCATGCTCATCCTCGGCGGCTTCGTGCTCCTCGCAGCCGACCGGTTCGCAATCGAACCCCGCTATACCGATGCCATGGCCTTCCCTCCGGCCATGTCCTTCAAGATCGGCCTGTTTCAGACCCTGGCCATGATGCCGGGCGTCTCTCGCTCGGGCGCAACGATCATTGGTGGACTTCTACTCGGCGCCGATAAGCGTGCCGCGGCCGAGTTCAGCTTCTTTCTGGCCATACCCACAATGGCAGGAGCCTTCGTCTTCGACCTTTACAAGAACTGGCAGACGATGGACCTGTCCAACGCAACGCCGATCTTGATCGGCTTTGTCACCGCATTCGTTTCGGCACTGGTGGTCGTTCGCACGCTTTTGGAATTTGTCAGCCGGCATGGCTACGCTCCGTTCGGCTGGTGGCGTATCGTTATAGGAGCCGCCGGTCTGGCAGCCCTGAGTGCCGGTTATTGAGCGTAGAGCCCCGCCGCTCAGGCCGCGTGTGAGGCAGCAGAGACGGTCAGAACCCGGCGGATCGAATCCTCGTCCTTCGCGCCGCGAAGCTGTTCCAGTGTCGCGGGTTCGCGCACCAGTCGAGAGATGCGTGCTAGGGCCTTCAGGTGATCACCGCTGGCATGCTCGGGGGCAAGCAGCAGAAAGATGAGATCGACGTCCTGGTCGTCCTGGCTGTCGAACGGAATGGGCTTGGCGAGGCGTGCGAACACGCAAACGATCCCCTTCAGCGCCTTGAACTTTACGTGCGGGATCGCGATGCCTCTGCCCAGCCCCGTCGAGCCAAGCCGTTCGCGCTGTAGCAGGGCGTCAAAGATCGCCCGCTGATCCAATCCGGTGATCTCGGACGCGCGCAGGGACAACTCGTTCAATGCTTGCTTTTTGCAAGTCACTTCCAGCGAAGGGATTATCGAATCCGCCGAAAGGATGTCTGCCAATTCCATGTTGGGTTCTTTCGATGGGTGCGGCCACTTCTCGTGGACGCTCTTGCCCCGAAGCCTCGATATCGTGGAGCGCCGGAGCTGACCCCGATTCTCTCGTTTGGTTTCCGGCGCTACACGCCGGACAATTCCCGCTTTGCACCCAAATTGTCTTCGGACTTTGACAATGCCTTTGAACCGGATGACAACCGCCGCTCCAATATACCAGTTCCTGCCTCAGCCACTCAGCGTTTCGCCGCACCTGCGTAAACGAACTCGTAGCCGGCATCCACCTGAGCGGAGCTTCGCCTCATTCAGATTTTAGGCAGTCCTGACGCCACCCACCCGTTTGCCCGCTTCGCCTTCCCCCGCGAACCGCACAACAGCAGCAATATCAATATGTTGATCGAACAGTGCCGTTCGATGCTGCTCATTTTGACGCTATTACGTGTCGCGTCGTCTGTCAAACCTTTGTCGAGTCTACAACTTTGTGCAGCGCGGGATGGGTGAGGCAGCAGCCCGCCGCACGCTCCGCGAAGGGGGGCCATGACCCGGAGGCTCAAGCCCCGACACCACGTTCCAGAAGACGCTTGTCGCGACGGCGCTGGACCGACGAGGGAATACGCAGCGCTTCTCGATACTTCGCCACTGTCCGCCGGGCGATGTCGACGCCGTCCCGCTTGAGCCTTTCGACGATCATGTCGTCGGAAAGGACTGCATCGGGGACTTCCCCATCGATCAGTTGCTTGATGCGATGACGGACCGCTTCAGACGAATGCGCCTCCCCCTCGCCGTCGGCAGCGGCAATGGCCGAGGTGAAGAAGTACTTCAGTTCGAGTATCCCGCGCGGCGTCGCAATGTACTTGTTCGACGTGACCCGGGACACGGTCGATTCATGCATCGCGATGGCATCGGCCACCGTCTTGAGATTCATAGGCCTCAGATATTGGACGCCATGGGCAAAGAAGGCATCCTGTTGCCGCACGATCTCCTCGGCGACCCGCAGAATGGTGCGAGCCCGCTGATCCAGGCTCTTCACCAGCCAGTTGGCGGTCTGGAGGCACTCGAGAAGATAACCCTTGTCCTTCTCGTTCCGGGCCGTCTTTGACACCTTCGCATAGTAGGTTCGGTTCACGAGCACTCTGGGCAGCGTGTCCGAGTTGAGCTCGATGTGCCAGCTGCCATCCGAGCCGGGTTTCACGATGATGTCGGGAACCACGGGCTGAACCTGCACCGAACCGAACTTCAAGCCGGGCTTCGGATTGAGCTTTCGGATCTCGCAGAGCATTTCGGCAAGCTCGTCGGGCTCAACGCCGACGGCCCGGCGCAGCGCCGCGAGATTATGCGTTGCCATCAGTTCAAGGTTGTCCAGCACGGCTGCGATCTGCGGGTCGTAGCGGTTCTGTTCCTTCAGCTGTAGCGCCAGGCATTCGGATAAGGACCGCGCGCAGACCCCGGTCGGCTCGAAGCTCTGAAGAACTGCCAGAACCCGTTCTCCCATACCTTCAGGCGCTGCAAGCTTCGCTTCGACGGCTGCGAGATCCGCATGCAGGTACCCCGCCTCGTCGACTGTATCGATCAGATACTGAGCAACGAGGCGCTCGGCGGAATTCGTCAATGCCAGCGACGCTTGCTTCTCCAGGTGCTCCTTCAGCGAAATATCCGATGTGGCGTAGGTCTCGAGATCCGCCGGCTGATCCTCGAACGAGGACCCGCGCTGCCGCGCCTCGGACCACTGGGAGGAGCTGAACTCCGGCCCGATCTCCGCCTGCGGGACTTCTGGAAAGACGTTCTCGAATTCCGTGTCGAAGGTATCTATGGCATCGGCCGTGGCGGGCTTCTCGAGGTCGAGCCACTCCTCCCCGGTCTCGGGTTCGCCGGAGGCGCCGGCTGCGTCGGCGGACTCGGTTGTTTCAGCGTCTGCGGGACTGGACGTTTCGGGCGAAGCCTCTTCCACCTCGAGCAACGGGTTCCGCTCGAGTTCACCCTCTATGAATTGGGCGAGTTCCTGATTGGAGTATTGAAGCAGACGGATGGCCTGCTGCAACTGGGGTGTCATCACCAGTTGCTGGCCCTGCCGGAACTCCAATTTGGTTGTAATGGCCATGACGGCTTCGAGGCACCATTTCTATTCGAGCGTCGCGATCGTCCATCAGCGCTCGTTAACGAACATGTCTCCCAGGTAGACTTTACGAACGTCTTCGTTCTGTATGATTTCGGAAGGCTTACCGTGCGTCAGAACCTGACCATCGTAGATGATATATGCCCTGTCGATAAGGCTCAGTGTCTCGCGCACGTTGTGATCGGTGATGAGGACGCCGATTCCCCGGTCGGTCAGATGCCGGACCAACTCCTGAATATCCCCGACCGCGATCGGGTCGATGCCCGCGAACGGCTCGTCCAGTAGAATGAACGACGGACGGGACGCCAGGGCGCGGGCGATTTCGCACCGCCGCCGCTCACCGCCCGAGAGTGCGATCGAGGGCGACTTGCGCAACCGCGTAATCCGGAACTCTTCCAGAAGACTGTCTAATTGCTCCTTTCGCCGGCGCCGGTCCGGCTCCACCAGTTCAAGCACGGCCATGATGTTGTCTTCCACCGAAAGGCCGCGAAAGATCGAAGCCTCCTGCGGAAGGTAGCCAATTCCGAGCCGTGCCCGCCGGTACATGGGCAGTCGCGTCACGTCGCGGCCGTCGATGGTGATGCGTCCGGCGTCGGCAGGAACGAGCCCTGTGATCATGTAGAAAACAGTCGTCTTGCCGGCACCGTTCGGTCCGAGCAGCCCGACCGACTCCCCGCGTCCCACCGCCAGACTGACACCCTTGACGACTTGACGCTTTCGATAGGCCTTCTTCACGTCGACTACGGTGAGCCAGCCTTCGCCTCCCATCGAAGCGTCGACCGCTTCCGCGTCTTCGTCATGCCGCCCATAGCCTGAGGCCTGGTCTGAAAAGCCCGGCGGCCCGCTCGCCGCCCGCTTCCATGCAGCCGGAAAATTCAACAGACCTGACAGCGAACTGATCTTCACGCGCGGCTATCCTGCCCTGTCGGCTGTCATCACGGCTTGGCCGCGGGAGTAACGGTTTGCGAATTCCATCCGTCCAGTTCGGGGGCACTGGTGTTGGATGGGGGTTTTGTTGCGCCAGGCTTCTGGCCGTTGCGCTGTTGCGCTTTCCGCAACTCGTCGGGAAAGAAAATAGCGCTTGGCCGGCCACCCGTCGAGCTTCCCTGAATTTCGCTCGACCAGCCTTCGGATGGTTTGGCAACGGCATTCTGCGCGCTCGTATCGATGGTCGCCTTGCCCGTCGTCATGTCGATGACGAGCCGGCTGCCTCGAACCACGGTCCCGGCCTGGGAAAGTTCGACGTCTCCCGATACGACCACGGAGTTGCTCTTGGCGTCGAAACGCGCCGCGCTGCCGGTCACTTTGCGTCCGTCCTCGCTGGTCACGACGACGGCGCCCTTGGCCTCGATGCGGCTCAGCTCGGTCCCGCCGCCTGCCTGACCTTGAGATGTCTGACCTTGGGATGTCTGACCTTGGGATGTCGGGCCCTGGGATGTCTGGCCTGTCGTGTCGGCAAGCCGCGCCGATCCCGTGTAGTACGCCTGGATCTCGGATGACCGCATCGTCACTTCGCCCTGCCGGGTCACCACGTCGCCGCGAAAAACCGCGATACGCGCATTGTCATCCACATCAAGCGAGTCCGCCTCCACATCGACGGGTGCATCTGGCGACGTCTTGAATTGCGCCACGCCGCCGGTCGCGGCATCCGGCTGGGGTTGTCTCTTCTTGCCGGTATCCTTCTGCACGAAACGCGCGCTGATTCGGCCAGGACCACTCCCGGCCATCGGCGGAGCCGTCAGCGACGTACGCCCGCCGGCGCGATCGATGGCGAGCTTTCGCCCTTTGAGCACCGTATCTCCGCTGACCAACACTACATTGCCGGACAACACCGCCCCGTCGCGCCGCTGATCGAGATCCACGCGATCTGCCGTCACCCGCCGGTCCGGCGGGGACGTCATCACGATGTTGCCGGCGAGAACGCCCGTTTCGGTGACGGCATCGAAGCTTGCCGTTTCACCGGTGACACGATCACCATTATCCCGGGTCATTTCGAAGGGACCCTTGGCGATAATGCGGGTCAGTTTACCGCCGGGGCCCGAGCCGTTCACCTGCGAACCGGGAAGCGCGGTCGTACTGCCCTCGTAATTCACCGTCAGTTCCGGCGTTCGAAGCGCTGACCCTGCCTGCACCGCGCGCACGTTGCCCGTGAATATGGCCTTCTTGTCCAGGTCCATTATATCGAGGCGCGCTGCCTCGATATTTACCGGGCCTTCGGCGCTTCCCATCAGCGTATCTGTCGCCGGAGCCTTTGCCGCCCCACCATCACCGTCCTTCTTCGGCGGCGTCAGGACTGCAACAACCTCCTCGACGAAGGTCACTTCACGTTCCTTCTGGCGGATTTCGAGACGCTTGGATGCCACGTTACCCGCGGGAAAGCCGACGCGCACCGGTTCATCGCTGTTGATCCGGCCTTCGCGTGGTCGCACGAGGGCGCTCGTCAGATCCGCGGTGAAGCCGTTGTCTGCACGGATCTCGATCTTGTCCTTCAGCTCCAGCAGACTTTCCTTGTGATTGAATTGCCCGCGTACAGCCGTCAGCTTCGTGGCCGACTTGTCTTTGGCGATAAGGTCACCGGTGATCTCTTCCAACTCGATAATGTCGGTACGATCGAAATCCTGGCGCGCGCGCGCGGCCGCGACGCGATACGTTCCACCGTCGGCCGTCACGCCATCATAGTTCGGGTTCTGCATCGCAAGGTCTTTTGGCGTGATGCGAGGCAGTGCAATGCCGGAAGCGGTCCCGGAGTAGTCCGATGAACCGATCAGCGCACCCGCGTACAAAGCGCTCATCACGACACCTGAAGCGGGCAGCGCCCACCTTAAAATCTTGACCCATGCGGTATGCCGCCGGGCCTGCCGGAAGCTGTCGGTACGATCCGTGGCAAGCACGATCCCCGAACCGGTCGCACGATCGCCTCCCCTCGACAGGGGACCTCGCGTGCGATCGGCATCAAAGGTCGTCACCATGGATTAGACGGGACCGCATGTGGCAGGGAGTTTGAACGCAGGCGCACACTCTGCGTCAATTTGGGTGACATTGGGACTTTGAAAAGCCTGGGCCCGCGGCATTCCGCCTTTAGTCCTCTGAAAAACCAGTGACAATCTGGTCAGGCGGCGCGCAACTCAGATGCAACTCAATGCGCGAAAATGTCTTCATCGGCAAAGCCGGCGAGGTCGAGCTGAGCCCGAACCGGCAGAAACCGGAAAGCTTCAGCGGCGAACTGCGTCCGCCCTTCCCGAGCCAGCATGGCGTCGAGCCTGTCCTTGATCGCATGCAAATGCAGGACATCGTGCGCCGCATAGGCCTGCTGCTGCTGGGTGAGTTCGGCCGCTCCCCAATCGGAACTCTGCTGCTGTTTTGACAGTTCCAGGCCCAGAACTTCCTGCGCCAAGTCCTTCAGTCCGTGCCGGTCTGTGTAGGTCCGGGCCAATTTTGACGCGATTTTCGTACAGTAGACCGGCGCTGTAACGACGCCGAGACCTTGGTACAGGGCGGCAATGTCGAAACGAGCGAAGTGAAAGATCTTCAAGATCTTTTCATCCTGCAGCAGGGTCTTGAGCCGTACCGGCTCCGGACCGCCCGGCACGATCTGTACCAGATGCGCCGTACCGTCCCCCGCTGAAAGCTGCACGAGGCAGAGCCGGTCCCGATGCGGATTTAGACCCATGGTCTCCGTGTCGATCGCAACGGCGGAACCGAAACCTACGTTCGCGGGCAGGTCACCCCTGTGCAGCTTAATGACGGGGGCGCTCATGGAAGTTTTTCTCCTACCTTCCGGCGGCATGGTTGCGGGCCGCTATCGATGCGATGGCAAGACACACCTGACCGCTCGTGGCCGGCGCACTTCAATCCCACACGTACTCGGAGCAGCGCGCAGCGTCTGTAAGGGGGCTGTACGCAGACGAATTTGGTGCCCAGAAGAGGACTCGAACCTCCACGCCTCGCGGCGCTAGTACCTGAAACTAGTGCGTCTACCAATTCCGCCATCTGGGCAACGTCCGGCGGTTTAGTGGCAGCGGGTCACGTTGTCAATTCCAGCCGCGCCGACTAGACAGCATCGCTACGACGCGGAAACGGCAGGGACAGGCTCATGGCTCAGGCACCGAACAGTTCGGGACTCGTTACCATATTCGGGGGCTCCGGTTTCGTCGGCCGTCACACGGTCCGGGCCTTGGCGAGAGACGGCTGGCGCATACGCTCGGCGACGCGCCGCCCTGATCTGGCCGGGTACCTCCAGCCCATGGGTGTGGTGGGCCAGATTCATGCCGTGCAAGCCAATCTCCGCTATCCCCAGTCCGTGGCGGAAGCGGTAGCCGGCGCCGAGGTGGTGATCAACGCCGTCGGTGTGCTGGCGCCCACCGGCCGCCAGTCGTTTGAAAAAATCCATGATGAAGGCGCGCGCGCGGTCGCCAAGGCCGCCAAAGCCGCCGGAGCCAGAAGCTTCATTCACATCTCAGCCATTGGCGCGGACGCCCGTTCGAACTCAAAGTACGCCCGTTCCAAGGCCGAGGGCGAGCGTGCCGTGCTGGAGGAGTTTCCCGAAGCCGTCATTCTCCGTCCGTCGATCGTCTTTGGACCCGAAGACGAATTTTTCAACCGCTTTGCGGCGATGGCGCGCGTGTCGCCGTTTCTTCCCCTCATCGGCGGCGGCCAGACGAAATTTCAGCCTGTCTACGTCGGCGATGTCGCCGCGGCCGTGAAAGCGTCCATCGACGGCAAAGCCACACCCGGCACGATCTACGAATTGGGCGGGCCCGAGATCCTCACGTTCCGTCAGTTGCTGGACCGGACGCTGGCCTACGCTGGGCGCAAGCGGTTCTACCTTCCGTTGCCATTCTGGGCGGCGAAATTGCAGGCGTTGCTCACGTCACCCTTTCCCAACTCGATCCGCCCGGTGACGCTGGATCAGATCCGCCTTCTCCAGAAGGACAATGTCGTCAGCGCGAAAGCGATTGACGACGGCCGCACGCTCGCAGGACTTGGCATATCCCACCCGCATTCCGTTGCGTCGATCGTGCCGGAGTACCTGGAGCGCTTCAATCCAAAGGGCCAGTACTCATCCTATCGGGGGTGAAACCGGTCCAGCGCTACCCACGAAAAAGGCCCCGGCTATGCCGAGGCCTGTCATCGTTGTGCCAACGGGCGCGATCCCGTCAGTGAACGCTGGCGATTGCCAGCTCACCGTCCATCGCATGGCTCAGAGCGGCCTGTCGCGAGTCGGTCAGCGCGATCGGTGTACCGTCCGCAGCATGCAGGGCGAACAGGCGGATGCCTGCGGGCAGGCCCTCAATCGAAGGGAACTGCTGGCGCGCCTCTTCGACACTGAGGACCTTGATATAGGCAACCTGACCGCCCCCCAACCGAGCCAGCTCGATCTCGCTCATCGGGGGCGGCACGGCCGTCGCGGATGGCCGCGCGCCGCTCGTCTTGGGCTTCTTTTCCGTAGTCTTGCTGTTCATGACGCACAATCCTCCTGGAGGAGATCTTGGCCGAACGTCACTTCCGGGGCGGGGTCTCACGCTACAGTGTACCTGAGCGGGCCCTCGATGGTTCACCACCGATGTGAGATCGTCCTACGATTCAATGGAAATAGCTGTAGCGGCGTGGCACCTACGCGCCCTTTTTCTCCGCGCCGATCTCGATCTTACGGACCAGACGCTCAGGTTCGTGCCGCACAAGGTCGATCGACAGCAGGCCATTCTGCAAATCGGCCGCCTGCACTTCTATTCCGTCCGCCAGTAGAAAGGTCTTGCTGAACTGACGGGCCGCAATCCCGCGGTAGAGGTAATCGCGATCCTTGTCGTCCTGGGCTTTTCCACGGACGATGAGCTGCTTGTCTTCCAATGTCACGTCGAGATCGGCCCGCGTGAAACCCGCGACGGCCAGCGTGATCCTGAGAGCTTCCGGCCGGGCGCCCTGGCCGGCGATGCGCTCGATATTATACGGGGGATATCCGCTACCGGCGCTTTTGCCGGCCCGCTCGATCATCCGCTCGATTTCCTCAAATCCCAACAGGAGCGGATTGGATAACATGGTCATCCTTGTCATTCGGCGTCGGTCCTTTTCATAAAGCGACCTGTTTTTCCGGGGCGGCCCGAGCGACTTTAACTCTAACCGGAAGGCCGTCCACTAGAAGGGCCCCCGGAAATGCCGCTTAAGATCTTGTATATTCTGGTCTTCGCAACGCTCGCGCCGATGTGCGGTCACGCAGCGGACCCGGCTGCTGAAGAGGCCGTCACGCTGGCCGCGCCGAAGACCGGCCTGACCGCCGAGGAATTGGCGGAGCGGGAAGGACGCCGGGCCTGCAAAGCAGCTTTGTGCGCGGCGTTCCGTAATCCGGCGAACGGCAGCAACGTCGCCTGCACCATCCAAAAGAGCTTTCGCAAGGAACAGCTTCAGAAAATCGTCTCCAAAGCGAAAGTATCGTGGCCCTGGGGGCGCGTTGTCTGCAGTGCCGGCTTAAAGGCGGATCGATCGGTCCTGTCCAAGGCCCTGACGACCGACAAACTGGTGGTGACGTTCGATCCGCACAAAGTCGCCTGCGAAATCGAGCACGAAGGGGAGGCGCCCTCCAGCATCACGGCTGAGATGACGCCGTCCGTCACGTTCGAGAACGGAAAGGCCGTGAAGGCAGTGATGAATTGGGGCAAGGTCGAAGGACCGGCGCTCGTCAAGGGACTGATGTGGACCGCAACGGCCACGGACAACACCGTCAACGTGCTGGGGTCCATGGTCGTCGACGACATGAACGACTTCGTCACCGCGAAATGCGACGAAGTCAAAACCGACTGGCAGGACAAATAACCCCGTTAGAGCGCGCGCGGCGGATTTGTATCGGCGGGCGTGTCCGGCAGTGGCGGCTTCGCACCGGGATCGGCGGGCACGGTCTCGCTGCCTGCCCCCTTGTTCTCGCCTTCCGCCGACTCCAGAACCTCCTCAGTGGCCTGCTTGGCTTTGTCGAGCACATCGCTCGTCACCTGCTTGGCCTTATCGAGAGCCTCGAGAGTTGCTTCCTTCGCCTTATCGATGGCGGGTCCAGCATTCTGCTTGGCTGCGCTGACGGCTTTCTTGAAGGCCTCGCGTGCTTTCTCGATGGCCTCGATGGCGGCCTTCTTGGCGTCTTCGATCGCGGCGTTCGTTTCGTCCACTGTTGTTCCGGCGTCTCGAGGAGCGACAGGCGGGGAACCGGCCTCAGCCGGCGGCGCCGTCCCTGGCGGCGGAGCCTCCTGGGCGGCGGCAGGTAGGCCAAGAGCGGCAACCAATGCTGCGAGCGCAACAATCGGACGAACTGACATGCGAACCTCCACGATACGAGGTAATATAAACAGCCAATGGCGATTTAGGAAGTTGACAGCCGAGGCGCCGGCTTCAGCAATCACGGGCCACGAGTTTGAGCCATGTTGAAACCAAGTGACAAAGCCTGCCAGGTGATCCGGGCCGATACGTCATACGATGGCAAGCAGGGCCTTACGTACTTCTGCGGTATCGCGGCTGAAACCGTCGGGTCGAACGCCATCTGCATGCATCTTCTGACGGTCCCGCCCGGCGGCCGGGCGAAGGCCCATCTGCACGAAAATCACGAAACGGCCCTCTACGTGCTCGAAGGCGAGGCAATCACGCTGTACGGTGACCACACATTCATACGCGGACGGGAGATCTGGTCTACATTCCTGCCGGCGTCCCGCACCTCCCAGTCAACATCAGCGATCGCCCGGTGTCGGCTGTCATCGCGAGAACCGATCCCAACGAGCAGGAGAGCGTCCTGCTGCGGCCGGACCTCGAGCAATTTGCAGAAGCACGCATTGCCGAACTGAAGAGAGAATTGGGCTAGCACTACCGGCCACTGCCGCACGCCACGTCGCGCCTTGAGCCAATGCACGAAAGCCACCGGAGGATGTCATGTATTACACGGTCGGTCTGAAACTCGATGGTCGCGCCCGGCATGTCGCCGCCGAAGGCGAGGACGCGCTTGACGCCGCACAGAAAGTAAAATCCGAACACCCCACGGCGAAGATCACATACGTTCGCCGCATGAACCGCCGCGGGGATGCGCGCCACCCGATTCCGAGCCTTGAAAGAACCTTCAACTGACGGCGCGGACCGCGCTCATAGATCTTTCCAGAGAGCGTCACAGACGCCGGGTCTTCCATCGCGTTCGACATCACAAACTTCGCGATGCCGAGCTCGATCGCGACCGCCGTGCCGAACCGATGGCATCGCGCACGAGATTTCGACCACCGACAACGTGAGGCCCGGTGCCCCCACCAGCCCGCACGAACCGTCGCGAATTACGACCAGGCTCGCGGGAGGACGCTCTGGACTCTGGACTATGTTGAAGAATGGCGCGCCCGAAAGGATTCGAACCTCTGACCCCCAGATTCGTAGACGGGCGCGTTCTAAGCCAAGGACATGGATGGCCGGTGATTGGCCGAGCCTTGGTAACAAGACCGCCCCTTCTAATGGCAGACCCCGCGCTGCGCAAGGGGTGACGGCAAGGCCCGTTGGTCGCGGTTTTCCATGCCGGTAAGGCTTTGTGAGCGCAGGGAACGATGTCACGGCACCGGACGCGCCGAACGATCGGGAATTCTGAGTTCGAAGGCCGCGCCCGTTGCCGTATCGAGCAACTTCAGACTACCGCCGTGCAGTTGGGCCAGTTCCGCCGATATGGGCAGCCCGAGCCCCGTGCCGCCCCGCCGGGTCGAGCCTTGAAACGGCTGAAACAGCTTTTCACGCGCCCGCGCCGGCACCCCCGGCCCGGTGTCGCTGACCACGACGACCGTCGTTTCATTGTCGCGCCTTCCACCCACCGTGACACGCCCGCCGGCCGAAGGGTCGTCGCCTGCTTCGATCGCTTGCACGGCATTTCGCGCGAGATTGGAAAAGATGCGGTAGAGGTGCCCTCTGTCTGCGTCCACCATCAACGCAGGATCGACATCGATGTCGAAAATAACCTGACCGCCCGGCTTGAGAGGCAGCGTTCCCACGACTTCCTCGACGAGCGGCTTCAAGGCAAAAACCTCTCGCCGCAACGTCGTCTCTTCCGTCCGGCCGAAACGCAGCGTTTCGTTGCAGAAGTTGATCGCACGGTCGAGCGACGCAATCAATTTCGGCGCCACCCGCTGCACCGTCGGATCCGAACTGTCGGCAAGCCGGTCGGAAATCAGCTGCGCATTGGCAAGCATGTTGCGCAGGTCATGATTGATTTTCGACACGGCGAGACCCAACTGCGCAAGGCGGGTTTTCTGCTTGAGCAGCAGCGATAGCTGGCGCTGCATGTGCGCCAGTTCTTCCTCGGCGCGGCCGATCTCGTCGGAACGGCCGGATGGAACGACCACGCGCGTCGGGTCTTCGGGATTTTCGCTGTAATCGACGATGTTGCGCGAAAGCTTGCGAATGGGTTTCACGAGCAATTGGTTGATCGCGAAGTACACGAGCGCAGCCGTTGCCAGAGCAACAAACAGGGACAGCCAGAAGATCTCCGTACCGTAACGCCACATCGCCCGCTGCAGCGGTTCCTCGGGCATCACGATCTCGATCACGTCGTCAAACCGTGGCCCAACGAGACCGATCACCCGCATCGTCCGCTCGCCGTCGGATCGCATGACGTCGAGCGCATCACCGATGTGATGAAGCCTGAGGCTTACCTGATCCATCAGCGTAAGCCGGACCGGCTGGCGCATGTCATAGGTTACGTCGATATTGATCTCCTGCACGGGCGGCAGGATCACACGCCGGGCACCGCCTCGCCGGACGGCGATCGCACGAACGAGCGCGGTGCGAAGAAGTTCGTTGCGCAGCGCCGGTGGCACCTCCCGTCCCGGCACGGCATCAGCAGCCAGGGCCGAGACGAGCGCCGTGTTGATGCGGTCGTTCAACCAGTTGACGCGAAAGCTTGCGAGGGCCGGAAGAAAGATGAGGATCTGCGCGATCATCACGAAGACCCCGGTGATGATCAGCAGCTTGACCGGCAGGCTGAACGTGACGCGGGAATTCCACCGCTGTCGCATAGCCGATGCGAACGCCCCGGCGCGCTGGCTAAGACCGCCCGTCGGCTGGCCAGGCGCATCGCCACCGGTCGTCTTCTGGCGTTCCAGATCCTGCAGCACGACTCTCAGGGTCCCTTTCCCGTGTAATCCGGGAATTTGACACTTCGGGAGCGACTTGTCAGCCGCTCGCCCAAGACAGCCCTAAGCGGTTTTCTATTGAGATAGATAGTCTTTTCCTATGCCGCAGCCAAGGCTCGAAGATGCCTGCCCCAGGGATCACCCGGCTTTGGCAAGCCATCCGATGACGCGCCGCAACAGTGGATTGGCCGGACTATCTGTGAAGAACCTCAGTGCCGCCCTTCGATTAACCTCCCCGAGGGTGGGGTACGCCGGAATGGAGTTCGCAATGTCTTTGACCTCCATACCCCTAGCAATCGCAAGCGACCAGACCTGGATAAGCTCACCGGCTTCAGCACCGAGAATGGTTGCGCCGAGGACGCGGCCCCGGTGATCGGTCACGACCTTGACATGACCTTCCGTTACCCGATCGGTGATCGCCCGATCGTTCTGCGCAAAGGACCAGCGCAGAATGCGAGGCTTGATCTTCCTTGCGGCGGCATCCGCTTCGCTCAAGCCGACATGGGCCAGTTCGGGCTGCGTGAACGCAACCCAGGGAATGGCGTCTGCCGAGGCTTTCGCCGGTAGGCGGAAAAGTATGCGCCGCAATACGATGCCTGCATGATACTCGGCCACATGCGTGAAAGCGGGACCGCCTGCAACGTCGCCGATGGCATAGACCTTCCGGTTGCTCGTTCGCAGACCGGCATCGACGCTGATGCCCGACTTGTCGAAACGGATTCCCGCCGCTGAGAGGTTGAGACCCGACACGTTCGGCTGCTGCCCGGCAGCGATCAGAAGAGCTGAACCTTCGATGTTGTCCATGCCCTTGGGCCCACTGAGTTCAGCCCTGAGCCCGCCTTCCATCGACTGCACGGAAGTGAGGCTCGTATTCTCGCGTATTTCCACGCCTTCCTGCCGTAGGAGTGCAAGCAGACGCCCGCTCATCTCAGGGTCGTAACGCGCCAGAACTTTTCGCGCCTCCAACACGGTCACGCGAGCGCCGAGGCGGCGATGAGCCTGCGCCATCTCAATCCCGAATGGCCCGCCGCCGGCGATGATGAGATGCTGCGGCAGCACGCTATTCTCGAAGATCGTCTCGTTCGTGAGATACCGGACGCCATCCAGTCCTGCGATCGGCGGGATGACCGGAACCGAACCGGTTGCAATCACGATGCGCCGGGCCTCGATCACAAAATCACCCGCGGCAATCGTCGAGGGTCCGGTGAAACGGGCCGGGGCGTGGATGACCTGCACACCGAGAGCCTTGAACCGTTCCGCGCTGTCGTTCCGGGAGATATCCGCGACAACGGACCTGACGTGACGATTGACGGCCGCCAAGTCGATTTCCGGTTCTGAGGCCGCAATACCAAAAGGACCGCAGGAGCGGATCTGATGCGCACGATGCGCAGCCGCAAGAAAAGCGTTCGAAGGCACGGACCCGCAGCCCAGGCTGTTGCCGCCCATCTTGCTTTTCTCGATCAGCACCACGCGACGCCCGAACGCTGCCGCACCTGTCGCCACGGCTAGTCCTCCCGGACCGCCGCCGATGACGCAAACATCGGCTTCGAGCCGCGTGAGCGGCGACGAACTCTCAGACGGCAAAGCCGCCTTGTCGGGCTGCATGCCACATGCTCCATGTCTCATGACGCCGGGCGCGACGGTTCTGCTCGACGTCCCCGATGGGTCCCCGCCATCAGCTTGCGAGATCAATCGTATAGACACGGCCGAGATTCGGCTTGCCCTCGGGACGACACGCCCGCCGGCCATTCACAGCATTCTGCGCCCGCAGTCGAAACGAACGGCGCGGCCTGGCCGTGGACAGAGATACAGAACCACATGGAGGAAAAACCGGACCGGCGCAGTTATGCCGACCGCAAGTGGCATGAAGATGCTTATGCACTTCTAGGCCATAATTCCCAGAGACCCGCAGCATCTCGGGCCCGGTCCGCTCCGGACCGGAGCAATTGACTTGCACCGGCGTCCCTTTTATAGAGAGCCAACTTCCATTCCTGCCGGAACGGACTTGAGCCAGCCGTAAGCGCGGTGGCTCCGAAGCCGTTTCGAGCAGTACATTGAATTCGCAACAGAAATTGCCAGCACGCGTCCAATTGGGATCGGCGAGCGGCTGACGAAGACGGAGAGTACCGTGAAGCGCACGTATCAACCGAGCAAACTTGTGCGCAAGCGCCGCCATGGCTTCCGCAAGCGCATGGAAACGGCGGGCGGCGTGAAGGTTCTAGCTCGCCGCCGTGCCAAGGGCCGCAAGCGCCTGTCGGCCTGATCAAGGGCTCTCATTTGCACGGGTGGGAAATTGAAGCTGACCACCCTCAAGAAGCGATCTGAATTTCTGCGCATCCGGGGTGGCAACCGCTGCCCCGGTCCTTCGTTTGTCTTGGAAACGAAGGCGCGCGCAGACGAACCCGAGGCGTGCAGTCAGCCCCGCTTTGGTTTCACCGTCACCAAGGCGATGGGAAACGCCGTCGTTCGAAACCGGATCCGGCGCCGGTTGAAGGCGGTTGTGACGGCCGTCGCAGATGGACGGGCACGGACGGGACACGATTACGTGCTGATCGCCCGCAAACCCGCATTCGACATCCCCTTCGACAGCCTGAAGAAAGACCTTGAACGTGCGTTTCATCGCGTGCATCACGCGTCGTCAGCGGTCAAACCTCGGCGGGAAACACCGTGATGCTGCCGCAGCCGCCGCAACGGACCCAATACGAGCAGCCCGTCACGTACAGCACGCAGTGACCCCATGTCCCCTTGGCCCCCGTGCGCCGACTGTGACAGGCATGAAGGTCAGCCATGAGATACCGTGGGGCGGCGGCGTATGCCGGCTCACATCTGAACCGAGGCCACGATGAAGAGCCAGCCGCCCGATAACCAGGTCAATGTTCTGATCGCAATCGTCCTGTCGATGGCGATCCTATTGGGCTGGAGCTACTTCGTTGCCGGTCCCCAAATGCAGGCCGAAAAGCCGCGCGCTCCCGTTGCCGGCCAAACCGGCGATGCTTCGGCGACTTCCGCTGCGGGAACCACGACTCCCGGTATCGCACCGGCGGATCGGCTTACAGCTGCAACGCCCGCGACGCGCGCTGAAGCTCTCGCCGCCTCGCCGCGTATTCCCATCGAGACGCCGTCGCTTAGGGGAACGATCGCACTCAAGGGCGCGGCGATCGACGATCTTTCTCTGACCCGGTACCACGAGACAGTCGATCCCAAGAGCCCGAACATCGTGCTCTTTTCTCCACTGTCGGATGCCGGTGGATACTTTGCCCGTCTCGGCTGGGACGCATCGGGTAAGCCCGTGAAGGTGCCCGGCAGCGACACCGTGTGGACCGCGAAGACACCCGGCCCGCTCACCCCAACGTCACCTGTCACTCTGGAGTGGTCCAACGGCGAGGGCCTCACCTTCCGCCGCATCATCTCTGTGGACGACAACTACATGTTTGCCGTTACGGATGAGGTCCTCAATCAGGGCACAGGCGATGTCGCCTTGCGCCCCTACGCGCGCCTTTTCCGTTTCGGGGCACCCACAACGCCCTCCGTCTGGATCCAGCACGAAGGTCTTCTCGGCGTTCCCGGCGACGCGGGGCTTCATGAAATCACTTTTCATGATGCGACCGCAAATCCAGCGGAGAAGTTCGAAGGCAAACGCGGCGGGTGGCTCGGCATAACCGACAAGTACTGGGCCTCGGCGATCATTCCCGACCAGAAGGCCTTGTTCGACGCGACTCTCCAGGGTGAAGCCCCTTCGCCTGGCAAAGGCCTTCCGATGTTTCTGGCGGAGTTCGAAACCGAGCCGACCATCATTGCCGCCGGCAGTGTGGCTTCCGTCAAAACCAACATCTATGCCGGAGCCAAGCAGGTCTCTCTGATAGAGAACTACCAGGAGCAGCTTGGGATCGAGAAGTTCGACCTCATCATCGACTGGGGCTGGTTCTACTTCCTCACCAAGCCGATGAACCATGCCCTGACCTGGCTCTATGGCATTCTCGGCAACTTCGGTTTTGCGATCATGGCGCTGACTGTGATCGTGAAGCTTCTGTTCTTCCCGCTCGCCAACAAGTCGTACATTTCGATGGCGAAGATGAAGAAGCTGCAGCCGCAGATGGAGTCCCTGCGCGAACGCTACAAGGATGATAAGCCGCGCATGCAGCAGGAGCTGATGCAGCTCTACCAGAAAGAAAAGATAAACCCTGCGGCCGGCTGCTTGCCGATCCTGGTCCAGATTCCTGTGTTCTTCGCACTCTATAAAGTGCTCTACACATCGATTGATATGCGCCATGCGCCGTTCATCGGCTGGATCAAGGATCTGTCTGCGCCCGATCCGACGTCGATCTTCAATCTGTTCGGTCTTCTGCCGTTTGCCGTACCGGATTTCCTGCATGTCGGCGTGTGGCCCATCATCATGGGCATCACCATGTGGATTCAGATGCAGCTGAATCCGCCGCAGCCTGATCCCGTGCAGCAGCAGATTTTCAGCTGGATGCCGTTGATCTTCACCTTCCTGCTGGCAACGTTCCCGGCTGGCCTCGTCATCTACTGGGCCTGGAACAACATTCTATCGATCATGCAGCAGTACTACATCACCCGCAAACAGGGGGCCGAAGTCCATCTTGGCGCCAATCTGCGCCGCACGTTTGCACCTCTGCTGAAGTTGATCGGTCAGCGAAGCGAGTCGAAGGGATGACGACGGCATCGGACGATGCCCTGGAGCTGTCGCCTGCCGACCATGACGACGGCCGCGCGTTGTTCGAACAGCGCTGGTCCTTCGTCAAAGGAGTGGTCGATCTCGAACATCTGCCGCCTTCTGGACCGGTCGAGATCGCGTTTGCGGGCCGTTCCAATGTCGGTAAGTCCAGCCTCATCAACGCACTCGTTCGCCAGACCGGCCTCGCCCGGACATCGAACACGCCTGGACGCACCCAGGAACTGAACTACTTCACCCCGGAAACAGGGTCGCCGCTTGTCGTCGACATGCCGGGCTATGGTTTCGCCGAGGCGCCGAAGGCGAAGGTGGAGGCATGGACGAAACTCGTCAAAAACTATCTCGCGGGGCGGCAGCGTCTGGCGCGTGTTTTTCTTCTCATCGACTCCCGCCACGGCATCAAGAAGGTCGACTCTGAGATCATGGCGCTGCTGGATGATGCAGCGGTCGCCTACCAGATTGTCCTGACGAAATCCGACAAGATCAAGCCGACCGAGCTCAACACCCTGCTCGAAAAAACAAGGACGGCGTTGACCCGCCACACCGCAGCCTATCCGCTTGTCATTGCGACATCGTCCGAAACCGGTTCTGGCATCGACGAACTGCGGGCACAGGCGGCCCGCGTTGCCCGCGAACACAGCTGACGCCTTGCGCCGTCTCAGCCGCCACCGCGCAGGATCGAGATCAGCGGGACGAACATGCTTTCGCCAAATCGTGCCAGCACGCCGCCGATAACCGCCGCAGTCATCCACCCCGCAAGTCGTGCTGCGGATTTCGCGTAGTTCACCGTAACCTTCACTTCGATCATCTGATCGGGAAGAGCCGTCTCGGCGGTCAGCCCGTCGTCACCCACCGTGCGTGCCGACGCGAGAAGCTGCAGCCGCTGCTTGCCCCGCTCACGAGGCGTGATGGTCCAGCGCCAGCTCGCATAATCTCCATCGAAGCCCGGTGCACCTTCGATCCACTGCGTCTCAGGCGACGAAGATTCGATGAAGAAACCGCCTTCCGGCGATCTCAATCTGACCGACATGGCCTTCGTTACAGTGATTTCGTGCCGCACGATCGCGGCCCCGCCGTCCATTCCCTCGGCGATAGCCTTGACGTCGCGCCGCCCGATCCGCGCCTCGACAACCATCGAAACGCCGACTCGCATTTTCCGCGGGATGTTCTCAACGAACTGGCCCGCGGCCACCCAGACGTTCTTGCCTGGGCGTCGCGGCCGGGGTGCACTAGATGGACCACTGGTGGGGACGCCACCGGCAGACGCTCCCGGTTGCGGAGCGCGGGGTTGCTGCGCAGGCGGGCCGGTCCTATTCGGCGGCTGGCCGAATGTGGAGGGCATTGAAGCGCCGGGCGGACCGCTCCCCGGCACCGGCGCGTTCTGGAACGGGACCGAGGGATGCGGCTTGAGCGGCGGAGGCGGTACAGCTGAACCAAGACCGGAAGGAGGTTGCGTTCTCTGCCCTGGCGGTGTCTGAAGTGGTGGCGGCACGCCGGCAGGCGCCGCAGTGGGAACCGGCCTAAAACCGGGTTCTTCCGATGGTCGCGTCCGGTCGACGGGCGGCGGCCCGGTCCAGACCGGCGGATGGGGAACTGTCGCGTCACGAGCCTGAGGAACCGGAACGGCCGGTTCCCACTGCGGCGCTACCGGCGACCGCGGATCGGCGGAGGGCTGCGCGGCCTCCATGCCCGGCGCACCGGCAAACTCAGGATTGATCGGCGCTCCAGGCAATGATGATGGCGCAGGCGCACGCGGCACTTGCCCTTGCGATGGCCTGGGCTGGCCCTGCGCCGATCGCGACTGAACGCGCTCGCGAGCGTTGGCCAGAATGTCTTCCGTCGTACCGGATGAACGAGAACCAGCCGGTTGCGGCGCGGGTTCCGTGCGCGGCGCCGAAGCAACTCGTTGCAAGGCTCTGATCGCCTGTTCGAACGTTAGACCTTGAATGCGCAGCAGGTTCGCAGCCGTGCTCTTGCCGTCTCCGACGATGGCCGCCAGAACGATGGCCCCGTTGATCTCCGGCCTTCGACCTTGCCGCGCTGCGGCGGCCGCGGCCTCGAGGATCCTCTTGAGGTCGGGAGAAATAAGAACCTGGCCCGGAGCGTTGGGATCGCGGCGATCCTCGATACGGCCAATATGCGTCGACACCTCACCCGCAAGCCGGGCCAGATCGACGTTCGAGGATCGCAGAACGACGGAGGCATCGGGGTCCTCGGCCAACGCCAGCAGCAGATGCTCCAGCGTCACCGACGCATGCTGCTGAGCATCGGCATAGCTCGCGGCGCGCGCCAGCGTCGCAGCAAGATGCTGCGACATGGGAATTCGCCCGAGGTCCTCGATGATCATTCGCCCGAACCGTGCTTCCGGAAGCCGCAGCGCGGCGGTTCGGCGCCGGCCGCCCGCCCCGCCGCTCGTGAGACGGCATAGAACGTGATCCGCTTCCGGCGGGCAAGCCGCCAAACCGCATCACCGCCCCAGTTTTAGCCTTATCTCACGCTTGCTAGCACCCGATTGTGAGGGAATTCCGTTGAGGCAGCAGCCACAACGGATATAACCCTCGCGGGCCAACGCCTGTCGCGTAAGGGGCAATGCAACCCGGCTCGCGCCTCTCCCTAACATTGACTGGGCTCTGCCGCAAAGATGACGAAAGCCACCGACACTCAGGCGAACGGTTCCAACGGGGACGTTGCCCCCATCAGCGCCCATGTGCAGGCGCGCATCCTCGCAGAAGCCCTGCCCAACATGCTCCGTTACGACGAGCAGACCGTCGTCGTGAAATTCGGCGGACACGCGATGGGCGACGCGGCGCTGGCCGCGGCCTTCGCGCAGGACATCGTCTATCTCAAGCAGTCGGGCGTAAACCCGATCGTAGTCCATGGCGGCGGACCGCAGATCGCGCAGATGCTGAAAAAGCACGACATCCAGTCGGAGTTCGTGCACGGACTTCGCGTCACCGATCAGCCGACCGTCGAGATCGTCGAGATGGTCCTCGCCGGTGCGATCAACAAGGAAATCGTCACCGCAATCAACCGGCAGGGCGGCAAGGCGGTCGGCATCTGCGGCAAGGATGCCAACCTGATGATCGCCCGAAAGATCACCGAAATGCCCGACCCCAAAACGGGGGTCGTCGGCAAAGTCGATCTGGGATTCGTCGGCGATCCGTTTCAGGTCAACCCGCATATCGTCGAAGTCATCTCGAAATCCGACCTCATCCCCGTGATCGCTCCGGTCGCACTGTCGCGCGATGGCGAGACGCTGAACGTCAATGCCGACAGCTTTGCCTCGGCACTGGCCGCACGTCTGAAGGCCAAGCGTCTGCTTCTGTTGACCGACGTTGAAGGCGTTCTCGACAAGAACGGCAGGCTCATTGAAGAACTGAGCGTGGACCAGGCGCAGGACCTCATCAGGGACGGCACCATCAGCGGTGGAATGATTCCCAAGATCGAGGGCTGCATTGAGGTGGTCGAGGCGGGCGTCGAGGCCGTGGTCATTATCAACGGCAAGGTTCCCCACTGCGTCCTGCTCGAATTGCTGACCGATCACGGTGCAGGCACCCTCGTCGGCCGCCGCAAGCCGAAGGTGAAGAAAGCCACCGAATGAACCCGCCGCCGAAATCGCGACCAGGTCTGCCGGCGGCATTGCTTGACGCGCCGGACGCCACGGCCATGGCTGAACTTGGCCGTAAGCGCGTTTGGATTTTCGACCTCGACAACACGCTCTATCCGGCGGAATGCAATCTTTTCGCCCAGGTCGACCGGCGCATGGGCGAGTTCATCGCCAAGCACCTTGGTGTGCCGTTCGAGTACGCGCGCCATCTCCAGAAGAGCTACTACCGGCAATTCGGCACCACGCTCGCCGGCCTCATGCGCGTGCACAAGATGCAACCGGAGCCATTTCTCGAGTACGTTCACGACATCGATGTGTCCGTCGTGCCCGATGCGCCGGAACTGCGCGCCGCCATCGACAGGCTGCCCGGCCGCAAACTGATCTTCACCAACGGGTCTCGTGCCCACGCCGAGCGCGTGGCGGGTAAACTCGGCATCCTCGACTTGTTCGAGGACATCTCCGACATCGCGTCATGCGACTACGAGCCAAAGCCTTCGGCGGCCGCATTCGACAGCATGGTGCGGCGTCACGGCGTGGAAGGCATCGATGCGGCCATGTTCGAGGACATGCCGCAGAACCTCGAAGTCCCGCACAAGCTGGGCATGTCCACGGTCCTCGTGCATTCGACTTACATGGACCATCCGATCCAGCGCAGCTTTGCGAACTGGACGGCCCTCCCCGATCACGTCCACCACTTCACGGACGATCTCACGGACTTCTTGAAAACGATCGAGGTTGAGGACGGTCCGGACTGAGCTACCGCGTCAGCCTGAAAGTCGCGGAACTGCCGGCCGGCGACGAGATCGACACGCTCTGCGAATTGCCGCTCACCGTGACCGTGATCGTACCGTCCACTTTGTATTCTTCGTTGAAGAAACTGCCGGTGTACTGGTTGCCGCTGACACGGGTCAGAAGCGCAGATTGTTCGACCTTGCCCGAAGCACTCGCGCAGCGCGCGCTGACCAGATAGCTCTCCGCGCCCCTCTTCTTGAAGTTCGCACGGCACCTGGCTGCCTCTTTGGCGCCTGAAGGGAACTTGACCGAGCCACCGCCACTCCATGCGCCGTCAAGTTCGACCGTGTCGGCCAGCGCCGCCCGCGGCAGCACGAAGTTGCCAATCGCCAAGACGGCGATCAGAACGGAACTAATCAAAAGTCGATATTTTCCATTCTTGTCAAATGCATAGACAGCACCAGACATCGTGAACTCCCCCAGATCCGCTCTTCCTCGCTTATTCGCGCACACTCCTATAGCAGCCTTCCCGCTCCCTGACAGTAGCTGCCAGGGCTCAGCCGCGGCCTTCGAACGGCATGGCGGTCGCCTTCAGCGTCATGAACAGCACGTTTGCATCGAGAGGCAGGTTCGCCATGTAGAGGACGGCATCTGCTACGTGCGCGACGTCCATGACGGGCTCGGAGCGGATCGACCCGTCCGCTTGGCGTATTCCGGAAGACATGGGAGCGGACAACTCGGTCGCGGCGTTGCCGATGTCGATCTGTGAACACGCGACGTTGTGCTGGCGTCCATCGAGCGCAATCGACTTCGTCAAACCGGACAATGCGTGCTTTGTCGCCGTGTAAGGCGCCGCGTTTGGCCGCGGCACCATGGCCGATATGGACCCGTTATTGATAATCCGGCCGCCCTTGGGAGCCTGGGACTTCATCAACCGCATGGCCGCCTGGGCGCAGAGAAACGCGCCGTTCAGGTTCACGTCGACGACGGCTTTCCATTGCTCGTAAGTCAGATCCTCGAACGCGACAGGCGGCGCGAACATGCCCGCGTTGTTGAACAGAACATCCAGGCGGCCGTAGGCATCCCGGGTCCGGGTGAACAGTGCTCGAACCGACACGGGATCGGTCACGTCCGCGGCCACGACCAGCGCCGACCCCTCGGGACACTCGGCGGCCGTTCCTTGAAGTTCGGCTTTGCGGCGACCGGCCAGCACCACCTGATAGCCGCCGTGCGCAAGTTTCACGGACACCGCACGGCCAATACCGCTGCCGGCTCCGGTAACGATTGCAACGCGCGGAATGGCGGCCATGAAAGCCTCGGTTGCGGCCCGTGAATTAGCGCGTGGGAACCGGCTTTTCCCCGCGATAATCGTAGAACCCGCGATTGGTCTTGCGGCCGAGCCAACCTGCCTCGACATATTTCACGAGCAGCGGGCACGGCCGGTATTTGGAATCCGCCAAGCCCTCGTAAAGAACCTGCATCACCGACAGGCACGTGTCGAGCCCGATGAAATCGGCAAGCTCGAGCGGCCCCATGGGGTGATGCGCGCCGAGCTTCATGGCCTTGTCGATGCCTTCCACCGTGCCGACGCCTTCGTACAACGTGTAGATCGCCTCGTTGATCATGGGGAGGAGGATACGATTGACGATGAAGGCCGGAAAATCCTCCGAAACCGTGGTCTTCTTGCCGAGGCTCTCCACAAATACGCGCGCCGTCGCGAACACGTCGTCTTCCGTGGCGATCCCTCGGATGAGTTCGACAAGTTCCATGCGCGGCACGGGATTCATAAAGTGCATCCCGATGAACAATTCGGGACGGTCCGTCGTTGCCGCCAGCCGCGTGATGGAGATCGACGAGGTGTTGGTGGCGAGCAGGGCGCCGGGTTTCAGGCGAGGGCAAAGATCAGAGAATATCTTGCGCTTGATGCTCTCATCTTCCGTGGCGGCCTCAATGACCAGATCGCAATCGGCAAGTTGATCGATGCTTCCGGCAGGCTTGATGCGCTTCAAGGCAGCGGCTTTGTGCTCCGGATCGATGATCCCCTTGCCGACCTGCCGCTCCATATTTTTTTCGATGTTGTCCAACGCACGGCCGATCGCATCCGGCTTAACATCGTGCACCAATACTTCGAATCCGCCGAGTGCCACCACGTGGGCAATACCCGACCCCATCTGGCCGGCCCCGATGATCCCGACCTTCTTGATGTCCGTCACCGGTTGCACGGCAGGTCTCGCCTTCTCGGACGATTTGACGGCTACATCCATGACGGCGTCCTTCCCTGACCGGCGCGCCGGCCCTGTTCCAATGTGCTTCAGCCGCCGGCTTTACCGAGTTCGTTCGCAAGCTCCGGAAGAGCCTGGAACAAGTCGGCGACGAGTCCGTAGTCGGCCACCTGGAAGATCGGAGCCTCGCCATCCTTGTTGATAGCGACGATGACCTTCGAGTCCTTCATGCCGGCGAGGTGCTGAATGGCACCCGAGATCCCGACGGCAATATAGAGTTCCGGAGCCACGACCTTGCCGGTCTGCCCGACCTGGAGATCGTTTGGCGCAAAGCCGGCGTCCACCGCCGCGCGCGACGCTCCCATGGCGGCGCCGAGCTTGTCGGCGACCGGTTCGATGTAGGTCTTGAAGTTCTCGGCGTTACCGATGCCCCGCCCGCCGGAGATGATGATGCGCGCCGATGCCAGTTCCGGGCGGTCCGATTTGGAAAGTTCAGCCTTCTCGAATGCCGACAGGGCGAGAGCCGCCGGCGCCGCAATCTGTTCCACAGCAGCAGTTCCGCCGCCTCCAGCGGCCGCGAAGCTGGCCGTACGAACCGTGATGACTTTCTTGGGCTCGGCCGATTTCACCGTCTGGATCGCATTGCCCGCATAGATCGGCCGCTCGAACGTGTCGGGCGCGACGACCCTGATGATATCGGACACCTGCATGACGTCGAGGAGGGCCGCAACGCGCGGAGCGATATTCTTGCCGGACGCCGTCGCAGGCGCCACGAAGGCATCGTATCCGGACATCAGCGGAACGACCAGCGCGGCCACCTCTTCAGCCAGCCCGTTGGCAAGATGCGGAGCATCCGCCACCAATACTTTCGCGACACCGTCGATCTTCGCAGCTTCGGAAGCGGCAGCACCCGCACCGCTTCCGGCGACCAACACATGCACATCACCGCCAAGCTGCTTGGCCGCGGAGACGGCCTTGGCCGTTGCAGCATTGAGAGTGGAGTTGGTGTGCTCCGCCAGGACAAGAATTGCCATCAGAGAACTCCCGCCTCGGTCTTGAGTTTCTTCACCAGTTCGGCCACGTCGGCGACCTTGACGCCACCCTTTCGCTGCGGCGGCTCGGCCGTCTTGAGCACCTGCAGGCGCGGAGAAATATCGACACCGAAGTCTTCAGGCTTCTTGGTATCGAGCGGCTTCTTTTTGGCCTTCATGATGTTGGGAAGCGAGGGATAGCGCGGCTCATTCAATCGAAGGTCGGTCGTCACCACAGCGGGCAACCTCAGTTTCAACGTCTCAAGGCCGCCGTCGACTTCGCGCGTGACGCTCGCGCCAGCGGCGCCGGTTTCGATCTTGGAAGCGAACGTGCCCTGAGGCCATCCGAGTAGCGCCGCCAGCATTTGCCCTGTTTGATTGCAATCGTCGTCAATCGCCTGCTTGCCCAGAATGATCAACTGAGGCCCTTCAGCAGCGGCGACACCCTTCAAGATCTTCGCAACCGCCAGCGGCTCGACGATGGCCCCCTCCGGCGTCTCCACGAGAATGGCGCGGTCGGCGCCGATGGCCAGCCCCGTGCGCAACGTTTCCTGCGCCTTCGCGGACCCAATCGACACAACGACAACTTCCGTGGCGGTGCCTTTTTCTTTGAGCCGAACCGCTTCTTCGACCGCGATCTCGTCGAAGGGGTTCATCGACATCTTCACGTTGGCAAGCTCGATGCCAGAACCATCCGCCTTGACCCGGATCTTGACGGCGTAGTCGACGACGCGTTTCACCGCGACGAGTATTTTCATTCTTGAGGTGCTCCCCAACAGCCCTGAGCGTCTTTTTTGTTTCTTCCAGACCGCGCGGGCTAAGGGCTGATTATCCACGTGCCGCGGTCACTTACGAAAAGCCCTGCCCGGCCAACGAAATCTGGCTAGCCAACGTTCTTCGCAGTTGCGAAATCGCACACTAAGTGTGCCCGAAAGCCGAGTCAATTGTCAGCCCGCCGCAACGGCCGGGCACGATAATCCCCTTCCGGCGTGGGGATTAACGATCGTCAGGACCGCCCTAGGCGACCCTGAGACCCTTATCGAACAGCGGCACGTCGCGCCGTTTGAAGATTACGACGAGCACGGCCCCCGCGATGAGCCCGCCGATGTGGGCATACCATGCCACGGGTCCGACTTCGGGCAGCATGATCATGATGAACTGGGTGAGGATCCAGACACCCAGCACGACGGCGGCAGAAAGCCTGAGCGGAATGAACTGAAAGGCCAGAACCCAGACACGAACACGAGGATGCAGCATGAGGTAGGCCGAGATCACGCCGGCAACGGCGCCGCTGGCGCCGATCAGAGGATTGGGGGACCCCGGCATCATGACGGCATGCACGAAGCCGGCGAACACCCCGCAGAGCAGATAGAACAGCAGAAAGCGGATGTGCCCCATGGCGTCCTCGACGTTGTCGCCGAATACCCACAGGAACAGCATGTTGCCGGCAAGGTGCAAAATATCTCCATGAAAAAACATGTAGGATAACAGCGTGAAGCGCTCCGGAATCGCAATCGACTGATCCGGCATCTCGCCCGAACCCAGCATTCCCGCGGTCGAAACAAGTTCGGCGGGAACAATGGCGAAGCTCGCGATCACCGCCTCTGACAGGCCCATGACCTCGAAGACGAACACGATGACGTTGGCGATGATGAGCCCGACAGTGACATAGGGAAAGCTGATCGACTTCAGAACGTTCTCGTCGTGCAGCGGAACGAACATCGCCAGTCCTCCCTGAAACGCGCCGCTGAACTAGCGGTTCTGGCCGGGCACCCAGAGGACGTCGCTGCGTCCCCGGTCATTCACGTAACGGCTGGCGACGAACAGGAAATCCGACAGGCGATTGATGTACTTCATCGCCGCGGGACTGACCGTTTCCCCCGGCAGACCCGAAAGCGTGACCATCTCCCGCTCCGCCCGGCGGCTTACGGTCCGCGCCACGTGCAGTGCGGCCGCGGCGGCCGACCCGCCAGGAAGAACGAACGACTTGAGCGGTTGCAGTTCTGCGTTGAGCTCATCGATCTCGGCTTCGATCCGATCGACCTGTGCCTCCGACATGCGCAGCGGCTCGTAAGGCAGCGGTTCGCCGCGGTCGGGCACACACAGGTCCGCGCCCAGATCGAACAGGTCGTTCTGAATGCGCTCGAGTTTCGCATCGAGACCTTGATGGCCCCCGCCCAGATGGATGCGAGCCATGCCAATGGCGGAGTTGGCTTCGTCGACCGTCCCATAAGCGGCGATCCGGGCGGCATCCTTGGCCACCCGCTCCCCCGTCCCGAGACCCGTCGTCCCGGCATCGCCGGTCTTGGTATAGATCTTGTTCAGCTTGACCACGCTGTCATCCCACTTCGGCTAGCCACCCTGCTGCTTAGCAACAAGGGTAAAGAGCATAATGATGACAATCGCCGCAAACTGAAGGCCGACGCGCCAGCGCATCAGCTTCTGACTGAGGTTCGGTGCCGTCCCGCGCGACATTGTCCACAGCCCGAGGCAGAGGACGAAGAATACTGCGGCGACCGCGATCGTGGTGAGATGGTAGAGCAGTCCCTGCATACGGAAGATTGACCTTGGGTTGGAGGAAGGCGAGTCGCCAGCCCGGCACGAAAGCTTTTCGCAGTGGGGCACAACCCCATTAACGTCCGACTTAGCGGATCGGTGCAGGATAAGGTGGGTTCGGGCATGCGGCAAATGGCAAAGCGCCCCGGTCGGCATTGGAGACATTCCGGGCAGGCCGCGAGCCCAACGCCAAGAAAAGGACGCGTTTTTCTCTGATCAAGGCTGGTCAGGCACGGGGGACGGCGAGAAACTTGTCGGGAATTGTCCGAAAAATGGACGGGCAGCGGCGGCGCGCGATCACCGCTGGGGTTGCCGTTTGCGCCATTGCTTGCCTTTCCACGGCCGCGCTCTCCCAGTCTCCCACGCCGGTTGGGCCATCGCCGGCGGCGCCCACCGCCGGTCCAGCTCCGACGGCGCAAGAGGTCCAGAAGGCCCTCGAAGCACGACGCGATGAACTGAAATCGACACTCGACCGCGCCGGGGAGATCGAGCGGGATGTTGCCAAGCTCGCCGATGAACGTGGCAAGATTAACCAGCAGCTCCAGGAGACCGCCACCCAGGTGCAGGAGAGCGAAGGGCGGCTTTCACAGGTCGAGGCAAGGCTCGGCGAACTCGACGCACAGGAAAAAATGATCCGCGGGTCGTTGGCCCAGCGACATGGCCAGATCTCGACACTTCTCGCCGCATTGCAGCGGATGGGCCGCAACCCGCCGCCCGTCATCGTGACCAAGCGGGAGGACGCGCTGCGCATGGTCCGCAGCGCCATGCTGCTGGCGGCTGCCTTTCCCGGCATGAGGACACAGGCGCTCGAATTGGCCGACCAGCTCAGCCAGCTGATGCGGGTCGTTGAAGAAAGCCGGGTCGAGGCCGAGAAGGAAAAGGCGGAAAACGCCCGGTTGACCGAACTGAAGACGGAACTCGCGAGCCTTTTGGAAACCAAAAGGCGGTCAATCCTCGAACGTCAGGATGAACTGCGCAAAGTCCGAGACTCGGCCACCGAGATTTCCCGAAACGTCACCGACCTCAACGAGCTGATCGCCAAGCTCAGCAAGACCGTTCAGGAAAACACCGCCCTTGGCGAATACAATTCCGAAGTACGAGCTTCCGAAGCACCGGTCGCAGCCGCAGCCGTATTGACGTCGCCGGGCAGCGGACCTGCCGGTCAGCCCGAGGACGCCGACGTCGTCGTCATGGCTCCGGTCGAAACCGCCGCAGTTCTCACCAATCCGGGCCGCATCAAGCCGGCGATGCCCTTCTACCAGGCCCGGGCGCGCCTTCCACTGCCCGCAGCCGGCCGGAAGGTGCTCAATTTCGGAGAGCGAACGCAGTACGGCTCGCAATCTAAAGGACTTGTAATGGAAACTAGGTCCGGAGCTCAGGTAACATCGCCTTGCGACGGCTGGGTTCTCTACGCTGGAGAGTTTCGCAGCTACGGCAAACTCTTGATCATCGACGCGGGCGGC
>JALOTA010000129.1 GCA_025458125.1 Hyphomicrobium sp.
ATGCAGATCAAGGACGGCGAACGCGTCATCAATCCGGCCCGCATCAACTGGGCCAAGGTAGACGTGCGCAATGTGCCGATTATCCAGGGCGCTGGTCCGGGCAATCCGCTTGGACGTCTGAAGTTCATGTTTCCGAACCATCACGACGTCTACATGCACGATACGAATGACAAGTACCTGTTCAACGACAGCGAACGCACATTCTCCCACGGCTGCATCCGCGTCCGCGATCCGGAGCGCTTCGCCGAAGTCATCCTGGGGGAGGTCGCCGGCTGGGTGCCGGGTCAAGTCACCGATCAGCTCAAAAACAAGAAGTCGGTACGCGTCGACCTGCCCACCCGCCTGGCGGTTCACAACACCTATCTGACAACCTGGGTCAACCCAGATGGTTCTGTTCTGCAGTTCAAGGACGTCTACGGCCACGACAAACGATACAGCGAGGCGCTGGCGGGCAGATCGATCCAGCTCATTGCCGCCCGCGACCCGGCACTGGCGCTGAAGAAGCAGAACGAAGAGTTGCGCAATGGTTATGCCGCCATCATGCCCGTCCGGACGGTGGTGCCCCCGCCGCCCAAGTTCGGCTGGTTCGGCATCCCGCTTCAGCCGCCGGTCAAAACCAAAGGCAAAGCGCCGCCAAAGAAAGTCTACTCCGCGGCGCCCCCGCCCCAATTCCGTTACCTTCAGCCCTAGTCGCAATCGACGCTGGCAGATTTGAAACCTGTAAGTCGCCTGCCGGCGGCGCTAGCGGGCGTCTTTCCATTCGCTCTTGTCCACTTCGGTTGACACCCCTTAGGATGCCAGGGTCGCCGATCGGGGAGCAGCGGTCCGATGGACCAGGAAGAAAGCGCCACGCGCGCCGAGCCAGTCATGTGGACGCCGGCACTCCAGCCTCCGGCTCCGCGCGACATGTGCACCGACTGCGGTCTGTCTCGAACCGCCGACGCGAAAAAGTGCGGGCGCGCCTGTCAGTTCATCAAACCCGATTATCCAGCCATGGAACGACAGGTCCACGGCCGCACCCGCGAGGCATCCCGCCCCGACGAGATTTTTTTCGGACCTTTCCGGCGCATGGTCCGCGCCGCGCTCGTTGCACCACGCCCTGGCGCCCAGTGGACCGGGATTACCACCCGCATCGCCGAGCGATTGCTCGAAACCGGTGCGGTCGAAGCCGTTCTCACCATGGCTCCCGATCCCGCTGACAGCTGGAAACCCATGCCCGTGGTGATCACGAAGGCCGAGGGTATGGCGCGAGTTCGTGGCATGAGGATGGGTTATGCGCCGCTTCTGGCTCTGCTGGAGCCGGTCCGCAATCGAGGCTACCGGCGCATCGCCGTCATCGGCATCCCCTGCCAGGTCTATGCCTTGCGTTCCATCGAACAGGAATTGGGTCTCGAACGGCTATATGTCATCGGCACGCCCTGCTCGGACAACACGACGACCGAGAACTTCCATAAGTTCCTCGATCTCCTGGCCGACGACCCGGCTACCATCACCTATCTTGAGTTCCGCGCCGACTACTACGTCGAGCTGCGGTTTACTGACGGCAGAAAAAAGGAGATCCCGTTTCTCAAGCTGCCGATTTCTAAACTCCCTCAGGATTTCTTTCCGCTCACCTGCCGCACCTGCGTCGACTACACCAACGTGCTGGCCGATATCACAGTCGGCTACATGGGCGGAGAGGGTGAGCAGTGGCTTCTTGTGCGCAACGAACGCGGTGAGGAACTCTTGCGCCTGCTGGGCGATGAAGTCCGCATTTCCCAACCCGGCAGTGCCGGCAAGCGCCGCAGCGCGGTGGCCGGCTTCCTCGCCAACACCGAGCGTGCCGCGGGTGGCCTTCCACTCCGCGCGATGCCGGACTGGCTGCGTCCTATCGTGGGCTGGCTGATGCCACGGATCGGTCCGCGCGGACTGGAGTTTGCTCGCTCCCGGCTCGAGATGAAGGCCTGCGAGACGGTGGTGCATCTTCGCCGGTCCATGCCGCGCCGCGTCCGCCACATGGTGCCGGCGCACGTCTGGGCCCTGGTCGAGCCCTACGGGCTGAAGCCGGCGCCTGACGAACTGCCCCGATCGCCGGGCGAAAGCTGAGCCGGCGAATGCAAGGTCGCCTCATCACCGTCGCTCTCGCGCTGATCGGCGCGCTAGCCGTCGCCGCCGCCCTCGTCAATCTGCGCGAGGCCCGTTCCGGCGTCGCAACCGAGCGCGTCGCGATCGACAACATTCCCGCAACAATCTATCGCGACCCTGATGCCGGCAAGGCTCCCGTGGTCGTGATCGCTCACGGCTTTGCGGGTTCCGAAACCCTGATGCACTCCTTCGCCTATACGTTCGCGCGAAACGGTCTCATCGCGATCACCTTCGATTTTGCCGGCCATGGCCGCAATCCAAAGCCGTTGACGGGCGACATCACCGAGGTGGACGGGGCGACCCGAACGCTTGTGGCAGAAACCGAAAAGGTTCTGAATTATGCCCGAACGCTGGGTGACGGCCGGGTGGCTCTTCTCGGACACTCGATGGCGTCCGACATTGTTGTTCGGGCAGCGGCACAGAATCCGGACATCGCGGCAACCGTTGCTGTTTCCATGTTCTCACCCGCCGTGACTCGGCAGGTGCCGAAAAACCTGCTGATCGTGGTCGGTGATTGGGAAGGGATGCTGAAACAGGAGGCATTGCGCGCAACCGGTCTCGTATCCAGTCCCGAAGACCCCGGGGCCGGCGTAACCTACGGCAACTTCGCGGACGGAACCGCGCGCCGCGCATACTTCAGTTCCTTCGCAGAACACGTCGGAGTTCTCTACCGTCCGGAAAGCCTGATTGAAGCACAACGCTGGCTGGATCAGGCTTTCGGGATCGCGCGTGCCAGTGACATCGCCATCGCCGAGCGGGGCCGCTGGATCGCACTTCTGTTTGCCGGGCTCGCCCTTCTGGTAAAGCCGTTGACGCTGCTCTTGCCTGTGGTCGATCCCACGCCGACCGGCGCCGGACTGCGCTGGAAGGATCTATGGCTGCCCATTTTGCTGCCGGCCGTCGCAACGCCGGTCATCCTGCGTCCCCTGCCGACGCACTTCCTTCCTGTTCTGGTCGGAGATTATCTGGCCTGTCATTTTGCCCTGTACGGCATTCTGACGATGCTTTGCCTCTGGTGGCTCAGGCGCGGATGGTCTGGCCCATCTGCCGTCTCGGCGGCAGGCGCCAGGCTCGCGCTGGCAACGGTCCTGCTGCTTGGAATTTATGCCGTTATTGTCGTCTGGCCGATCAATGCGGAATTCACGCATTTCGTGCCGACATTCGCACGCGCGCCGGTGATTGCCGCCATGTCTGCAGGTACGCTGCTGTATTTCTCAGCGGACGAATGGCTCACCCGCGGTCGGGATCACGCGCGCGGCGCCTATCTCGCGACCAAAGCCGCCTTCATCCTCTCGCTCATGATTGCCGTGGCTCTCGATTTCGAGCGGCTGTTCTTCCTGCTCATCATCGTTCCGGTGATCGTGCTGTTCTTTCTGTTCTTCGGCATCGTGAGCAACTGGGTCTACGCGCGCACGGGTAATCCGCTTGTGGCTGGACTTGCCAATGCCATCGCAATCGCATGGGCCATCGGCGTCGTGTTTCCGATGGTCGCGGCGTGATGGTCTTCAGTTCCGCATCCGGTCGAGCGCGTTCTGGAGGATGATGGTGGCCGCCAGCTTGTCGATCACCTCCGCCCGTCTCTTGCGCGACTGGTCGGCCGCGATCAGCATCCGTTCGGCCTCGGCCGTCGTCAGACGCTCGTCCCACAACAGGATGGGCAAGGGCGACAGCTTGTTGAGATTGCGCGCCATCGCGCGCGTCGACTGCGCTCTCGGCCCCTCGCTTCCGTCGAGGTTTATGGGAAGGCCCAG
>JALOTA010000070.1 GCA_025458125.1 Hyphomicrobium sp.
CCGATGGAACCCCTCGATGCCGTACTGGTCTTTAAGGACGGCAAGGCGACGCTGTCGCACGGTTGCCAGATGC
The DNA here is from genome assembly GCA_025458125.1 of Hyphomicrobium sp. Classification (GTDB taxonomy): domain Bacteria; phylum Pseudomonadota; class Alphaproteobacteria; order Rhizobiales; family Hyphomicrobiaceae; genus JAGVSR01. The sequence goes on from JALOTA010000070.1 coordinate 74, forward strand.
AGACCATTGACCAGTCGGTGACAGCGGCGATCCTCGGCGTCCGTCCCGAAGACGTCACCGTCGAGACCACGTGGGCTGGCGGCTCATTCGGCCGCCGCGCCGTCTACGATGCTGATTACGTCGCGGAAGTTGCTCACATCGTCAAAGCCCTCGGAACGGACAAACCTGTCAAGCTCGTCTGGACCCGCGAGGACGACATTCGGGGCGGCTATTACCGCCCCATGTACCTCCACCGGGTAAGGATCGGCCTCACGGAATCCGGCGACATTGCGGGATGGCATCACCGCATCGTCGGCCAATCGATCATGGAAGGCACAGCCTTCGCGGCTAACTTGATCAAGAACGGCGTGGATTCGACCTCGGTGGAAGGCATCGCCGATAGCCCTTACGCAATTCCGGGGTTCGAAGTCGAAGTGCACAATTCCAAGGTGGGAGCGCCTCCACTATGGTGGCGCTCGGTCGGCCACAGCCATACCGCCTATGTGATGGAAACGCTGATCGACGAAATCGCGGTCCGCACCGGCAAGGACCCGGTCGCGTTCCGCCTCGCCTTGCTCGGGGAGAAAAATCCGCGTCATGCGGCCGTTCTGAAGCTTGCCGCCGAAAAGGCCGGCTGGGGAAGTCCGCTGCCGCCAGGCGTTGCACGCGGCGTGGCCGTTCACGAAAGCTTCAAGAGCTTTGTTGCCGAGGTGGCCGAGGTGCGCATTCTCGATGGCCGTGCGAAGGTCGAGCGTGTGGTGTGCGCCGTCGATTGCGGATTGCCCATCAATCCGGACAATATCGCAGCCCAGATCGAAGGCGGCATCGGGTACGGTCTCGGAGCCGCACTGCATTCTCAGATTACATTGACGGACGGCGTAGTCGATCAGAGTAACTTCGGCGATTACGAGGTCCTGCGTTTCAACGAGATGCCGAAGGTGGAGGTTCACATCGTGCCCTCGACAGCTCCGCCGACGGGCATCGGCGAGCCCGGCACGCCACCGATAGGTCCCGCCGTCGCGAATGCAATCGCAGCCCTGACGGGACAACGCATCCGTCAGCTTCCTTTAGCCCTGCATAAACTCGCGGCCACCTGATGAACTGACGACCGGTCCGCGCCCCTCCTTTTTCTGGAGCGCGGGCCGGGCTCAATTTCTTTCTATGCAGCGATCTCCGGAAACCACAGGTGACGGGTTCTAGTGGCGAAGCTCGTGGGCCGCTTCCTCAAGGCCTTCGCGGAACGCTGCCACAGCTTCACCCGCGACCTCACGATTGAGACGCGAGAGCTGCTCCACTTCGACCTGCACCTCGCGCTGAGCCGTATCGACGACGTCGCGATACGTTGTCATGAGGTCGTTGACGTTCCGGCAGCCCATCAGACGCCGTGTCGCCTGCAGTTCCTGCTCGAGGCAACGGCCCATGAAGCCGAGCCACGCCTTGTTTACGCGGAAAGCCTGATCGATGAGCCGCCCATTGATTTCCGTCATCATCGCGAAAACGGGCCGCTGCATTTCCATCCACGACTCGAGCGTCGCTTTCGCTCGCGTTTCCAAGGCTTCGTAATCGAGTTCGGATTGTGTCGGTTTGTTCGTCATGACCATAACCCCAGGCTGGTGTTGACGCGACGCGGGCCATCGGGAAATGCCAGAGCACGTATCCGGGACCAGCGGACGGATGCTTCTTGTCTGCTGCGTGATCTGCACGAAGAAGTATGAACCAGAGCCGCACTGTGCAGTCTGTGTGCAATCAAGTCATCCCATGACATTTGCGTGTTTGAACGGTGTGCAGCGCATATTCCGTCTTGCCATCGACTTCCTGCATGGCTGGCCGGTGCGTTCTACACTTCCGTCTCTCTGTAAATCAGTTCCAGCCACGCTGTACTGAGCGCGTCCCGCGTGTCGACGTCGAGAAATTCCAGCCGATCACGGACCGTGACTGCGACGGCATCATGGATCAGTGCTTTTGCGCCACGATCCTCGGTCAGGTTGCGCAAAGCCGTGAAAGAACTGCGCGGCCAGATCACGGGATTTCGCTGCGTTCCATCCAGGTCAGCCGCATAGACGATCCGGCTCGCATTCGCCGCGATGAAAGCATCGGCCAAGGCGTTCAATGTCGCTGTCCTTATGAGGGGCATGTCTGCCAGTAGGATCGCAACGCCGATGGTTCGATCAGACAGCGCATTCACGCCGGCCGCAATCGAATATCCAATGCCGCACCGGCCGGGGTCGCAGCGAACAAGTCGAACCGGATACTTGCGCAGCGCATCCGCAATGCCAACGTGATCTTCACCCGTGACGACGATGATGTCGCGAAAACTGGAGCCGGTCAGTGCCACGATGCTGTGTACGATCACCGGGCCATCAGCGAGTCTCGCCAACAGCTTGTTGTCGACGCCAAACCGCTGTGAACGGCCGGCAGCCAGAACAATGGCGGCCAGATGCATTGATCCATCCGGATGCTGCTCAAAGCTGCCCAAAGGCGAACTAGCCCCACTGTTTCAAGGCAAGCCCCTGCCACGTATCCCAAGGCAGGTCGCGTCCCGGGTAGGCCACCGACGTAAATGGCCATTGCTGGGCGATCCAAACACGCACCAGTTGTCCGAGGTCTGCGTCCCGCCTCTCCGCGTCCAGACCACTGCGCACCCAATAGAAGACCTTGGCATCATACCCACGGCGGTCGCTCGGGAAGATATAGACGCATCCCAGGCAACGGCTCTCGTCGGTGGACATAACCGTGTATGCGAATGAATGCCGGATTGTGAACTCGCGTTCGTGCCAGGCCAGATCGATCAGATCTTCCTGCCTCGTTAATCCATCGGGCCATGCGCTGTTCGGATCGAGAAGCCCGCGTAACCGGCCGGCACTCTCCACCACGGCGGCGAAATCCTTGTCCACATCCTCCGCGCGAAGCATGCGCAGGTGATATCCCTGCCCGTCGAGGCGGTCCGGGACCCCGAAATCCGGCGGGACCAATTCACGTCCGTACATCTCGCACCCCTTTTAGCCATGACGATGGATCAACTTTGCTCCATCGTCTGCATGCAGGATAATGCGCCATCGGGCAGCGCGGGCAGTCAATAAAAAAGCCCCGGGGTTGCCGGGGCTTTCTCCAGGTCTGCCAAGCGTCTCAAGCCGTAGCGGCGGAGGCGCGCCCGATGATCTCGGAAATCTCATCGAGAACCTGCAAGCGCTTCTTGCGCTCGATCTCCATCGTCTCGTCCGACACGGGTTCGACGTTCGTCTCCATGCGATGCACGCTACGATTGATCTCGTGATACCGATCCGCCAGCTTCGCAAAGTGCGCGTCCGAAAGCTTCAGGGCATGGATGAGCGCTTTTTGATCCGGGAACATCTCGTCGAGTTCGTTGGGCGTATTGCGGTTATCGAGCATTCGCTAGCCTTTCGGTTGTTGATCACTGACAGGTCTGCTCCAGGCGCCATCCAACGACGCGGCAACGCTCTCGCCCGCGCCCGTCGGTGGTGCAAACCCGCTTCGGGTAACGCTTGTAGGAGCAGTAGTAGTCGGGAAAAAGAAAGCCTTCGTAGCCACGAACAGGGCCGCGGGTGTCATACTCCTGCTGATAATACGGCTTTACCCACCTGCGTTGCGCTGCCGCGGAGTCCGGCGTCAAAACGCCGGCCGCGACGAGGGATGCGGCGAGAGCGGCAATCGATTGGCGCATCCCAGACCTCCCTTGTTGGTTCGTTGACGTGCCCTATCGATCAACCTTTGCCACGGGCCGCGCGCCGGATATTTGAGCTAACGCAAAAAAGCAGCCCCGGCGATCCCTTCAGACCGCCGGAGCCCCGGAATGGATATGAGGAGTTTCAACGAACCCGTGTCCAATCCGTGCCGACAGGGTTGCCCGTGGCCGGATCGATGAACAGTTCGGCTTTTAGCCCCTGTCCGTCCTTCACGTAGACCTCGGCACACGTGCCCTTCAACCGGGATTTCGTGATCGTGAAGCCGTGGTCGGTCACGATCTTTTCGATGGCCTCCATGGAAAGCCACGCGTTCGAGGGCACCGTTGTGCAGGGCTTGCCGAAGCTGTCGGCTGCGACCGGCAGGGCGATCAACGGGGTGAGGAGGGCGGCGAGGATGATTTTCTGCATGGCCTGAGTTCCTTTCGGTCTTGCGGGGCACCGTGCCCATCGATGTCCGGAACTGTGCGCCTGGGGTGATGATGGTCAGCTGACCGGTCTCGTCAGCCTGCCGTCAGATCCGATGCCGCTGGCAGGGTCGGCCTGATCCTGTATATGGAGGCGGAGCATCAATCCCGGAGTTCGTGCATGACCGCCCGCATCGGTATCGTCACCGTCTCGGATCGCGCCAGCAGCGGGGTCTACGAAGACAAGAGCGGGCCTGCGATCAGGGAGGTGCTGACCGAAATACTCCTCACGCCTTGGCAGGCCGTGACGCGCCTGATCCCCGACGAGCGGCCTGGCATCCAATCGGCACTCATCGACCTTGTCGACAACGAAGGCTGCTGTCTCATTCTCACAACCGGAGGCACGGGTCCGGCCGCGCGCGACGTGACGCCGGAAGCGACCGAAGCGGTATGCGAAAAGATGATGCCGGGCTTCGGTGAATTGATGCGACTGGAAAGTCTGAAGCAGGTTCCGACCGCCATTCTTTCGCGTCAGACGGCAGGCATTCGTGGCTCGTGCCTGATCGTGAATTATCCCGGCAAGCCGTCGGCGATCCGCCTGTGCACCATGGCCGTGTTTCCGGCGATTCCTTATTGCATCGATCTTATCGGCGGGCCGCGCCTGGAAACCGACCCCGCCCGCTGCAAAGCGTTCCGCCCGGCCGGGGCTTGAGGCCGGGTCCGCCGATCAGTTCAGCCGGAACTCCCCGCCGATGGCCTTCAATTCCGCTGGCCCGATCAACGCCTTGTGGCACACCGTGACCCGGTAGAGCAGACCTTCCAGCTTCGTCTGCCAGAACATCAGGAACTTGTTTAGTTCGGGAAAGGTCGGTGCCTTGTCGTAGTCCTGCCAAAGGTACTGCTGGAGAATGTTGGGGTGGTCGGGAAGCCGGTAGAGGATGTCGGCGGTGGTCAAACCGAACCCGTCGATCTGGCGCTGAAAGTCTTTCGAGATCATGCTCGCAAAGTCCTCCTGATGCTGGACCCAAACTAAATTTCTGCCCGGCTTGCTGATTCCGTAAAGTGGTTTTTCGGCATTCTTACAGTGTAATCAGTTGCTTAGCACTCATTCCGAAAAGCTGCTGCCAACGATTGCAGGCGAACACAACGCCATCGGCAAGTTGACAAGGATCAACGCCTCAGCACGCGCGATGAATGACATTTTTGTGACGCGCCATGACGAGGGGAAGTGAGCCATGACCACGCCGGATGACACGATCGAAGTCTTGGACCGGCCGCTGTCAGTCAACGCTACCGCAGCGGTTCCGTCACCGGCTGAAGCCGAACCGGAACCCAAGACCCCCGCTCAGCGCCGCAAAGACCCGGAATTCATCCGGCACGCCTTCGAGACGGGCGAGTATCCCTATCTCACCCGCGTTCGGACCTGCGAGTACGAGCAGGCGATGCTCGAACTTCAAGTCGAACTTCTCAAGGCGCAGAAGTGGATCAAGGATACGGGCGAACGCATCATCATTCTGTTCGAAGGCCGCGACGCCGCCGGCAAGGGCGGCACGATAAAGCGCTTCATGGAGCACTTGAATCCCCGCGGCGCTCGCGTTGTAGCACTCGAAAAACCGTCCGATCGCGAACGCTCGCAGTGGTATTTCCAGCGCTATATCGAACACCTCCCGGCAGCAGGCGAGATCGTCTTCTTCGACCGCTCCTGGTACAACCGCGCCGGCGTCGAGCGTGTGATGGGGTTCTGCCATCCCAACGAGTATCTCGAATTCATGCGCCAGTGCCCGGAACTCGAGCGTATGTTCGTTCGATCCGGCATTCGCCTCTACAAGTATTGGTTCTCCGTCACGCGCGCTGAACAGGCCCGGCGGTTCAAATCGCGGGAGAAAGATCCGCTCAAGCAATGGAAGCTGTCGCCCATCGACGTCGCTTCACTCAACAAATGGGACGACTACACGGAAGCCAAGGAGGCAATGTTTTTCTACACCGATACGGCCGACGCCCCTTGGACGGTCATAAAATCCGACGATAAGAAGCGCGCGCGGCTCAATGCGATGCAGCATTTCCTGTCGAGCCTCGATTATCCTGCGAAAAACCATTCGCTGATCAGGGGGCCGGATCCGCTGATCGTCGGTTCTACGGCGCACGTCATAGGCCAGGATCAGCACATTCTCGGCAAATCCATGCATCCCGAAAAACGCCGTCGCACGACCTGATCCCAGGCCCGCGAGGCAGTGAGCCGCACGGCCGAAGCCGCAAAACCGCCATGCCGCCGCCACGACTCTTCGGCTCGCCTCTGCTATCGGAGGCTCAGAGTTCGAAGGGCGGGGATGATCTCGAATGATGGTGCGACGGAACTTTCGCCTTGCGGCAAGCATGGTCATGGCCGCAGCGGCCCTCCTCGCATCGCCTGCCGATCGGGCATCGTCGATGGATGCTGCGGAGGCCGCAACGCGGTCGCCGGTGACGGTCAACGTCTTCGTCTCGACCCGGAGCGATACCTGTTACGACCGCGGCGACGTTGCCGCCGTGAAGCATTTCACCCGGGCGGCCAAAGAGCGGCTCAATGCGCTGGGCGGTATCGCCGGTCATAAGGTCGAGCTGCGCATTTTCGACGATTACCGCGATCAAAACCGGGCCGTCGCCAACGTTCGCCAGGCGCTCGCCGACCCCGACAGCGTGGCCATGATCGGTCTGTCGAGTTCCGATCGCTCCAAGGCGGTTTTCGAGGCCGCCGGCAAGGAGATCAAGCAGAAGAACATTCCGTTCCTGTCAGCCATATCGGTCAACTCGATCATCGCCGACTATCCAAATGTCTTCACCATGCGCGCGTCGCAGGATAACGAGCGTTTGCCCGTCCTTGCGCAGTTCGTGCGGCGAACGGGCTTCCAGAGGCCCGCCTTCGTCGGTATGCGCGACACGCTCTATTCAACGAGCCTTGCGGACGGGCTCAACCGGGTCATGGGCGCTTATATGGTGGCCGACCACCGCGTAGCGACGAAGGACGAAAAAGCCGATCCGGCAGACTTCCCGGCCGTGATCGAAGATCTGAAGCAGAAAAATCCGGACATCGTCTTTCTGGCTGTCGGACCGGATCGCAACGCAGAATTCATAGCGCTGCTGAAAGCAGCTGGTCTCGCCCCCGCGATCATGCTGACAGGACGCATCAACTCCGTTCCCAAGGATGTCCAGGAGGGGTATGGCGGCGTTCTCTACGAACTCGTATGGGATCGCCTGCCCGACCTCTACAATGCTCGCATCATGAAGCTGATGGCCGGCCAGCCCACGCAAGATTGGGTGTTTGTCGGCGACAAGATTCCTCAAGCCGCCGGATGGGCAAAAGGCGAATGCAAGGATCGCGCGCCGAGCATAGCTTCGGATCCGTTGTCGGACGAGAACCTGCGCGCCATCGCGGTAGGCACCCAGTTTGCCGACATGCTGGGCATGGTCGCCGCCGCGGCACGCACCGCCGGCCGTGACGGCGGAGTAAAGGAACTCCGCGCGCATATCATCGAACAGCGGCCGGTCGCGGCGTCTATCAGGGGCAATTCGAGAACTGGTCGTTCGATCCCAAGTCGCGGTCTGCGACGCGAACGCCGTTCCTCGTCCAGTTGGCACCGGGTATGGGCCGTACCCAGTTGGCCCCGCTGCAGTTCGCCCGCCTCAAGAACGAAAATCTGCGGTCGATCGGCACGCAATACCTCGATATCGATCTGATCCGCGTGCATTCGGTCAACGACAACGACAAGACATTCAGCGCGGAATTCTACCTTTCCATGCGCGACGACGGGCAGCAGAACTCCATCGACCTCGTCGAGTTCGCCAATGCCGTCATCAATCCCGAAACCAATGATCGTCAGGTCACCGTTCGAACGCTTGCCAATGGCGAAAAGAGCGAGGCCTACCCGGACGGCATGAAGATCTATCACGTCGCCGGCCGCTTTCTCTTCCAGCCAAATCTCGAAACCTATCCCTTCGACACGCAGCGCTTTTCGATCAACATCCGGCCGAAACGGGGCGACACGCCCTTCATTGTCCAGCCTCCGCCAATCAATCTTCGAGACACAGCGGTCGACGCCGACGGCTGGGAACCGCGCGACCAATATGTCGGCTATGACGAGGACTACGTAACCACGATCGACGCCAAGACCCACCAGCCGAGCATCGTGCCTTTCTATAAGGGATCGTTCGTCTGGATCATGGAACGGGAGACCACCGACTATTTTCTTCGCGTCGTGGTCCCTCTGCTCTTCATCATGGCGGTCGCCTATGTATCGATCTTCATTCCATTGACGCACTTCGAGGCGATCGTCACGATCCAGGTTACGGCTCTGCTGTCGGCGGTCGCACTCTACCTGTCGCTGCCGACGATCGAAAGCGACGGCACGACATTGTCGGACCGGATCTTCCTGTTCGCCTACCTCGCCGTGACGGTGATGATCGCGATTTCCGTCCTGCGCATCAGCAGCTTCGTCAGTGAGCGCCCGCAGCTCCGGCTGGCGCTCTCGATAACGCACGTGATCTTCATCCCGGTCCTTGCGCTCGTGATGGCCATCTACGTTCAGCGAGCCAGCATGGGGCTGGGCTGACCGCGTCCTTGCAAATCAAAAAAGGCGGCCGTAGGGGCCGCCTTTTCAATGTTCGCTGCGTGCCTGAGCTCAATTCTCGTCCATCTTGAGCGCGGCGATAAAGGCCTCCTGCGGAATTTCGACCTTGCCGAATTCGCGCATCTTCTTCTTGCCCGCCTTCTGCTTGTCGAGCAGCTTTCGCTTGCGGCTGATATCGCCGCCGTAGCACTTCGCCAGCACGTCCTTGCGAAGCGCTTTGATCGTTTCGCGGGCGATTACCTTGGCCCCAATCGCCGCCTGCACGGGGATCTGGAACAGGTGCGGCGGGATCAATTCTTTGAGTTTCTCGCACATCGACCGTCCGCGGCTTTCCGCGCGCGTCCTGTGCACGATGATCGACAACGCATCCACAGGTTCGCCGTTGACCAGGATCGAGAGCTTGACGAGATCGCCCTCTTCGTAGCCGCTGATATGATAGTCGAACGAGGCGTAGCCTCGCGAAACACTTTTCAGCCGGTCGTAGAAGTCGAACACGACTTCGTTCAGCGGCAACTCATAGACGAGCATCGCGCGTGATCCCACGTAGGTCAGCGTCTTCTGGCGGCCGCGACGGTCCTGGCACAACTTGAGAACGGCGCCCAGATAGTCGTCCGGAACCAGGATGGTCGCTTCGATCCAAGGCTCTTCGATATGATCGATCCTGACCACATCCGGCATGTCGGCTGGGTTGTGCATTTCGATCATCGTCCCATCCTTCATGTGCAGATGGTAGATGACCGATGGAGCCGTGGTGATGAGATCGAGGTTGAACTCGCGCTCCAGCCGTTCGGTGATGATTTCCAGATGCAGCAGGCCGAGGAAGCCGCAGCGGAAACCGAAACCGAGCGCGGCGGAGCTTTCCGTCTCGAATGAGAAGCTCGCATCGTTGAGGCGCAGTTTTGCCATCGCCTCGCGCAGATCCTCGAAGTCTGCGGCGTCGACCGGAAAGAGTCCGCAGAACACGACCGGCTGCGCCGGCTTGAATCCCGGCAGCGGTTCCGCCGTTGGGTTCTTCTCGTCCGTGATGGTATCGCCGACCCGCGTATCGGCCACTTCCTTAATGGCGCCGGTAAAGAATCCGATCTCGCCCGGGCCGAGTTCTGCAAGCATCTCCTGCTTCGGCCGGAAGATGCCGACGCGCTCCACTGGATAGCTCGCGTCGGTCGACAGCATCTTGATCCGCTGTCCCTTCCGCAGAGTCCCCTCGATGACGCGCACGAGAACCACGACGCCGAGATAGGCATCATACCAGCTGTCGATGAGCATGGCCTTCAAGGGTTTGTCGCGCTCGCCCTTTGGCGGCGGCAGGCGCTCGACGATGGCTTCGAGCACCGCGCCGACGTTGAGCCCTGTCTTGGCTGAAACACCGATCGCTTCCGAAGCGTCGATGCCTATTACATCCTCGATCTGCTGCTTCACGCGATCCGGGTCGGCGGAGGGAAGGTCGATTTTGTTGAGGACCGGGAGGATCTCGAGATTATTGTCGATGGCTTGGTAAACATTCGCCAGCGTCTGGGCCTCGACGCCTTGGCTGGCGTCGACCACGAGGATCGCCCCCTCACATGCCGCCAGCGATCGCGAAACTTCGTAGGCGAAGTCGACGTGGCCGGGGGTGTCCATCAGGTTGAGCTGATAGGTCTTCCCGTCTTTCGCCTTGTAGTCGAGACGCACGGTCTGGGCCTTTATGGTGATGCCGCGCTCCCGCTCGATGTCCATGCTGTCGAGGATCTGCGCCTTCATCTCGCGGTCGGAGACGTTGCCGCAAAGCTGAATGAGCCGGTCCGACAGCGTCGACTTGCCATGGTCGATGTGGGCGATGATGGAGAAATTTCGGATCAGGGAGGTTTCTGTCATCTGCGGCTGATAGCATTTGGGTTTCCGCCGCAAAAGAGGCGTTCTCCGGTCCCGGCGAACCGTCGCAGCGGGGAATGGTAACCCTTCGGATCACTTCCGGTACTGGCCACCTAAAACAGCGTGTGCAACAATGTGGAAAAGTGGAATTCATTAGGAGGAGTAGACATGGCAGGCTCATCGAACGCGCGCGGTCAGGGCTTCAAGGAGGCTTTGAAGGCCGCGGGCCTCAACGAGGAGGTCCAGTCGGCGCTGACCTCAGCCTTCGAGGCCATGTGCGATTGGAGGCAGGAAGCCGCCAATCAGGCCGAGCGGCACGGCAACAAGGTATTCGACAGGATGGGCAACGCGGCCAAGGCCATGGGCTGGCCGGCCGAACTCGTCGACATGACCCGCCAGCAGATGCAGCAGGCCTCCAGGATGCAGATCCAGGTCCTCGATCAGATCATGGACGCCTGGGAGCAGCAGGTTAAGAACCCTGGCACGGGCTTACCCTCCGCGAATGCCTTCCAATTCGCGGACTTTTCGAAGTTGCCGGGGATGCCCGACATGAAGAGCTTCGGAGATTTTTCCACCATGCCGACGGCTCCGCTGCAATTCTGGATGCAGGCCGCGGAGATGTGGCAGAAAAGCTGGCAGCAAGCGCTCTCGAGCTGGATGGAGGCCCAATCCAGCATGATGGGCGGTGGCGACAAAGGCCCGCCCCGCAAGCGCTGAGGTAGCCGCCTTCTCGGATTAGCGATCAACCGGCCGCCGTGTCTGGCAGCCGGTTTTTCGTTTCCGGACCCTGGCGCCGGAAAGACGCCCGTTCCGAATTGCCGCAGGGCTGTTAAAGTCCGGCTCCGTCTTGAGTCTGCCACACCATTCCTACTGAGTGGCAAGATCTGTTGGAAAAATGAGCTGGGGCTCGGCATGCGGCGCCATCGCGTATTTGTTTCGGCTTTTGGACTTTTTTCGCTGGTTGCCGGCTGCTTGGCCTTGTCTCCTTTGCAGGTTCACGCCCAGGGCATCGAATTTGGACCGAAAGAGACCGTTCCCGAACAAGGTAAATTGAAAAGGCCAGCGGCCAAGTCGCTGGATCAGGGCGCCACCCCTTCGCCATCGACGGCAAAACGTCAGGTTCCGGGTCCTGGGACGCCCAATCCTCTCGCCGCCAAGTACGCCACGTCCGGTCTGCCGCCTAAACCCAATCCGGCAAACTGCAAGAACGCCGTGCCGTTTGAAACGTGGCTCGCCGAGTTCCGCAAGGAAGCCGCCGCGAACGGCGTGTCACAACGCACCATCTCGCTTGCCCTCAACGGACGCACGCTCGATCAAGGCGTGATTGCACGCGACCGCAAGCAGGGGTTCTTCGCCCAGAGCTTCACCGATTTTTCCGCCAAGCTCGCAACCAACAATCGTGTCACGAACGGCCGCGCGCAAATCAAGCGCAACGCCGACGCCTTCGCGCGAGCCGGAAAGGAGTACGGGGTGCCGCCGTCCGTCATCACCGGCTTCTGGGCGCTGGAAAGCGATTTCGGCGCCGGTATGGGCAAGTTGCCCATCATGAATTCGCTGACCACGCTCGCCTACGATTGCCGCCGCGGCGAGATGTTTCGCAAGGAGTTGATGGCCGCGTTGGACATTATCGATCGCGGCGACATGACGCCCGATACGATGATCGGCTCGTGGGCCGGCGAAATCGGCCAGACACAATTCCTTCCAACGCGCTATCTCGCGCATGCCATCGACTATGACGGCGACGGGGAAATTGACCTCTTCTCCAACGGCACCGACATCATCGGCTCGACCGCCAATTACATGACGCATCTGGGCTGGCGCCGCGATGAACCATGGCTGGAAGAAGTGATAGTGACCAACGATCTGCCTTGGGACAAAGCGGACCTCGCGATCAAACTGCCACGATCGCAGTGGTCGGCGTGGGGCGTTACGAAACTGGACGGCTCTCCGCTGCCCAAGGATGACGCGCCCGCATCGCTACTCCTGCCGATGGGTCGCTATGGCCCGGCGTTCCTGGCTTATGAGAATTTCAATGTCTATCTCCAGTGGAACCAGTCGCTGTCCTACGCGATCACGGCGGCCTGGCTGGCAACTCGCATTGACGGCGCGCCCACAATGCAAAAGCCGAAGCGTCAGATAGCGGTGCTGGGGCAGGATGAAGCAAAGGAACTGCAGCGGCAGTTGAAGAAACGCGGCTTCGACGTCGGCGAAATCGATGGAAAGATCGGCGCGTCCACGCGTTCTGCCGTGAAGGCCATGCAGGTCAAGCTGGGCTTACCGGCCGATAGCTATCCGACGCCCGAACTGCTGGATGCACTTCGCGGTGAAAGCTGATTGACGTCGCGACCAAAACAAAAAAGGCCGCAGTCCCGAACGGACCGCGGCCTTTTTTGATCTAGGCGATCGGATGATCAGAGTTTGCAGATCGTCGCCGATCCGCGGCAGGTCCAGCCCCACGAACCACCCTGCTTGCAGCTGTACTTGCGCGGTCCGAACGAGTAGCCGGGCGTTGTGCCGTTGGCCATCCAGCTCGCCCAAGCACCCCAGTCGACGGCCTGCAACAGTGCTTCATCGACCTGAAACTTGGCATCCTTCTCCGAGCCGGCTTCACCGACGGCGCCCTTGCGCATGCACTCCTTGGCTTCCGCAGGAACGGCCACGCTCAGCATCATGCCGGCAGCTGCGATTGCGGTGACGGCGCAAACGATCTTCTTCATGCTTCAAGGCCTCCCAGCCACTGTGACGAGAATCAACACCTGGGAATGTCTGCCTTCGGCTCACGCTTGCCTATGCCCCCCTCCAATAAAATTGGGGATCATTGCCGCGCGACCGGCCCGCCGGGCGCCTCGGATACACCTCTGGTGAGCAGAACCAACGCCGGCGTCCGGGCGGCTGTTCCCCGCCCGGCCCCAGTCCGAGGACTCAAACCTTGTCGTCGCCGGTCAGCACCTTACCCATCCAGTCCTCGATGCTGATCTGCCCGACCTTCTCAACGACCTCGAGTTCGTGCGGTCTGAGGACGTCCTGAAGGCCGTCGATTCGCTTCCATTCGCAGAACGGCGTTTCGGATGTCTCCTGAGGCGCATAACGCGATGTTTGCATTTTCTGATAGCGATGCACGTAGCGCGGGCAATTCATCCAGAGTTCGGAAACCGTGACGATCACCGCGAAATCGGCTTCCTTGAACAGGGCCAGGTCTTTCGGCTCACGCGACAGGGCCGCGCGGCCTTGCACGCGAAGCCGGAACGGCTTTTCAAAGTCGATGAACAGCAGACCTACCTCCCCGTTGCCGGCGATATTGCCCATCGAGAGATACATCCCATTGCCGTCGTAGCTCGGGAAGGCTAGCCGCTGCCCATCGAGCACCTTCACGAATCCAGGCACGCCGCCCTTGTAGGAAACTGTCGGCCGGCCCCGGTCGTCGACGCTGGACAGGAAGAACATGTCCCGGCTTTCGACGAAGGCCTTTTCCATATCCGTGATTTCGGTTTTCATCCCGATCATCTCGATCCGATCGGCCAAAGCGCGCGACTGAAACTGATCCTGCAGTTCGCGATGCTGGGGTCCATAAAGCCGGCTCATCGTGTTCGTTTCCCCTGTCTGATGTTTGCGATTGTGATCGGCCAAGGCTTATAGCATTGCCGGTCACTGGTGGCGCGGGCGCAACCCTGCCTGCATCGCAATCCCGCATGTCGAAGTCGAGGCGCACGGATGCCCCGTTCCCCAAGATCGTTCGGAGCAATCGGCGTCAAGGCGCCCGTTCAGAGGGGGCGGCGCGTCGGGTTGATGGGTGGGTCTTTCAATCCGCCCCATCAAGGCCACTTGCTCGCGGCCCGCGAGGCCCTTGCCCGCCTCGGCCTCGATGAGCTCTGGTGGATCGTCACTCCAGGTAATCCGCTGAAATCTCATGGTGGCCTGCCGCCCTTGTCCGAGCGCGTGGCGGCTGTCCGGGCACTCGCTCGTCATCCCCGGATGCGGGTGACGTCGTTCGAGGAAGCACTGGGCTCACCGTATACAGCCGTAACGCTTGGTTTTCTGACCCGCCGCTTCCCCGGGTTGGACTTCGTCTGGGTCATGGGCGCCGACAACCTCGTGACGTTCCACCGCTGGCAGGATTGGCGCGGTATTGCGAATGCTCTGCCGATCGTGATCGTGGATCGCCCCGGCTACCGCTTCAAGGCGCTGTCATCGAAAGCCGCTAACGCACTGTGGCGCTATCGCCTGCCTGAGTCGCAGGCTCGAAGCCTGCCCGGCCGAAAGCCGCCCGCGTGGGTGTTTCTGACCAATCCCCTGGCCTATCACTCGTCGACAGTAATCCGCCAAAGCTATGAAAAAGCGGAATAAATCGCCTTAATTCGCCATCGTCCGGTCTGGTAGTCATCGGCTGTGGGTTGCCGGAAACCGCGCCCGGCCTTATCTTTCCCTGTGTTGGTGCTGGACCAACCCGAAGCGCCTGCCCCGGGTAAGCCTTCGTGATCGGCAACGGAGAGGACCCAAGACCCGCACATGCCAACAACAGCTGGAGCAGCCCCGAAGGGTGCTTCGAAGGCCGCCAGGACCCAGGAGGGTCAGGGGGCGGCAGGTTCGGCCGCGTTATTGAAAGACGTCGTGCACTGGCTCGACGAAGCGAAGGCTGAGGAGATCGTCACCGTTGATCTCGCTGGCAAATCGTCCATCGGCGACTTCATGGTCATTGCCTCGGGCCGCTCCTTGGCGCCATTGCCGACCAGCTGCGAAAAAAGCTGAAGGACGCCGGCTGCCCGTCCGTGCGGGTGGAAGGTCTGGACGCGTGTGACTGGGTCCTGATCGACAGTGGCGACATTATCGTTCACGTGTTCCGCCCCGAGGTCCGCGACTTCTACAACCTCGAAAAAATGTGGTCAGTCGAACGTCCGGCCGATGCGCCGCACTGATTGATCTGCGGCCCTGAGGTTTCCTGGAGTCGCGCGGAGGACGCCCCATGCGCGTGGCGATTGTAGCGGTCGGCCGTCTGAAGGACGATGCCGAGGAGGCGATCGTAGGGCGCTACACGAAGCGCTTCGACCAGACAGGGCGGCCGGTGGGGCTCGGCCCCCTCTCGGTGTCCGAACTACCGGAAAGCCGCGCCGCAACGGCCGCCGAGCGCAAGGCTGACGAGGCATCCCGTCTGCTCAAGGCAGCCGGCCCGTCGGCACTTTTGGTGCTCGAGGTTGCGGGCCGGTCGATGACCAGCGAGGAATTTGCAAGCCACCTGAGAAAGCTGACGGACGACGGGGCCAAGGCCTGTGCCATCCTGATCGGCGGACCGGACGGTCATGGTCCCGCGGTTCTGAAAGCTCCAAGCCTCAAGCTTTCGCTCGGTGCCCTGACCCTTCCGCACGGTCTGGCCCGCGTCGTCATCGCTGAACAGCTCTATCGTGCCGCTACAATTCTGACCGGCCACCCCTATCACCGCGCCTGACTGCGCTTTGTGGCTTGGCGTGGCAGGCTGCTCCGGTTATTGCCATGAGCAGCCGGGCCATGTGTCCGCCAATTAAGCCAGGAGACGGTACGGGGAAGCCGGGGGGTCCGACTGCCCGCACGTCCATTGCAGCGCGTCGAAGTTGCGTCAGTCGAGGAGAGAGCCCATGTCCACGAGCGTCGTCGAGATCCTGAAGAGCCTTGTTACGCCGAGCCTGCTCAACACGGTTGGATCGGCGACCGGTCTGCCCAACGACTTGGCGGGCCGTGGACTCGGTGAATTGGCCGGACAATACCTCGGCGCACTTGTTCATCAGGCTGGCGACCGCGACACGATGGCGAACGTCGCCGAGATGGCCAATGCCGTCTCGCGTGACACGTCGGGCATCAACGACATCAAGGGTCTGCTCGCCGGCGGCATTCCCAGCACCATGGCTGTGCTTGCGGGTAACCGTTTGATGGGTTCGCTGTTCGGTGTGTGGCAGTCTTCCGTGGTTCACAAGATCGCCGGTTCGCTCGGCGTCGCCCCTGCCGCCTCGTCGTCGCTTTTCAACCTCGCTGCGCCGCTCGTTCTGTCAGCCATTTCGAAGCGGCTGGGCGGCGCTCTGACCGGTCCCGCGTTGGCCGGCCTTCTCAACCAGGAGCGCAATGCTCTGCTCGGCGGATTGGGATCGCTCGCGTCTGGCGCGGTGGCTGCAGCCAAATCTGCACCGGCTGCTGTAGCGAAAGTTGCTCCGGCGGCTGCTCCCGCAGCCGTCGCGGCGGCCGCATCCGCAGCGCGTCACTCGGATCGCGATACGGGCCTCTTCGCTTCGTTCCTGTGGCTCTTGTTGCCGCTGGCTTTCATCGGCTGGCTCGCATGGCAGAAACTGAACGAACCGCCCGCTGAACCGCCGCCGGCCGCCGCGCCCGCCGCAGAAGCACCGGCGGCGCCCGCTCCAGTGGCGGCAGAGCCAGCACCTGCTGCGGCGCCGGCGCCAGCACCGGCCCTGGCGCGCATCGCGCTGGCCAACGGCGCGGAGATCAACGCCACAGCAGAAGGCGTGGAGACGAAGTTGATCAACTTCATCAACGACCAGAATGCAGAAATCGATAAGAGCATCTGGTTCAACTTCGACCGCCTCACTTTCGAGACGGGCTCTTCCAACATCGCGGCGGAATCAAAGGAGCAGATCGACAATATCGTCGCGATCTTGAATGCCTATCCCGCTGTGAAGATCAAGATCGGCGGTTACACGGACAACGTCGGAGACCCCCAGGCCAATCTCGATCTCTCGGGCGTGCGCGCTACGAAGGTCATGGAAACGATCGTTGCCGCCGGCGTCGCGGCTGACCGCGTCGAAGCGGAAGGTTATGGCGACCAGTTCCCCATCGCCGACAACAGCACCGAGGAGGGCCGCGCGCAGAACCGTCGTACTGCGGTCAGCGTCCGCGCGAAATAGGGTCACGCGCCATCGGAGAACGTCCAAGAGCGGGGCCTTCAGCCCCGCTCTTTTCGTCTCTCACATCCGGCGCACGAACCAATCCATTGCGGCCCGTGGTGCAACGCGCCGCATGGCCGCCGCGAAATACGTCGGCGCCGTCACATAATAGCGCGCTCTGGGACGCTTGCTCTCGGCCGCGTGAACCAGTTTGCGCGCCACGGCTTCAGGCTCGAGCTTGAAGAAGTTGTTTCCGCCCTGCTGCATGCGCGCGAGACGGGCCTCATAGACAACCCGGTTCGGCGAGCCAGCAATGTCGATCGTACGCAGGAAGTTAGCGAGCGCATGCTCCACGAACCGTGTCCGGATTGGCCCCGGCTCGATGAGCGAAACATGCACCCCGCTGCCTTCCAATTCCATGCGCAGGCTATCGCTCAAGGCTTCCAACGCAAACTTCGACGCACAATAGGCGCCGCGCAGTGGTGCCGAAACAAGGCCAAGCACGGATGAGCACTGAACGATGCGGCCGTGGCCCTGCCGCCGCATGACGGGAAGTATGCGTCGCGTCAGTTCGTGCTGCCCGAAGAGATTGACTTCGAACTGCTGACGCAGGAGGTCGGTGGTCAGGTCTTCCACCGCGCCCATCTGCCCATAGGCTGCATTATTGAAAAGAGTATCAAGCCGTCCGCCGGTCAGCGTAAGCGTCTTATCCACGCAATCTGCAATCGACTCTGTCCTCGACAACTCCAGTCGAAGCGCCTCGACACCGGCGTCGCGCCGAAGCGCCGCCAGATCGTCGTCCGTTCTTGCCGTCGCGATAACGCGCCAGCCGCGAGCTTTCATCACGCGAGCCGACGCGCGCCCAATTCCAGACGAGCAACCTGTGATGAGGATCGTCCGGGCGCTCATGACGGCCAAACGACGTAGGCGCTGCCGAGATGTCCGTAGCTCCGCACGTCCGGGTGAAGGATCTCGGCCAGGATCTCGGCGCTCTCCACCAGTCGGGGCCCGGGGCGGTTGAAGAACGCGTTGCCGTCCGCGACGAACACCCGACCCTCGCGCACAGCGCGAAGGTTTTTGAACACCGGATGCGATCGCAACAGTTCCAGTTCCGGTAGTGACGTCCCGATCTCATACCCACATGGAGCGACCAGAAGAATGTCCGAATCGGCGGCCGCGAACTGCTCCCAACTCACCCAGGGAGAATTGTCGCCCGCGATGCCGAATGGGCTGATCCCGCCCGCAATATCGATGAGTTCGGGCATCCAGTGTCCACCCGACATCGGCGGCTCGATCCATTCCACGAAGCCGAGGCTTACCTTCGGGCGATCGGAAACGGCTTCGGCGATCTCTGACAGCCGGGTCCGCATAGAATGTATGAGGTCCTGTCCGGCCTGCGGTCTACCGATCGCCGCCGCGATCGCGAGAATATCCAAATAGACATCCGACAGCGTGTGCGGTCGCAAGGATACGATGCGCGCCTCGCTTCCCGTCCATGAGCAAAGGGCACGCTCGACATCGGCAAGCGATACGGCGCAGACTTCGCATTGATCCTGCGTGAGGATGAGATCGGGATTGAGATCGCGCATCTTCTCCGCATCGACCTCGTAAACCGCGAGGCCCTGCTGCATCAGTCCCTTGACCGAGCGGTCGATCTCCGCGCTGCTGGCCCCATGCACCTTGAACTTGGCCCGGGTCAGTTGCGGCAGTTCGAGAACGGAGGGTGGATAGTCGCACTCGTGCGATCGGGCGATCTGCATGCCGCCCGCGCCCAGGGCGTGAAGAATTTCGGTCGCGCTGGCGATCAGCGAAATGACCCGCGGTTGGCTTTGTAACGGTGACGGATGGCTCATGCCTGCGTCATGGCATCAGCCGCGAGTGAGGGCAAGATCGCAGCTCCGCGCATCACCATGTCATTGCAATCGGTCAGCCATGACTGCGATGGTTCGGGCGTAGACGTCGGCTTTGTTCCAGTCCTTGATGACGGTGTAGTTGTGCGTTCCCGGTTCCCAAGATCCGCCGGCTTGCCAGCCGTGCCCTTTGAGAAAATTCGCGGTGGAGGCCAGGATATCGGGAACCGAATGGACAA
Organism: Hyphomicrobium sp.; assembly: GCA_025458125.1. GTDB lineage: Bacteria > Pseudomonadota > Alphaproteobacteria > Rhizobiales > Hyphomicrobiaceae > JAGVSR01. The sequence goes on from JALOTA010000070.1 coordinate 19,565, forward strand.
GATCGCGGCGTCCGTCGCCGTCGAAGTCCACCGCATACTTGTCGTAGGACCCAGGCAGGAATTGCACCTGGCCGATCTCTCCGGCCCAGCCACCCCGCATCTCGGACGGCGCCATGTCGCCTCTTTGCACAATCCTGAGAGCAGCCAGGAGGTGCGGCGTGAAAAACTCCGACCGGCGGCAGTCGTAGGCCAGTGTGGCGATCGACTGAATGATCGAGTATTTGCCGGCGCCGTCCCGGCCGAAGTTCGTCTCCAGGCCCCAGATGGAGACGAGGATCTCCTTCGGGACGCCATACTTTTTCTCGATGCGCGACAGCAGGGCCGCGTTTGCCTTCATCTTCGAGCGGGCGCTCGCAATCAGGCTCGAACCCACGCGGCGCGCGTAGAAATCCTCGAAGCTCAACTTGAACGATTTCTGCGACCGGTCGCGACGGATCACGTTGCGGTCGTAAGTGACGCCGCTAAGGGCACGCGTCAGTGTCGCATCAGAGATGCCGGCCGCCCGCGCACGATCCTCGAAATCGCCCAGCCAGCTCGGAAAGCCGCCGGCGTCACTGCCGCACGACTTGGCAACAACAGGAGAAGCCGGTGCAACGGCGGAAATAGCTGCAATCGCGAGAAAAATGAACCGCATTGATCTGCTCCCTTGGGGCAATTTCGCAGCCCGCCGCTGAACCTTGCCGGCAACTGTGTCCGCAGCGCGATGGACTTCGGGAGACGGCCTAATCTCCGGAGGTCTTGGCCCGTAACTCGAGGAATACGTCGCCATCGTGCATCATCATCTTGAGCGTATCGCCTTCAATGGCAAAGCTCTCGACCGTTTCGAGTGCCGCCAGATAAGCCCGTTCGAAACTCATCGCTCCGGCGCAATAGAGTCGTTTGCTCTGCGGAGCTCCAATGTCGATGGCGGGCGGGTTTGAATAATCGACGGGCGCCCAGAATGCATTGCAGCCACTATGGCCGGTCACGCGTTCCACTTCGAATGCCAGCGTCGCGCCCGCAGGCGCGGGTACACCTTGCACCTTCACCACCGACCAGATCGATCCCGCGAGCGGTTGTACTTCAAGACCAACGGCGCCGCTCGAGAGAAGCGGCGCCGCGGCAAACACGATCAGGATCGGTAAACAACGCACGTTCAGTTGGCGCCTTCCAGAAGCCGCCGCGCGATGACCTGCGCCTGAATTTCGGCGGCGCCCTCGAAAATGTTGAGAATGCGCGCGTCGCACAGGACGCGCGACACGGGATATTCGAGCGCGAATCCGTTTCCGCCATGCACCTGCAGCGCGTTATCGGCGTTGGCCCACGCGATGCGAGCTCCGAGAAGCTTGGCCATGCCGGCTTCCAGGTCGCAACGGCGGCCCTGATCCTTCTCGCGGGCCGCGAAGTAAGTGAGCTGGCGGGCGATCATCGTTTCGACGGCCATCATCACGATCTTGTTGGCGACGCGCGGGAACTTGTAGATCGGCTGCCCGAACTGCACGCGTTCCAGGGCGTACTTCAGGGCCAAGTCCATCGCACACTGTGCCACGCCGACGGCACGTGCGGCCGTCTGGATGCGGGCGCCCTCGAAGGTGGCCATCAGCTGCTTGAAGCCTTGCCCTTCGACTCCGCCCAGAAGGCTGTCGGCTGGGACTTCGAAGGCGTCAAAGGAGATGTCGTATTCTTTCATACCGCGGTAGCCGAGGACTTCGATCTCGCCACCAGTCATTCCCTTCGCCGGGAAGGGGTTTTCATCGCTGCCCCGCGGCTTTTCCGCAAGGAACATGGAAAGGCCCTTGTAGCCCTTCTCGTTCGGATTGGTGCGAGCGAGAACGGTCATCACGTCGGCGCGAACGGGATGGGTGATCCAGGTCTTTTGTCCCGTGATCTTCCAAACGTCTCCGTGCTTTTCCGCGCGCGTCTTCAGTGAGGCCAAGTCCGAACCCGTGTTCGGTTCGGTGAACACGGCCGTTGGCAGCATCTCACCGGCGGCGATGGCCGGCAGATATTTCTGCTTCTGTTCCGGTGTGCCGTTGGCGAGGATGAGCTCGCCCGCGATCTCGGCGCGGGTGCCCAGCGAACCGACCCCGATATAGCCGCGCGACAACTCTTCGGAAACGACGCACATGGCAAGTTTGCCGAGCCCCATGCCGCCGTACTCTTCCGGCAACGAGATCGAGAACACGCCGAGGTCGGCGAGGCTCTTGTAGGTCTCGAGCGGAATGTATTCGTTCTTGAGATGCCACTCGTGAGCGTGCGGAACTACTTCCGCGTCCGAGAAGCTCTTCATCTGCTCGGCGATCTCGGCATGGGTCTCGTCGAGGCCGCTATGCCCGAACGTGGTGGCCCCCTGCATGGCCTCGATGAGGTCGGCGAGCCGCTGCTTGACGTACTCCGCGCCGCCGTCCGCGATGACGTCGCCGGCAGCGTCCTCGAACCGGCGAATGTCGGCGCGCGGGATGCCCATGGCATCGGGCCGGATGATCTCGACCTGGCTCATGGGAATGCCGCCGGCGATCTGCGCCGCGTATTCGGCGAACGCCGCCAGGAGGATCAGTTGCTCGATCTCGCCGAACTTGCCCTCGTCCTGGAGGTTCCTCGCCCAGACGTTCATCTGGCGCAGCGCTTCGACCGTCGTCGCAAGCCAAGCCAGCCCGTGCGCGGCGTGCTGAGCGGCGTCCACCCCGCCTGCATCTTGAATGCGCTGGCGCACGCCTGCCTTCGCAAGGGCCAGGACGCGGTCGGCCTCGCTCACGACTTCGGCCGTCCGCTCGATCAGGCGCTGCGGATTGGCAGTCAGGCTGTCGGCCTTGGGCTTCAACTGAGCGATGGTCATTTCGTCTTCCTCCAGACTTCTTTTCCGCCTGTCACCCGCTTCCCGCCGGAGCCAGGACCGATTAGGGCAAGGGCCCGTTGTGGCGCCACATTTATCTGTACGAACGGGACTGGCAATCGCAACCTTGCGCGACACGCGCGCGCGGCGTGGAGTTGCCTTACCGGGTCTCGAAACGCAACAAACGCAAGGAGTTGAGGTTTTGGACCGATCCGCCGGCGGGTCCAATCTGTCGAGCGGCCGTTTATGACCGACTTCCCCCTACGATAGCAGAGGGCGCTCTGGATCGGCGGCCGCCGTATCCCGGTTGTAAAGTTTAATGCCGGTCGGGGTCCGGCGGGCGGTTCGCCGCATCCAGAACAGCCGTCATCCGTGCAACATGCGGCGGAAAGACCCGTGGTCGTGACCTACGTGTCATCGACGGCCGCTCCGGCGAGCGATAGCCTGCCGACCCACAAACGACAGTCTTCGCGAGCATGAACCGCTACCGCCCTCTCCTCGGAGCCATTTACCGCCTTTACGAGCACTCCGGCTTCTCGCTGGCCGGAGCGGTGGCGTTTTCCTTCGTGGTTTCTCTGTTTCCGTTCTGCATCTTTGTTGGCGCTTTGTCGGGCATATTCGGTGGCCGCGAACTGGCCGCCCAGGCCGTCTCACAGCTGTTCGATATCCTTCCCGAAGCCGTCGCCTCGGCTCTGGCGCCGCAGGTGGAATCCATCATGGGGTCGAGCCGCATCGACCTGCTGACGGTTTCGGGTTTTCTGGCCCTGTTCTTCGCGACGAGTGCCATCGAGACCATGCGCGCGGCCTTGAACGGCGCTTATCGCGTCCGGGAAAACCGGCCTTATCCGGTCTGTCTGCTGATCAGCATGTGCTTCGTCTTCGTCAGTGCGATCGCGATGCTCGTGCCGACGTGGGCGCTGGTATTTGGCCCGGCTATCAGCGCCCAGATCGCCCAGTTCGAACCCGAATGGGCCAAGTCGCTTCTCGACTCGACCTGGGTCGACACTATAAAGCGGTACGCCTTGGCAATCGTGGTCATTACCGGCCTGCTTCTCGCGTTCCATCTCTGGCTCGCGGCGGGACGCCGCCGGTTGGCCGACGTCTGGCCGGGCGTGATCGTCTCCGTCGTCCTCTGGATTCTCGTGGCGTCGCTTTACTCCTACTACCTCGACCTTAGCGACTACACGCGGTTCTATGCCGGTCTTTCACAGCTGATGATCGCTCTGATTTTCTTCCAATTCACGGCCATCATCATCATTCTCGGTGCAGAGATTAACCGCGGCATCATGGAACTGAAAAAGCTCGGAAACGGCAACGGCGGCCTTCTCGACCAGAGCGAACCCGCCAGCGTTTGAAACCAGGCCGCAAACCACTAAAAAAGAGCGGCCCCTTCCGGAGCCGCTCAACGATCTTGCAGTTGGATTGAGGGAAGACCTCAGGCGCGCCGCTGCTGGCTCGCCTCGATAGTGTCTTCCAAGGTCTTCAATCCCGTGGTCGGAGCCGAAACCAGCACGGCCATATTGCCCGGCTTGTGTTCGTTGCGCATCATGATCATGTGCGCCTTTGGAATGTGCTCCCAGGAGAACACTTCCGACATGCATGGGTCGATGCGGCGTTCGACGACGAGCTTGTTCGCCTGGCTGGCCTGCTGAAGGTTGGCGAAGTGTGATCCCTGAACGCGTTTCTGGTGCATCCAGAGATAGCGCGCGTCCATTGTCAGATTGTAGCCCGTGGTCCCGGCGCAAATGACCACCATGCCGCCGCGCTTCACGATCTGCACGGATACGGGGATCGTCGTCTCGCCCGGGTGCTCGAACACGCAGTCGACGTTCACGCCCTTGCCGGTGATGCCCCAGATGGCTTGGCCGAACTTGCGCATCTCCTTCAGCCACTCGTTGTATTCCGGCGACCCGACCTTGGGCAGCTGCCCCCAGCACTTGAAATTCTTGCGGTTGATGACGCCCTTGGCGCCGAGCTGCATGACGAAATCACGCTTGTCGTCGTCGGAGATGACGCCGATCGCGTTGGCGCCCGACGTGGCGCAGAGCTGCACCGCGAAGGCGCCGAGACCGCCAGCCGCGCCCCAGACCAGCACGTTGTGGCCCGGACGGAGAACATGCGGACGATGACCGAACAGCATGCGGTAGGCGGTGGCGAGGGTCAGCGTGTAGCAGGCGCTCTCTTCCCAAGAGAGATGTTTGGGACGCTCGAGCAGCTGCCGGTCCTGCACGCGGCAGAACTGGGCGAACGAACCGTCCGGCGTCTCGTAACCCCAGATTCGCTGCGAAGGCGAAAACATCGGATCGCCGCCGTTGCACTCCTCGTCGTCGCCGTCGTCCTGGTTGCAGTGAATGACGACTTCGTCGCCGACCTTCCACCGCTTGACCTTCGAACCGACGGCCCAGACGATGCCCGAGGCATCCGAGCCGCAGATATGATAGGGATGCTTGTGGACGTCCTTGATCGGTGAGATCGGCACGCCGAGCGATGCCCACACACCGTTGTAGTTGACACCGGCCGCCATCACGAGGACGAGTACGTCGTGACTGTCGAGTTCCCAGGTCGGCAGCACTTCGACCTGCATCGCCGTGTCTGGCTCGCCATGCCGTTCGGCGCGGATCGCCCAGGCGTACATGTTCTTCGGCACATGGCCGAGCGGCGGAATCTCGCCAATCTCGTACAGGTCTTTTTTTGCCGCCACGATTGCAGGGGCCGCAACGGATCCCCCTGCTTCAGTACCCATGGCGGTTTTCTGGCTCGACATGCTCCCGTCTCTCCCTGACCGTCGTCGAATCCCCGGCAGACCTGCGCTGCGAAGCGCGGCCTCCTCCCTCTTGGTTTGTGACGGGCTTGTTTCAAGCACTTTTTCGCGACGCAATAAAGGACTTGTTTCGATGGCCCGGCCCGCCGTCAACGGGACGTTAATGGGCCGCGTTTACACTGCCTCCGAGCCACCTCCGGCACTCGGCGATTACCGATTGAACGCGTGCTGAGGATCAGGTCGGCCGGGGCCCCAGTCATGCTCGATGTTTTGTCCGATTTCATTCGGGATTTTGCCCGCATCGACAGCCAGTCTTTGACCATTCTGCTGGTGTTGCTGTGCTGGGCGACGCTGCTGATCCAGGTCGGGCTGGAATCGAAAACCTTTACCGCCGTGTTCGTGCCCGGGATGTTCCTGGGCGGCATGACCGGCCTCTACCTGACCCGGACCTTCATGATTTCGCTTTCTGCGGCCAAGGATCTTCAGGCCATCATCGTGAGCGCCGCCGGAATCGCGGTGGGCTTCGTCGCGACGGTGCTCGTCATCCGCTTGCATCACTGGATCGGTGACGTTCGCAAACCCCTGACCATCGAGACGCGCCGCTAGGCGGCCCTATCGGTTGCCAGCCCCCGCCAAATGCGGCGCTGCGCCTCCCCCGGACGCCTTGCGACAGCAGGCTTCTTTGCGTTGCCAAGCCATGCGGTTAGTTTAAAGAACCACCCTCCGGGCAGCGCTTGAACCATCGCGGGATCGACCATGGCTGAGAAGGAAACCACGAAGGCGGCAGCAAAGACGGCCGGGCGCGACAAGCCCTGGCTCTTCCGCACCTACGCCGGCCACTCGACCGCGGCCAAATCCAACGAACTCTACAAGAAGAACCTGTCCAAGGGTCAGACCGGCCTTTCGATCGCCTTCGACCTGCCCACCCAGACGGGCTACGACAGCGACCACGAACTGGCGCGCGGCGAAGTCGGCAAGGTGGGTGTCCCCGTCTCTCACTTCGGAGACATGCGGACGCTGTTGAACGGCATCCCGCTCGACCAGATGAACACTTCGATGACGATCAACGCCACCGCGGCGTGGCTGTTGTCGCTCTATGTGGCGGTGGCCGACGAGACCGGCGCTCCCCGCGGCAAGCTGACCGGCACTATCCAGAACGACATCATCAAGGAATATCTCTCGCGCGGCACCTACGTGTTCCCGCCCGAGCCGTCCCTGCGGCTGATCAAGGACACCATCGTCTTTTCGACGAAGGAAGTGCCGAAGTGGAACCCGACCAACGTCTGCTCCTATCACCTGCAGGAAGCCGGCGCGACCCCGGTGCAGGAACTGGCCTTTGCGCTCGCCACGGCGCTCGCCGTTCTCGACACCGTGAAGGCCTCGGGCGAAGTGCCGGCTGCCGAATTCGGCAACGTCGTCGGCCGCGTCTCCTTCTTCGTCAACGCGGGAATGCGCTTCGTCACAGAGATGTGCAAGATGCGCGCGTTCACCGAACTCTGGGACGAGATCACGCGCGAGCGCTACGGCGTCACCGATCCCAAGAACCGTTATTTCCGCTACGGCGTGCAGGTGAACTCGCTGGGCCTCACCGAGCCCCAACCGGAGAACAACGTCTATCGCATCCTCCTGGAGATGCTCGCGGTCACGCTGTCGAAAAATGCGCGCGCCCGCGCCGTCCAGTTGCCGGCGTGGAACGAGGCGCTGGGCCTGCCGCGCCCGTGGGATCAGCAGTGGTCGCTGCGCATGCAGCAGATCCTCGCCTACGAGACCGACCTG
>JALOTA010000071.1 GCA_025458125.1 Hyphomicrobium sp.
GGGTACGTTTCCTTCACGGCGAGCTTGACGTGCGGCCCCCTTGCCTGCACGCGGGCGCGCCGTGGCCTTGAGAGCGATGATCTCAGAAGCCATGACGAGTTCTCCAAAAATAAAAAAGCCGCGGCCGGCCTCCAAGGGTGCCGGGCAGCGTCTCACGCGTTTGCTTGAGATGGCGGGCTTATACCCATAAAGCCGTCCGGGAGGCAATGCCGGCCAGGCCGCGCCTGTCCCGGCAACGCCTTTCCCCGCCCTCCCGGGACGTCTGGCTCAATAGAAATCTATACAACTGTCTTGGTCGATCGAGCGCTTGTGGCGCACCAAAGCGCGGCCGAAACGGCCTCAGTCGAGCTTTTCGACCTTTGCAGCCTGATCCGGCATCATGCGAACGCGGTATGATGCGCCTTCGCATTTGAGGAGCCAGACGGGTTCATCGGGCCTGGACTGTTCCTTGTCTTGCGTCGCACTTTCCGGATTGACGCAAGTGAAGCCCTGTTTGCGGATTTGAACCGCGATGATGTCCTTGGGGTCCTCGCCCGGCTCCGCCTGAGCGGCAACCACCGTTGCGGCTAGACCTAAGATGGCCACTGAGAACAGAATATAGCCATTCATTTTCTTGGACATTGAGACCCGACCCGCGCGGAAATTTCTAGAGCCGCAATGGTGCCCCAGACGGTAAGCGTAGGCAATGGCGCATGCAGCGGCGGCCTTGCCGGGAGGATCGGCGGGTCTCATTCCACTTGTGAACGTACCTCTAAGGCTCTCACCTCACGCTGCGTCACGGCGCCATTCCGGGAAGGGATCGGGGAGGCTGGCCCAGGCTTTGCTGTCCACGGTGCCGGACTTGGGTAGCGCCAGCAGGCAGGCGTCGAGTTCAGCCTTGATGGCGGCCTCGTCCATCTCGCGCATGCCGATGAAGACGATCTCCTGCCTCCGGTCACCCCAAAGATCGTGCCATGTCTTGTTGATGCGCTGAACAAGGCTCTCGTCTTGCGGCCAATTGGTCTTGGGCACGGCGGCCCACCAGTAACCGATCGCCTCATGCCGCACGAGCGCGCCGGCCTGCGCCAGTTCTCCGACCCACTGTGGCCGCGTCGCCAGCCAGAAGAACCCCTTGGCGCGAATTACGCCCGGCCAGGATTTGTTGAGAAAGGCGTACAGCTTTGCCGGTTCGAACGGCCCGCGCGCGCGGTAGACGAAGCTCGATATGCCGTACTCCCCAGTCTCCGGCTGGTGTTCCTTGAAGCCGTTCAGCTCCTTGAACCACGTCGGGTGCCGGTGCGCGGCATCGAAGTCAAAGAGCCCCGTGTCTAGGATCGAGCGGGGATCGACCTTCGCGTGGCTCGTCTCGATGATGCGAGCACCGGCATTAAGTGACCGGACGATCGCCCGCGCCGCCTGGCGCTCCGCGGCAGTTGCAACGTCGGTCTTGTTGAGAATGATCACGTCGGCGAATTCGATCTGATCGACAAGCAATTGCACAAGCGGCCGCTCGTCCGCCTCGCCCGCAACTTCACCGCGATCCCTCAGGAAGTCGCTCGACGAGTAATCCTTCAACAGGTGCGCCGTATCGACCACCGTCACCATGGTGTCGAGCCGTGCGACATCCGACAGGCTTGCACCGCTCTCGTCGCGGAATTCGAAAGTGGTGGCGACGGGCAGCGGCTCGGCAATGCCCGTCGACTCGATCAGCAGGTAATCGAACCGTCCCTCGGCCGCCAGACGCCGCACTTCCTTCAGAAGGTCGTCGCGCAGCGTGCAGCAGATGCAGCCGTTCGACATTTCGACCAGCGTTTCTTCGGTACGCTTCAGATCCGCTCCGCCGCGCTCGACCAGCTCGGCATCGATGTTGACCTCGCTCATGTCGTTCACGATCACCGCGACGCGCAGGCCGTGACGGTAGTTGAGCACATGATTGAGAAGCGTCGTCTTCCCGGCACCCAGGAACCCGGACAGCACAGTCACGGGCAGGCGCCTGTCGGTCGCGCCCGACTGTCGGTCCAAATGGCCGGCAACAGATTCGTCCATGATGGACCCCCAAAAAGCGGATGTTATAATATCCGCTACAAGTGGCGGCCGAGGTTGTCAAGCAGGAGAAGACTTGCGCGGTGTCGGGGACGCCGGGGCATCAGAGGTAGGCCAGCGATGCAGTTGAGGAACCGCCGGAACTTTGCCTTGCGATTAAGGGCCCGATACCTGACAAGAAGCGTCGTGACGAAGAAAACCACCAAGCGCCGGCCCTCCACGGAGCAGGACCGTCTGATTTCGGATGCCCTCCGTGAGGCGGGGCGGCCGGTCAGCGCTTATGAGATCATCGACAGCCTGCGGGATAAGGCGACACTCGCGCCCCAGACCGTTTATCGCGCGCTCGACAGGCTGATTGCGTCGGGCGCGGCACACCGGCTTGAGAGCCTCAACGCCTTCGTTGCCTGCAGCCATACCGTCCACAAAGGCTCGGCTATGTTCGCCATCTGCGACCGCTGCGGCGGAGTGGATGAATTCGACGAGCCCAAGGCATTGGACGCGCTGGCGGATTGGGCCCGCGATGCCAGCTTCACGTTGCGCCGGATGACCCTTGAACTGCGCGGAACATGCGCGCGCTGTTCGACCGATCCAACCGTCGCCTCCTGAACGGGCTGGACGAGCGCCGGGACAGTCGTGTTGCCCATTCTGTGACCAGTTCGCATCAGGCGCCTGTCGAATAAACTCGCCTGCCAACTCGGTGCTTGCTGTTTGGATATTATCCGATCATTTCTCTTTGGATAGTATAACATCCAAATGGGTTGAGCGATCATGACGAACAGTGCAGGGGGCGGTTCGCATTGGCGCGTATGGGGCTGCATCGCGATCGGTTGCGCGGCAACGCCCATAGGATCGCCCCCGCGAGCACAGGTCAGCGCCATCGAACTTCCCGAAGTCGTCGTATCGGCACCGAGCCCGGTCGCACGGCCGAAGAAAAATCCGCCTCAGCGCGCGCCCGCTCCCGCCGCCGGCGACACCGCGGAGACGCCGCCGAACCCGGCGTCTTCCGCAAGCGGCAACGCCCCCGACGGATCCGCCATGGCCGTCGCTGCGGCGAACCTGCCCGGCACGCTCGTCATCGATGACCAGACGTTCGCGACGGTGACCGTCGTCGGTGAGCGTGAGGTGCTCGCCAATCAGGGAGACACGATCACCGATAGCCTCCAGAACAAACCTGGCATCGCCGGATCGACCTTCGCACCGGGCGCCAACCGTCCGATTATTCGCGGCCTCGACAACTTCCGTGTCCGCATCCAGGAGAATGGGATCGGCAGCGGCGACGCCTCGGCACTCTCGGAAGACCACGCGGTCACCATCGATCCCTTCGCCGCCGACCAGATGGAAGTTATTCGCGGCCCAGCGACACTGCGCTACGGAAGTCAGGCGATTGGCGGCGTCGTGGCCGTCGAGAACGAGCGCATCCCGACCGCGATTCCGCTTGGCGGCTTCACGGGTGAAATCCGTGGCGGCCTGACGTCGGTCGACGAGGGCCGGGACGGTGCCATCAAAGCGACGGCGGGCGCCGGCAATGTCGCGGTTCATGCCGACGCATTTGCACGCCGCACCGAAGACTACGAAACTCCCCTTGGTGTGGAAACCAACACGTTTGTCGACAGCAACGGCTTCTCCGTCGGGACATCGCTCGTTGGAACGGATGGATTTCTCGGCATCGCCTTCGTCAGGCTCGATAGCCTCTACGGGATACCCGGCGAGGAAGCGCTCGAGAAAACACCTCGCATCGATCTCGAACAGGACAAGGTCCTCGTGCGCGGCGAATGGCGCGTCAGGAATTACGGAATCGAAGCCATGCGGCTGTGGTTCGGAACGTCCGACTACGCGCACAACGAAGTCATTGTTTCCGAAGACGAGGGCGGCGACATCATCGGCACGCGGTTCACCAACCAGGAAAGCGAAGCGCGCGCCGAACTTCAGCATCAGACCGTGCGCACCGCGCTGGGTGATTTAAGCGGTGCGATCGGTCTCCAGTGGAGTGATCAGGACGTGAAGGGCGTCGCGGTGGACGAGCCGATCGATGCTCTGCTCGATCCCGCCAACGTGAAGACGATCGCGGGGTTCTGGTTCGAAGAGCTCCAAGCCTCGGCCGATCTGCGGTTTCAGGCTGCTGCCCGCATCGAAGAAACCGAAGCGCAAGGGTTAGGCTACGAGAGCATCGCCGACCTGAACAGTCCCGCGATCTTTCAGGGAACGCGAACCTTCACGCCGATCAGCGCCAGCCTCGGTGCGCTGTACGATCTGCCGATGGGCGTCGTGGCGCGGCTGAACGGGCAGTATACCGAACGCGCTCCAGCCGCGGCCGAACTCTTTTCCAAAGGCGTCCATGAGGCGACCGGAACCTTCGAGATCGGCAATCCAGATCTCGACATCGAGGCGGTCCAGACCCTCGAACTGGGCTTTCGCAGGGCGGCCGGCGCCCTGCGCTTTGATGCCGCCGCCTACATCACACGATTTGACGGGTTCATCTTCAAGAACCTGATCGGCGAGGATCTCTGTGAAGAGACGCTCGCAAGCTGCACCGGAGGCGGCGATCTCGATCTCGTCCTATATGAGCAGCGCGATGCCACCTTCTATGGCGTCGAGATTGCCGCGCAGTATGACGTCGCGCCGATCTGGAATGGCCTTTGGGGCGTGGACGGCCAGTACGACTTCGTCAATGCCGAGTTCTCAAACGGCGAGAATGTTCCACGCATGCCGCCACACCGTCTGGGCGGCGGTGTCTACTATCGCGATCAGTCCTGGTACGCCCGCGCGGGTGTGCTGCACGCATTCGAGCAGGACAGGGTTGCCCCGGGAGAGCCGACAACGCCAGGATACACGCTCGTGTCAGCCGAAATGAGTTACACGACCGCGGCGACCGGGTCCCTTGCAAATCTCGCTCAGGAGGTGACCGTCGGCCTGCGTGGCGAAAATCTCGCCGATGAAGAGGTCCTGAACAGCGCTTCTTTCAAACGCCTGGAAGATGTTCTTCAGCCCGGCGCCAGTGTGCGTCTCTTTGGATCGATAAAGCTGAACTGATCCGGGGACAACATGACAACAGTGTGATCCACCCAGGCTGCTGAAGCGTTGCGACCTTTACGGGTCAACATCGAGGGGCACGGATCCTCCAGGACCGTGAGTGGCGATGCAGCGAGAGGCAAGCCGGAATTCCGGGGTGAGAACACGCCGGGTCCTGCTGTATCTGCTTCCCATTCTTGGATTTTCAGCGGCACTGCACGCCGAACCGCCAGCTTCCGACGGGGCCGTTCGTCCGGTGGGCGGCGCACCGCCGGTGCTGAAGCTGCCGGGAGCGCTTCTAAAACCGGTCGAGCCGCACCCGGATGTCACGACCATGGAAATCAGGGCGGCTGAGGGATTGGCCAACGATACGACCGCTGCCGAGGTCACCGCGGCCCTCTTCAATGCGCGTAAGTCCGGGGAGATCGTTGACTTCTCAAAACGCGGGTTGAAGTTTCTCGACCTCTCCGAACTCGACTTCCATGGAGCGCGCCTTGTCCGGTCCGACGTGTTCGGAACTGACCTTTCCAAAGCCAATCTGACCCGCGCTGATCTGGCCGGGGCCCGCCTCGACCGGACCGTCCTGACACATGCGAACTTCAAAGAGGCCAACCTGGAGGGCGCGACGTTGATGCGCCCCACGATCTACTCCGATCTCAGCACCGATTGGCGTGAAGCCCCCGTCTTCGATGGCGCCAACTTGCGCGGCGTGCGTCTGACCGGCCGCATCGACGGCGGCTCGTTCAAGGGGGCGGATCTGTCAGGCTTCGATTTCTCGCCCCACGATCCCAGGGCCGACATTTCTTTTCTTCCGCGCAATTTCTGCCGCGGGTGCCGCTTCGACGGAGCCACCCTGCGCGGCGCCAACTTTGACGATGCGTCGCTTGCCATGGCCTCCTTCGCCGGCGCGAACTTGTCCGGTGCACGCCTGACGCGGGCAGATCTGACACGTACCGATTTCACCGGCGCCGACCTCACCGGGGCAGACCTGACGGGGGCCGATCTCGCCGATGCTGACTTGAGAGAGGTCAAAGGCCTTGAAACCGTCAAGGGTTTAGGCCTAGCTCTCAATCTGGAGAGAGCGCTGAGATAACGGCGCCGCAAAAATCTGGGTGGAAGAGCCTCGCATGCCCCTCGTCACGCCGTTGCTGACCCGCGCATCGCGTTGGGCCGTGATGCTCACGCTCGCGTTCTCACTCGCGGTGCCCATCGTTGGCCGCGCGCAGGAGCCACCAGAGGTCGACACCGCACTGGTAATCTCGGTGGATGTCTCGAACTCCGTCGATGCGACCCGCTACAGGCTTCAACTCGAGGGGATTGCGAAGGCGCTCGAAGACGACGGCGTGATCGAGGCGATCCTGACCGGAGGACGGGGGGGCATTTTGATTTCGCTGGTGATGTGGGCCGACAAGCCGAAAATCTCGATCCCCTGGACTCGGATCTCGTCCAAGGAGGAGGCTCTCGCCGTCGCCCAGCAGGTGCGCCGGCTGCCGCGCGAAGGCGGCGAGTTTACCTGCATGTCCGGCATGATGCGGATGATCGCGGACAAGGTCGTCACGCAGATCCCTGCGCGCGCCAACCGGATCGTGATCGACGTTTCGGGCGACGGCAAGGACAACTGCAATCGCGAAGAGCCGGTCGATGCCGTTCGCGATGAACTCGTCGCGTCCGGTATCATCGTCAATGGCCTTCCAATTCTGGAAGGCGACGACGGCCCGACGCTGGAAGGCTGGTACCGCGATTATGTCGTCGGTGGTACCGGAGCTTTCGTTCTGCCCGCCAAGGGCTTCCAGGATTTCGGCAATGCCATCCGCCAGAAGTTCGTCATCGAGATCAGCGGCCGCACGCCGCCCTCCCGGTATGCGAAAGCGGACTGATTGCTCAGTCCGCATGCCGGTGGTTCCATGTTACGGGCCCGCGTCCCACCCGATCAGGTGTCGTTCATCGTCGTGGGCTGGCACTTCCACTTCTTAACGGTCCACTGCGGGTGGGTCTCTTGCCAATTGGCAAGGAACGGCGGCGCCAGTAGCGCGCACTGAACCGTGTCCATGTCTCCATCGACCGGAAGGGAGTAATCCTTGCAGCTCGAAGGATCGGCGATGAGGCAGGCGGAAATCACGATCGTGAGCATGTTCGGGAGGTCTCCCAGGGCTTTGTTGCGGGCCGCGGGCCCGGTTCTGCCGATGACGCTAGAAGCATCGGTTAGCCGTTTTACGCCCTCAACATGCTCCCGGATCAGGTCGCCGGCAGCCGGCCCGTCTCAGCCCGTCAACAGCAGTTCGCCTTTTCCGATAGCTGCCATGTCGCCCGCGTACCGGCGGACCCGGGCGGGCAGGGCGGCGGGCGCCAATTCCCCCAGTTCCTGCGCCACGAAGCGGCTGATCAGACGCAGAAAGACCATGTCTTGTTCCCCGCAATCGACAAAGGTCGCGAGCATCTGATCGGCGCGCGGACCGATCAGTGTGCCGCGGCGCATCAGCGGCCCGGCTCCGGGCCCGAACCCGCCTTCGGACCAGATGGTGCCGCCCGACATGCGCGATCCCGCCGCTGCGCCGGTCCGGCCTTTGACGACAATCGTGCCGCGGCGCATGCGGTCGCCCGCCCGGTCGCCGATATTTCCGCCGACCCGGATCACGCCGCCCGCCATTCCGAACTTGTGGCCCGGCAGTTGGCCACCGGCGTGGCTCCCCGCCGAACCGGCGACCGTGATGAGACCGCCCTTCATCCCTGAGCCGAGGTAACTCCCGGCCGCCCCTCTGATGTCGAGCCGCCCGCCGCGCATGAAGCGTCCGGCGTACTGTCCGGCGTCGCCCTCGACGACGAGCGTGCCCCCGCGCATGCCGTCACCGATGCCATCGCAAGCACCCGTAGGTCCAGACAGAACCAGTGTAGCCGTGTCGGGAATTGCGGAGACTTCGAAGAGGTCGCCGATCGTTCCTCCTTCGAACGGCATCCGTGCGACGCTCTCTGCGCCCTCCGCCGTAAGCACCGCCGGATGCAGGCAGGACAGATCGAGCCGCCCGGCCGGTGCCGCTTTCAGACGTAGCCTGAGCCCGCTCATTGCACGTAATCCTTCAGGTGATAGTGATGCTGGCCGAGCTTGCCGCCGTAGTTACCGGCCGAGATGCGCGTCACGCCCTTGGCAGCCCCGATTTCGGTCACCGCGTTGAGCCCGGTTCGCATCGCGTCTGAAACCGCCTTCGACGTCAGTCCATCGATGACGATTTCCAGAACCGCGATCGTGTCGGGGTCGAGTTCCGTCTTCGTCGTCCCTTTGAGCGTCGGACAGAACGCATTGTTCGTGGACGCGATGGCGCCCTTGTACTTGGAACCGACCTTCGAGCCCGAACGCACGATCCCGCCGGGGAAGGGCGTGATCACGTCCGGTACCTTGGCGATCGCGGCGACGGCGGCTTCGGCGGTCTCCAGGAGCCCGGCACGGTCGCGTCCAAGCAGCAGAAGATTGCCGCCGCCGACGGCATCGGTCGTCACGCCGCAAGTGTCTTCAATCGTGAACTCGCCATCCATCACCGGAACGCGCCAGTAGCGGCGTCCGCCAAATCGCTTCGAGATCTGCCATCCGTCTCCGAAAAAGCGCGGACCGGCGGAGAGCGACAGGCGCTGCGCACTGTCCAATCCGTTGTAACAGGCCGATCCCGGGCTCGTCAGAACGCACTGGCCGACACGGTTCTTGAGCTGCGGCAGGAGCGCATCGGGCGAAAATCCGAAAACGAGCACTCGGACGCCCGGCCGTCCGTCCGGCGTTTCGCTTGCCGGGACCTCGTAATCGATGCCGCATTCCGCGCCGCAACCGATCACCGACGTACCGAAACCGGTCATCGTCGTGGCTGCGATCATGGCCCACTTCAAAGTGTCGGCAGTGATGATAAGCGCGGTCCCGCTCATGCCGAACGCTTCCGCGAATGTATCGTCGATGGCGACGCCGTTGACCTTCATGTTTCGACTGCCCGTCATGTGCGTCCCCTCGTCGGATGAACGACAAGACATCCGCAGGTTCCCGGCGCGTGTCCGCAGCCGGCCGTTATGATTTCCTCATCGGAGAGACGGAAATTCTCCATCCGGATGGTGTGGTAGGTTTCGAAGTAATCCTTGAGCGGCTTCTCGGTGCGCTGGCGATCATATTCCGGCCGCACCACATGCGTCGCGCCCGTGACCACATGCACGATCTTTCCATTGCGCACGATCATCTCGCCGTTCTTGAAGACGAACGCCGGTGTCGTGAACATGGCCTCGCGATCTGGGTTGTCGTCGTAAACGGTGATGTCGGCACACGCGCCGGGGCCGAGGTGGCCTCGGTCTTTGAGACCAAGCGACCGTGCCGGACCTGCGCGTGTCATGATGGCGATTTCATAGAGCGTGTATTCGCGAGTCAAAGTGCCGAGCGTGGTCGCGGCCTGCGCGCCGGGATGCAGACGCCGCAGTTGCTCGTTGCGGAACGTCCGGTCCATGAGTAGCCGGATGAGATGCGGATAGGTGGTGAACGGCGCCCCGTTGGGGTGATCGGTCGTCAGGAAGACGCGCCAGGGATCGTTGACGAGAAGGAACATTTCCAGCCCGATCGCCCATTGCAGCGCGTTGACGAAACTCTTGTCCTTGTAGCGCATCGGCACGACGCCACAGCCCGCGTCGCACTCGATGTCCATGATGACCCACTTCTTGGGTTCCGCGCTCTTCGTATTGCCGTATTGGCGCATGGCGTCGCCCGATGCCGTCACCGTCTGCCCGAACATGATCTGTCCGACGTCGATGGAGACATTCGTGTGCTGGTTGACCAGCTCCGCGATCTCCGCGGCTCCGGACGAAAACTTGAAATCCCCTTCCGTCCCATAGCTGTGGAACTGGATATGGGTGAGGTGGATCGGCATGCCTTCCGCTGCCCGGATGGTGGCAAGCGTGGTTTCCTTGTTGCCGGGCACGCCCAGATTGCATCCGTGAACATGAACCGGGTGAGGGACGCCGAGTTCCTGCAGCGACCGCCCGAGCGTCAGAATGATGTCGCGAGGCGTCACGCCGTAGAAGACGTTCTCCTCATCGAGGTTCAGCATGCGCTGGTTGAACTTGAATGCTGAAATGCCGCCCGGATTGACGATCTTCACCGCAAGCGCCTGCGCGGCGTGCATCGTCCAGGCGATGTAATCCTTGATCTCGTCCTTGTGGGCGCCGCGCGAGAGCAGGCGCAAAAAGTAATCATCCGAGCCGAGCAGCACGTATGCGCCCTTGTCGATCATGGGCGTGTCGGCCATCTCGGTATGGGTCTGGCGTGCGTTCACCGCCAGCATCGCCGGCTCGAACGCGGCCGTGTAGCCCATCTCCGCATAGCGGTAGCCGGTGACGAACGAAGACGGCGCCGCGTGCCCGCACCCCGAGCGGGTCAGGTCGCCGCGCGCGACGGTGTCGTGCCGGTGATCTTCCGGCAGCATCATGCGGGCGATATTCATCTTGCCGCCGCCGATGTGCGAGTGGGGGTCGATGCCCCCGGCCATCACGACCTTTCCGGCGAGATTGTACTCCTGCCCCACCTTGTCGTTGGCGCCGGGAGTGACGACGCGGCCGTCACGCACGAAGATGTCGCGTACCTGGCCGTCGATACCGTTCGCGGGGTCATAAACCTTGCCGCCGGTGAATTTGATCAGCATGGGGTGGTCGTCTTTCGGATCAAAGGGCAGCTTCAATGGCGTTGAGCACGGCGGCGGAACCCGGCAATCCCGATTGCCGGCCGAGATCGCGCAGCGGCAGCACGACGTTTCCGTCCACGCGCATGATCTGGCCGCCGGTGTCGACACCAGGCGTTGCGACGGGAATGAACACGTCGGGTTCCTTGCCGGTCGTCATGTCGAAGGTGCCCAGAACAATGGTCGGCACGTCCGTCTGCGGCGGCTTGAGATCGGCCGTCAGGCTAGATACCCAGACGAGGCAGTCGGCGGCGCCCGTCTCGAGGAGTTTGGGAATCGAAAAAAGGGCCGGGTCGAACTGCGGTGCTCCGTTCTGGAAACTCACGCGCAGCGGGTAGCCCGATTGCCAGGCGCAGACCGCCGAAACGGACGTCGACCCCTCGCTGCCTCCGAGCGACAACCCGGCGAACCGCTGCTTGACGTTGAAGTCCTTCACCAGATCGCAGATCTGATGCACGGTCAGATCTGCGTTGGCCGATTTGAAGGCGGTCGGTATCCACACGATCACACCGTAGTTCGCAGCGTGGCAGAGGCCGAGCAAGTGTTCGATCTGAGCGCGCGGCACGCCCGCAACGGTCTCCACGCCAAGCGCTGAGCCTTTGTTGAGGGCGCTTATGGCCGAGATGACGTCACCGACGGCTTCGGATTTGCAGGGGATCGAGACGATGTCGCCGACGCCGGGACCGGCGATCGGGCCGGTGTCGTAGTCCTCCCCGATGAGGACGATCGTACGCTTGACGGGCCCCTCTGTGAACAAAGTCTGGCGCGCGTGAATCACGCGCTCGAAGAAGCGCTGATGGTACTTGAGAACGTCCGTCGTGAAGATGATGAGGTCGGCGCGGTTGCGAACTTCCGTGAGCGTGGTCATGAAC
>JALOTA010000072.1 GCA_025458125.1 Hyphomicrobium sp.
CGGTGTGTAGACCGATCCGGAGGCTGACCGCCCAGCCGCCGCTTCAAGTCGTTGGCAATTTAGCGGCTGTGTTTTGCTGCATGTAAATAGGTATTATAAATACCTATTTCCTGACTCAATGACGAGTTGAATAATTGTAATTATAATTGAGGCATCGAGAGTGTCAATTTGTTTGAGGCAAAGCATAACCACTGTGCTCAATTCAACACGGCGTCCGTCGTTTATCTGGGTTTCGAGGGAACTCCGATCTTTTAAGGTGCCATATCGGTTGCGATTCGTGATTGGATTTCCGGCGCTTCAGCCGGTGCATTGCGTTCCGGCGGCATGATCGTCTGGTTTCGCGTTCCCGCGAGTATCACGAACCGGCAGAGGGGGCGGCCTTGAATACAATTCTCAGCACCTGCGCTCGCACGGCTCGCGCACCGATGATGGCGGCGCTGTCGGCGGCTGCCCTGGCATGGTCCGCCTCAACCGTGCTGGCCGCTGATCTGGGCGGTGACTGCTGTGCCGACCTGGAGGAGCGGATCGCGGAATTGGAAGCGACGGCGGCACGAAAAGGTAACCGCAAGGTCTCGCTCACCATCTCGGGTTACATCGCCCAGGAAATCACTTGGTGGGATGACGGCGAGGAGAGCAACGCCTACTTGCACGGGCTTGGTCCAACTCAGGCGACCAATGTCCGTTTCGGCGGGCAAGCGCAGATTTCGCCCGGTTGGACCGCCGGTTTTTTGATACGGATCCAAAACCTCAGTGACGACCCGTTCGGCCGCCTCCCGAACGGCGACGCGATGAACCAGAACGATTCAAATCTCGATCGGGGCCTCAATACCCAGATGGCCTACTGGTATATCCAGAATAAGGACCTGGGAAAAATCAGCGTGGGGCGGATGGCGCACGCCGGCAAGAGCACGGCAATGGGGACCGACCAGTCCGGAACGCAGATCATCGACAGCTACACGCTGCTTGCCGGTTTCCCGCAGTTCATCATTCGCACGGACGGCGACTTGTCGCCGCCTCAATTGACCTGGGGTCAGCTCGCGTTCTGCTACAGCCAGTCTTCTCCCTTGGGCGGCGACTGCAATGGCATCGTCTTGAACGGCGTCCGATACGACACCCCGACGGTGGCCGGCTTCACCGCTTCGGCCAGTTGGGGCGAGGATGATTTCTGGGAGGTGGCGCTTCGGTATTCCAAGGAAATTTCAGGTTTCAAAGTCGCTTTTGGAACGGGCTATTCGGAGTTCACGATCGAAAACGTGACCGGTCCATTGCCCGCGGGAAGCCGCAAGGACAGCAAGTTTTTCCAGGTGGGCGGCTACCTTCAGCATATAGAGAGCGGGCTTTTCGTTCATGCTGCGTACGGGCATGAAAACAACAGCGATACAACCGTTGTCGTCGGCACACCAGCCACGCAGGTGACGCCGCCGGACAGTAACCAGTGGTACGTCAAGGCGGGAATTAGGCGGGCATGGACCCCGCTCGGCGCGACCATCATCTTCGGCGATTACGCGGAATACCTGGATCAGGTCGGCCCCAATGCCCTTGGGTTAGGCATCGAGAGCAGCACGTTTCGCAGATCAGGCGGCACGATTGCACAGGAAATCGATGCGGCTTCCATGACCGTCTACCTAAAGTACGAGCACTATGAAGCCGAGGTGAGCGGCGCTGATCTCAACCCGACCGTGACCGGCCTGCAGGACGCGGACTTCGTCAGCGTGGGCGCCCTCATCAACTTTTGAGATGCAATGGCCCCGCCAACGGGAGTTGGCCAACTCTTCGAGGAACCGCGCCGCGGGCTGACCGGCGGGGCGGCGGCAGAACGCTTAGCTTGGAGTTTCGGCCAGACCCTCAGCGCATCTCGAACAATTCCTGATGGAAACGCGATGCCGGCAGGCCGCCAGCGAGCATCGGTCTGCGCAAAGCCTGTCCAAAACCTGCCGGGCCGCAGAACCAGATGTCTGCATCCTTCCAATCAGGAGCGAACGCTTCGAGATAATCCAGTGTCAGAAATCCATCCTTTTCTTCCAGCAGATGAAACCTCACGCCCTTGCGCTGGGCGATTTCGATGATCTGAGAAGTGAAACCCGGGTCGGCGAGCTTAGTGGCATAGAAAAGATCGATGGGCACCGGCCGGTCTTGGTCTGGGTCTGGCAGCGCCTTCAGGCCGGCGATGAATGGCGTGATGCCGACACCTCCGCCGATCCAAATCTGTCTGTGCCGTTCGCCCTTGAAGGTAAATCGTCCGTAAGGTCCCTCGATGTCCACGGCCTGCCCGACATGCAGGCAGTCAGCCAACGTCCGCGTGTAGTCACCGAGTGCCTTGATGGTGAACGACAGCCGGCCGTCGTTTTTCCATGCGGAACTAATCGTGAAAGGATGTGCTGCTTCCGGATCGTCGAAGTCTACGAATGCAAACTGACCGGCCTCATGACCCGGCCATGCCGTCTCGAGCTTTATCGTGACGTTCACGACGTCATTGCCGTGATGCAGATCGATCTGCGTAATCTTTCCATAAGCCCGCCTGCTGACACCTATCTTCTGGAACAAGGACATCAAGCTGGCGCCGGTTCCAAAGATCATCAACAGTGCCAGAACGGGACCGATTGGCTCTGGCCAATACGAGCGATCCATCAGGATGAACGAATGAAAGACAATCAGCAGATAGACGACTGCCATCAGCTTGTGAGATTTCAGAAAGTATTTGTAGGGAAATCGCTTCCAGAGGGCGAGCGCGATCAGGACAGCAAGGCAATAGAAGGCCCACTCGCCAACTTCGGATGCTGCGTGGCGGAGGTCACGAAAGATATTGAACCCCGGGGATGTGTCGGCGCTGCGCGGCGGACGGGGCGGCAAGACGAACAGATCAAGCCGCGTGATCCATGATGGTCCTAACCGAAGGACCCAGTGGGCGGTAGCGAAGACAAAGGCGGAGATGCCAAGCCATTTGTGCAATCGGTAGAATTTGTCGAGCCCGCCCAGTGGGGTTTCGAACCACACCGGCCGCACAGCAAGAACCATCGCCAGCGACATCAGCGCGAAGGCCATCACCCCCGTGCCGAGCACGAGTGTTCTTCGGGTCAGCCAGAAATCACCCGTGAAGGCACCCGGCGGCAGGCTGAGGAGCCACAGCACGAGAACCACGGCCGTGGCTGCAATGAATGTGCCTTTGAGCTTCAAGAGCTGCATCTTAGCGCCTCGTCACGGACCAGCCGTCATCCCGCTCGCTGCCCCGGTCCGCCGAACAGTTCCGCCAGCCAACGCGCCGAAGGAACCTGGTCGCAGTAGGTCAGCACGGCAATACTGATCGGCACACCAATGAAGGCCCCGAAGATCCCCCAGAGATACGACCAGAAGAAAACGGAGAACAGGACGAGAAGGGGCGAGATTGCCAATGCCGCTCCCGATACGCGCGGTTCGATGTAGCTGCCGATTGCAATCTGTATAACATTCAAGAGCAAGAAAATCAGCAGTGGCGCTTCCCAGGATTGGAACTCGGTGACGGCATAGAGCGTCGGAAAGAGAGTGGCAAAGAGCGGTCCGAGGAACGGAATGTAGTTGAGGACGAACGCAAGAACGCCCCATTCGCCCGCCAGCGGAAGTCCGACAGCATAGGTCACGGCGAACACGAGCAACCCTGTCAGAATGCTCATTTTGGTGCGCATCAGAAAGTAAGCGCGGAACTTCGTTGCGGTGGCACGGCTCCCGTCGAGAAGGGCGCGCGCCATATCGCCGTTTGCAAACCGCTTTATGCGTGCGGCGAAATCGTCCACTTCAAGCAACCCAAGGGTGACATAGACGAGAACGATCAGCCAGAAGCTCATCGTGCTGTTCAGTCGCGAGATGACCGACTGCATCAGACGGATGTACCATCCGATGTTGACATGTTCCGACCAGAGCGCGGCGACCGCGATACCATGTCCTTCCAGCCATGCGAGAAGCTGCTCGTAGAGGGATTGGAGGCGCGCAGCATCGCTGGCCAACGCCTGCCCCGCACGGCTGACGCTCCATCCGATCAGAGTGCCGAAAACGAGGAGGCCGGCGATCAGCACGCCGAGGGTCAACAAGAGAGCGATGAGATTCGGGAGCACCGATTGCAGGCGGCTTTGCAGGGGCCAGAGCAGTGAGATGATGAAAAGGGCAAAGGCCAAGGGCGCGAATACGCTGCTTGCCCAGTAAAGCGCGCAGCACACTGCGACGACAGCGAGGATGACGAGGGCGGCGCGGCTCGATGCGTCTGGCATTTTCAACCCTGGCGGTTCTGTCCGGAAACTGGTGCGCGGCGACCATAACCGGCCAGCCTGCATGGTCTAGCAAAATCGCGGGCGAGTGCCGGTGCCGCGTCTTGTGCATGGACGGGCTCGTCAACGGTCATGGATGCGCGGCGCTCGACTGCAACGGTTCCGGCTCGAGTCCGGTGGCGATAGCAATTCGCATTACGCATTGCAAAGTCGAAAATCTGAATTGACCGCTGACGCAGAAATAGACTTGGAAACCGGAGATGCGTGGCATGTTGTCGACAATGATGCTGTTTTCCGCCGCGGGCTGAATTTTTTCTTTGGGTACGTTGTTCTACGGACTAGGCTGGATGAGGCGTTGGCAGCCTCCAGGCTGTCGGAGCAGCCGGGGCGGCAGGCGGTCCAGCGCCTGGCAAAGGGTGGGGGATCGAAGTCATGGCTTGCGTTCGTTGGCGCATTTCAATTGCTGCGGGTTTGCTGGCGCTTCTTTCTTCTGGAGTACTTGCACAGCAGAACGGAGGCCCGTTCGTATTGCATCCCGGCAAGGTGATAACGACAACTTTCACCAACGAGTTCGGCCGCGACGCCGATGCGCGAACCGAGGTGACCGCCGTCACGCCTGAGGCCGTCACAATCCAGTACAGCAGCACCCGTGGACTGTTTGCCCGGCGAGACATTCTGATACGTGACCGTCAGTCCGCCCGCGCCTATGTGCTTGGCTACTCCGCGAGGATGCCGACGGTCATTCCAGGTTCGACATCTCTTGGACTTTCCTCTGCTGTTCTTCAGGAGCTGAGGTCAAATGGCCGTGCGGCTGTCACTCTCATACATTCCGAGAATCTCGACCGCATCGAATGCAATCTGGTGGCAACTGCCGTCGATGTCCGCGTACCATTGATCATCGAGGACCGCATCCTTGACCTTCCAGCGGTCCAGGCGCGCGTCAATTGCGGATCGGGCAACCGAACCGGAACGGGACAGTTCGTTATCGCCAACGACGTCAACAATCCAATTCTCATCGAGTCGACGCTGAACTTCAGCTGGGAGCAGAGGCCGAGGACCAATCGAGTCACACGGATCGTTGCTGGCTTCGGCCTCCAGGCGGAGATGAGACAGGCGCTCGATACGCTTGGCACCTACGACGTCTATGGCCTGCTGTTCGATTTTGACAGTGCAACGCTTCGGCCCGAGACGGCCCAGCTCGTGCGCGAGATCGCCGTCATGCTGCAGCAAAACCCAAACTGGACCATCTTAATTGCCGGTCACACGGATTCGGTCGGCGGAGCCGAATATAACCTGCGTCTTTCAGAACGGCGAGCGGCGTCGGTGAAAGAGGCGCTGATCAGCAACGGCGTCGCGGCTAGCCGCCTGCAGTCGGTAGGGCATGGCATGTCCAAGCCCAAGGCCGATAATTCGACCATTGCCGGCCGGGCCATCAACCGGCGTGTCGAGTTCCGCAGATTGGATCGCTAGGCAGTTTGTTTGGTACCTTTGGCGGAACGTGGTGGACATCAATCAGGGGTGTATCGAGGCGATTCTTGTCTTAAGTCACAACGTGGCTGTTCCGGATGTGCTACGGGCAAAATCTACTCGACGTATCCGGGAGGCAGGACGCTATGGACTACCTTTGCTATACGAAGCGAGTTGCGGAACATTGTGAGCAAATGGATGCCATGATGACCCGGCGCGGTGTCGATCGCGCAACGGCTGAGGAGATCGACGCTCCGTTGGGGTGGCTTACGGCCCGCGCCAAGTGCATCTTCTGCAAGCAACTGGATGCTTGTGGAAAATGGCTTGCCGGTGAAGCCGCTCACGTCGAACCTGGCGAGTTCTGTCCGAATACGAGTTTCTTCGAGGAGTGCAGGGTTTCCGATCCCGGCGCCTGATCAGCAAAACCGCTGATCGACCATAGAACGATTAGCGCCGTGAGCTGTCCCGGGCGTTTCCGTCTGAGCAGTGTCATCTTCCGTTGTTGGCTCGTGATCTGCGCAGCATGGCGGTACCCGGCGGCAGTGGTGTTGCATTATGCCGGCTAATGCGCGACGTGCAGCGCTGCGCCGAACGCGACGGCAAGGGTCAACAGCATAACACCCGCCGTCGGCCAACGTCTGAGCAGGACGTCGGTTTGGTCGATGGTGCGGCCAAGCCGTGCAACGGCAGGACCGAGTTTCTCAAACAGGACGATGATGTCGCCCTCCGGGACTTTCGGTGTTTGGATATTCAGCCGCATCAGGAACAGGGCCACGAGCCCGCCGGCGGCAATCGGCCAGCACGCATCCCACAGAGCTTTGCCGCTAACGGTTTCCACCGGCGATAACGCCGTGACCCGCGGGAAGAGCAACCAGGGCAGGACCAGTGAAGCCGCGGCGACCAGCGCCCAGACGGCGCTGGCCGTTGCTGCAGGATTGGAATAGGGCGCTTCGTTCGTGTGCAAGCGCAGGCGTGCAAGGAAGTGTACCATCAAGAGGGCACTGCCCGCGGCTGACAACGTTGCAAGCATCGTAGGCAGGCCGTCTCCGAACAGCGGTTTGGCGGCGAACTTGGCCAGAGCTCCGCTCGTGAGCGGAAGCCCGGCGAGGCTGAGCGCCAGGATCGCCATCGGCAGAAGGACGCGCCCGAGATGTGCCGTGCCTGTCGCCGCGACGATCCCGACACCCAGGAACAGGGCGCCTTTGACCAGCAGATGATGCAGCGCATAGAACGCGGCTAGGTTGGATGTTCCTGGCGCAGCGACAGCGAGACCCGCGCCGATAACGGCGGCGACGACGCCCATCTGGCTGACGGTCGAATAGGCCAGGATGGTTTTGGGATGCTGCTGGGTCAGGCCAACGAGCACGCCGTAGAACGCCGTGACGAGGCCGAGTACGAGCAGCGCCGTCCCGCAGCCGGGCATCGGGACTTCCAAAGGCAGGAAGCGGATCAAGCCGATCACACCAGCCTTGACGATGATCCCGCTCAGCACCGCAGAGGCAGGAATCGGAGCGACCGGATGTGCGAGCGGCATCCAGACATGCAGCGGGACGAGGCCCATCTTGAGGCCAAAACCGAGAATCAAGAGCATCAGCGCGGGAGTTTCCAGCGGCGAGCCCGGCAGCATCGAGACAGCGTCGCGGATCAGGGGATTTCCACCCGGCACCGCCGTCACCAGCATGACGAAGCCTAGAAGGATGAGTGCTTCGCCAAGAAGGGCGAGCGCCATGTAGACACGGCTTGCGCGCCGGGCACGCGGGGTATCTTCGAAACTGACGAGGCCATAGGCGGCGAGACTTGCCAGTGAGAAGACGAGATAAAAGCTGGTCATGTCCGCTACGACGAAGACGCCGAGACTTCCGGTGAGCGTCAGAAGCCACCAGATCGCAAAGCGGCCGCTACCGGGGAGTTTGCGCATGGTGGTTGCGGCGTAGATGCCGGCGGCGCACCAGAGAAGCGAAGCGCCACCCAGCAGCATGGCCCCGGCCTGATCGAGCGCCAAAGTCAATCTGAAAGGCGCAGGCGCAATAACGATGCTATCGCCGCGATCGAACAGGGCAGCCAGAAGGCCCGGCACCGGAGCTAGCGGAAGCAACTTGAACACGCGGGTGTAAACGGACGCGTTGAGGCAAGCCGCCACCATGACAATGGGAACGGCGAGCGTCGCGACAAGCAGAAGTCCTGAACCTGTCATGGCAGCCCCGATCGGCCGATTGCGAGATAATCGAAAGGTTGAAGCGGGAGCAACCCGAGCACTACGGCACAAACCGCAAGGGCAAGAACAGTCAACTCGCGGTAGAGAGGAATTTGCGCAACCGGTGCAAAGCCCGTTGCCGGTTCGGCCATTGCGCGGCCGAGGACGCGGAAAACGTAGCTCGCCGCCAGGATGCCGCCGATCAGGATTGCCGCTGCGATCGTCCAATTTCTGGTTTCGGCCGCGGCGGTCAGCAACATCAGCTTGGCATTGAAGCCACCACTGGGCGGCAGGCCCATCAACGACAGTCCAGCCAGCCCAAAGGCGGCAATACTGATCGGCACGGCTTTCAGAGCCCCGGCCAGATCATCGATTCGATCGTGTCCCAATGCTTCCGCGATCAGGCCGGCCGCGAGAAACATCGATGCCTTGGCCAGTGCGTGCGACACGAGTTGCAGTGTGCCTCCTGTCCAGCCGATGGCTTGCCACTCAGCCGGCGCATCGCTGGCCATCACGAGCGGGAACATCAGGAACAGGTAGCCGACCTGGGCAACGGTCGAATAGGCGATCATCAATTTCAGCCGGGCCTGACGCAGTGCGACTACGCTGCAGAACAGAATACTTGCCATGCCGAGCCCGCCGAGCAAATGCGCGGCCGTTGCATTGACGGACTGGGGCGCAACGTCGAACCAGAGCCGCAGGATGATGAAGAACGGCGCCTTGACGACGAGTGCGGACAGAACGGCGCTCGCTGCCGCCGGTGCTCCTGCATGGGCGGGTGGAAGCCACAGGTGCAGCGGGAACAACGCCGCCTTGGCCATGAGCCCGACGATCATCAGCCCAAGCGCGACGGACGTTGCCAGATCATCGCGGGCCAACAGACGAAGTCCGGCGAAATCGAGCGTGCCGTAGGCGCCGTAGAGGAGCGCTGTGCCCAGGAGATAGAGAACGGATCCAGCGAGAGCGAACAGCAGATAGCGCAGCGCTGCCTGCAGGGTATCGCGCTTGCCGTCGAGACAGACGAGGGGTACCGCGCTGAAAGTCAGCAGTTCCAGAGCCACGAACAGGTTGAACAGGTCTTGCCCGAGGAACACGGAATTGAGCGCAGTCCACAGCCCAAGAAGCAGCGTCCAGAAAACCATTGGTCTGCGGGCTTCGGCCTTGTCCGGGGGCGTGCTGAACGCGCCGCGCGCGTAGATGCCGACGGCGCACAGAACAACTGCGGTCATGACCATGAGCGTCGCCGATAGGCCGTCGGCGCGCAGCGCTATTCCGAGCGGCGGTTGCCAGTTGCCGAGGACATAAGTGACCGCCGCCCCGCTACGCGCAACGCTGGCGGCGATGGCTACCGCGATCAACAGTCCGGCCGGGAGTACGACGTAGGCGATACGCTCGGCATGTCTGAGCCCGAGAGCGAGGATCGCTAGCATACCGATGACCGGCAGCATGATCGACATGACCAGCAGGGCGCCACCGCCGGTCGTCGTGTAGACGGCGGTCATCATGACGGGGGATCATCCTGCTCTTGGGATGGTACCGGGTCGAGTGTCGCCGCTCCGGCCGCCAGCATTCGCAAGAGCAGCGCGACCGCGAGGGCGGTCGCCGCGAAGGCTACGACAATTCCGGTAATGACCATGGCCTGAGGTACTGGATCTGCAGGAAACCCGGCAGCTGCTCCGCGCCGTGCCGCGATGCCGAACAAAAGGAAGGTGCCACTTCCCAGAACGTTGAACGAGATGATCTTGCGAAGCGGCGTGGGGTGCAGCACGAGGCCGTAGAGCCCTACGGCGATCATTCCCGCAGCACAGAAGCCGTACAGGGTGGTGGTCGTCATCATCGCGGAGCCTTTGCGGCTGGACCGGCAACCAGCATGCCCAGAATAACAGCGATCGAGAGTGCCAGCGCCGCCTCGACTACGATGATGATCGGTTTGGCAAAGCCGGGCGGATAGGAAAGAAAACCATCAGCGATCCAGAAACCCGCCATACCTGCGATCAGGAACATGACTGGGCCGAAAACGACCAGAAGACGCATCGCGCGAAGGCGGATTTCAGGCGGTTCGCGGAGGTCGGCCATCATCACCAGAAGCCACATTGCCGCCAGAACGGTCCCGCCCTGGAAAGTGCCTCCGGGATTATCGGCGCCATTCCAAATGAGATAAATGCCGACGACGACGCCGACCGGCGGCAGGATCTGCGCGAGAAACGTCAATGCGATGCTGGGCTGTTCCGCGCGGAGTGATGCCGGCGCACCTCCCCAGAAGGGATCGGGCGTCAACGCCCAAACGCCGATGAGCGCGAGCACGAGGACGACTTTTTCCAGCAGCGTATCGAGCGCCCGATAGGCCAGAAGTACGACCGTTACGGGATTGCCGAGGCCGAGTTCGTCCATATGTGCCGCCGCTTCGGGCGCCAGGGTCGGCGAGGGCTGGACTGGAAACGCAACGATCGCCGCAAGGGCCGCCGCGATGACGGCGCAGAAAAGAGCCGTCACGATGCGCTGGGCAACGGCGGGCACGGCTTCGTGAGGACCGGTTGGCAGCAGCCGGGCACAGGCGCGCAGCAGCAGAAGTCCCGTTGCGCCGCCGCCGATCGCCGCCTCGGTGAGCGCCACGTCAACCGCGTAAAGCCGTATCCACGCCAGCGACAGCAGAAGACCGACGACGATAAAACCGATGACCGAGTCGCGCCTGTCGTTTGCCGCAACGGTCCATACCGAAGCGATCAGAATGAGCAGGACCAGGGCGAAATCAGGCAAGAGATTCATGAATGTGGTGTGTCTCTGGATGCGAACTGGGCAATCAATTGGCTTGCCGAGGCTCCGGCAAGCTGGACAAGCAGCCAGACCACCACGAGTTTCAGCCCGCTCGTCACATCGGGGCTTTGCGGCAGCAGGCCCAGGACGATCAGTCCGAATCCGAGATTGTCGGCTTTCGTCAGCGCATGCAGCCGGGTCAGCGTATCGGGGAAGCGCAGGAGCCCGACTGTTCCCGCAAGGAAAAAGAAAACACCCGCACTGACCGCGACGATCGTGAAGCTATCGAGCAGGAAGCTCATCAGCTGGACCTCCCCGCCTGCTTTTTTGTTCCCGGTTCGCCAAGGCTGAGTGCAACAGCTGCGAAGGCTGCGAGCAGGGCCAGTACGAGCGCGATATCGATGATCGCGGTCATCCCGCTGGCGGTGGCGATCAGCAGAGCAATGGCGCCGCCACCGGTGCCCAGCAGTTGTGCGGCCATCATCCGGTCGGCGGGAGCGGGGCCCCAAAGCATGCGCGCGAGTCCGAGCCCCGTAAGAAGCAGAAGCAGCGCGGCGGTCACGAACAGAAATTCAGTCATGAGGTTTCAGGTTTTTCGTCCCTGTCCCGAACACGCGTGCAAATTGCTTTTCTTCGGCCGCCAGTTGAGCCGCGACCGGCTGGCTGGTGTCAAGGCAATGGATCAGCAGTTCACCGGATTGCCCGGCGCGCACAGGAAGCGTGCCCGGCTGGAGGCTGGTCAGTGCGCAGAACGCGGCGCGGGCCGGTTCACTGGCGAGCCCGGTGGAATAGGTGATGAAGCCCGGCGCAATCAGCGCTTGCCAAGGCAAGCGCACGGCGAGCCGCGCCAGGGCGGTGGGCGAAAAGCGCTCACCGCTTACCGGAAGTAGGAGTACGCTCACCCAAGTTGCGCACGCCGCCGCCAGAACTCCGACAGCAAAATCGGTCCATGTGAAGCCGATCAGGACGAGCCAGAGCGCAAGGTAGAGTGCGAAGCGGCGCAATGCCCCAAGGCTGAAAAGGGATGAAACCGAAGTGCCGAGCGCCGTCATGATGCCTCCCTGCGAGCGCGACAACCGGCTTCAGCGAAATCTACAGGAACTTGCCCGGCGGTTTCAGTCAAAATCCCACACATTCGGAACATAGCGAAAAGAATGTCCATGTCATCCCCAGGCATTGAGGCGAGTCCCAATCATGCGGCGACTTTGGTTCAGGCCGGCCGAATCTCGACCTTTGCCGCCGCGATCCGCCGGTAGAGGTCGGCGCGGCGTTTGAGAGGCCACCAATCGTAGAGAAAAATTTCGATCGGCTTCCAGTTGGCGACCCATCCGAGAATAATCAGGCCTTCCTGGATGATGCTGGTAGTCGGACCGGCGCCGATCAGGCGTGGGAGCATCTGGCTCAACGCCAGACAGGCCGCCAGAATAGCGAGCCCGACGAGAAGGTAGCGGCGCCCAAGCCGGAACAGTTCGCGCCGGTCACGATCAATCGAATTGGCGTGCAGTTCGAAATAATGGGTCAAGGCCGTCGCAAGTCCCCGCTCCCGCGCACGCTGGGCTTCGTCCTCGGGCATGTGGATCAGCATCCGGATCGGCTCGTGCTCGGGTAATTCGCGTGCCCAGCTTGCGATATGAGATTCCGCGTCGTCGTCGAGGTCGCGCTCGTCAAAAGGAGAGGGATCGAACGAGTTGAAGAGCTGCTCGATGCGCGAAATGCGAATTTCGATGGGTTCGGCCGCTGAATCCATTTTTGAGCTCAAGCCTTCGGTCAAAACTGAAAATCAGTTGGTTGCCTTGAGCTCAGCAATGACCTCTTCAAGGAAGTGATCGAAATAATCGACCCGGATCAGACCCATGCGGGGAAACTCAATATCCGTGACGATGTAGAGTGTGACGGCGAGAGCCGTGGCGAAGACGAGCATGTGGACAATGCTCTGCGACTTGGCGGCTGCCATCGAGAAGCCGGCGAGCAGTGACGCGCCCAGGGCCAGTCCGAACAGCATGATGTAAATGGCCTGTGGCGGATGCCGCTCGTTTGCGCCGCGCCGCAGTTTGGCTGCCTCGAACATGGCAGAGAGGGACGGCAGTGTGAGGACGCATCCGGTGTTTGAGATGCCGAATGGGCAATAGGCTGCGGCAGACTTCCACAATACTGCTTTTGCGGCTGCGGCGGCGCGAACGGCCTCCGGCGAATAAACCGCGGCCTCGTCGGTGATCGAGAATTCGATCGGCGCTTTGTAAATCGTCAGCCGGGCCTCGGCGTAGGCCACCAGCAACGGCTTGAGTTGCCGTCGTGCGTCAGCGTCGAGCAACTGCAGGCGATCCCCGGCGGTGGCGATGGCATTTGCTTCCTGCAGGATGAGGCCCCGGCGTTCGTCGAAGCGTTGCAGCGCGCCTGAAATAGCAAATGCCAGAAGGAGACCCATGAGCGCAAATACCGCGCCCTCAACGGCGTTGAGCCCGGACATGGAGTCCGCGCCCTGTCTGGTCAGGTATTCCTGGCCGATCCGGCGCCCGGCACCCAGCAGCGCCAGCGAACCGCCGAAGATGAGCAGAGCAATTCCACCCGAGAAGAGAAAAAATGTCATGAGCTTCAAGAGATCTGATGTTGTCAACGCCTACCCCCGTGCCACTGGCCACGACAGCCGATCCGCTCGAATATATCGAGCGATCACTGCCTGCAATCGCAACCGGGAGAAGGCCCTCAACCGCATGGCTGCTACGCTCGAGAGTTAGAGCGCATATCCTGGCCCTATCAAAGGTGGATTAAATGGGCGGCAGGGCGTTGGCTATGACTTTTTTTCGGCCGCTTGCGATTTCTGGCGGTGCGCATCTTTTATGGATCGTCTCATTGATTGGAGGTTGAGAAGCGCGCCTCGAGGTTGTTATCATCGTCCAGTCAGTCATTGCGGTTCAATTGCGTGCGTTGGGGGGCTTTTGTGAATCGTATCGCAAGTTCAGGCCTTATGTTGCTGCTCGCGGCATCATTGGCCTCTCCGGCAAAAGCTGCCGATGGGATCAGTATCGCGACCGGAAACCCTGAAGGGCTCTACTATGCCGCGGGACAGGCCATCTGCCGTGCCCTTGCCTTGCACCCCGAAACGGCAAGCCTTCCCTGTAAACCGGCCGTGACAAATGGATCGATTTCCAACATTCTTGGACTGAATGTTGAGGGACCTCAGTTCGCTATCGTTCAGGCGGACGTGCAATTCAACGCCGTTTCGGGCCTCGGTCTCTTCGAGGCGACCGGTCCCGATCAGGATCTACGCGCGGTCTTGTCTCTCCACTCGGAAGCATTTGCTGTTTTGGTGCCCGCCGACAGCAAGGTGAACACATTCGCTGACTTGCGGGGTAGCCGGTTCAGCGCAGGGCAAGTCGGCACGGGCACGCGCGAAACCGCCGAGGCTCTGTTCGAAGTTCTCAAGTGGACCGCCGACGACAGAGCCCGCCTCGTCGATATGGCGGTTGGCGATCAGGCTGCCGCCTTGTGCGGCGGAAAGATCGATGCGGCGGCGTTCCTCAGCGGCCATCCGTCACCGTTGATCGCGGCGCTGGCCGGCTCCTGCCCCGTCAAGCTCGTCCAGGTGCCGCGAGAGGCCAGCGATCAGCTCGCGGAGAAGATGGTCTACTATCGTCCAGCGACGATCATGCCCGGCACATATCCAGGTAACGCTCAGCCGGTGCAGACCGTGGGTCTGCGGACGGCGCTGGTGACGAGTGCTGATGTTCCGGTTCGCACCGTGCGGGCCGTGACCGAGGCTGTGTTTCGCAACCTTGGAACGATCCGCGATGCGGCTCCTGCATTTGCTTACCTGCGACCCGACGAGATGAGCACCAGCGGGCTGATTGCGCCTCTGCATCCCGGTGCGCTGGAATACTATCGCGCGGTTGGACTTCCAACACCGAGCGTTCAGATTGTGCCAAGCGGAAAGTCTGCGATCGGTGACGCCCACAAACCCGGCCTGGGTACACTCAAGATCGATCCGAAATTGCAGGTGCCGGATGCGCCTTCCCCGGGCAAAGTGCAGAAGCCAGCCTACAACACGATACCTGTCGGCCCGGATGACAAGTGGAAGCTCGAGGCGGGTGACTTCGGAGCTAAAAATCCGGCGTTGACGGGCGATGGGGATTTGCCGTCGGCGCAGGACAACATTCGCCTTAAGATCCCGGCGCCAAATTAGAACAGGGTGGCAAGTCAGGTCGAATGGCAGGCCTCCAAGCCCGAGGCCGAAAGCCTCGCGCGATGAGGTGTCCGCTGCGATGCCAGCTAGAAAGTTCCGAACATCGTGCCAAGCCCGATCACGGCAATCAGCGCCAGAACGGCGCCGACGATGGCGACCATCACGATGTCGAGATAACTTTCGCGATGGCTGCATCCACAGACCGCAAGCATTGTCACGACGGCGCCGTTATGGGGCAGGCTGTCGAGAGTTCCGGAGGCAATGACCGCCACGCGGTGGAGCAGTGACGGGTCGAGGCCCGTGTCACGTGCAATCTGCATGTATGTCGGGCCAAGGGCTTCCAGCGCGATCGTCATTCCGCCCGATGCCGAACCGGTCAATGCCGCGAGGATGTTCGTCGCTACCGCAAGAGAGACCAGCGGACCTCCGCCAATTCCCAGTACCCAGTCACGCACCATGGCGAAGGCCGGCAGAGCGGCGACGACGGCACCGAAGCCGACGAGGCTCGCCACGCTGAGGACGGGGAGAACGGATGCGTTGGCGCCCGCATCGACCGTGTCCCGCAAGGCGGGAAGGCGGCGATAGTTCAACGCAACAAGCACGAGGATGGCTGAAAACAGTGCGATCGAGACCGACCAGATTCCGCCTACCGCCGCCAGGCTTGTCGGCCCCCACTGAGGTTCGGCGAGAAAGCCGGCGTCGATGCTCGGCAGGACGAATTTCGAGATCAGGAAGTTCGTGCAGACGACGACCGCCAGCGGAATGAGTGCGATCGAAATAGGCGGGCCCTGTTCGGCGCGGTCGCTTGCATCGATTTCCGCCGGATCGAATTCGCGCGCCGTCGTTGCGAGTTCGCGGACGGTCAATTCGTCGGCTGCGGTGGCTGGCTCGTCATCATGCGCGGTTTCAAATCCTTCTCCCGCCCGTTGGGCCCGGGCCTGTGCGAAGGCGAGCCACCACATTCCAAACGTGAACATGATCAACGCCGCAATGACGCCCAGTCCGGGAGCAGCGAACGCCGTCGTTCCGAAGAACGGCATCGGTATCGCGTTCTGAATGGCGGGTGTGCCGGGCAGTGCCGACATCGTGAAGGTGGATGTGCCGAGCGCAATCGCCGCTGGAAGCAGGCGGCGCGGCACGTTCCCGGCTTTGAACAGGGCCAGACCCATCGGAGCGAGCACGAAGAAGGCCACGAACAAACTGACACCGCCATACGTGACGAGGGCGCCGGCCAGAACGACGGCCAGTGCGGCCCGTGCCGGTCCCAGATTCTG
Organism: Hyphomicrobium sp.; assembly: GCA_025458125.1. Taxonomy (GTDB): domain Bacteria; phylum Pseudomonadota; class Alphaproteobacteria; order Rhizobiales; family Hyphomicrobiaceae; genus JAGVSR01. The sequence goes on from JALOTA010000072.1 coordinate 16,105, forward strand.
CGTCATGTAGTCGGCAATGGTTTTGACCGAACCGCTGTCGTCCATCAGCTTTCCGAACAGCGCACCGAGGAGAAAGATCGGGAAGAACTGTGCGACGAAGCCCGCCGCGGCCGACATGAACGTTTGAGTCCAGTGCGCGAGCAGTGGTTCTCCGGAGAATGCAGCGGCAATGAGTGCTGCGCCGGGAGCAAGCAGGAGGATGGACCATCCCCGGAACGCGAAGAACATCAGGAAGGCGAGGCCGGCGAGGATTCCCAGAAGTCCCAAGTGTCAATTTCCTTCCAGAAAACTGTCGATATCGAGCGTGGAACGGACACCGACGTCGTGACGATGTTGCGAGACAAATTCTTCGGCGGCGCGGCGGCCTTCGTCGCGTAGCATTGTCAGGAATTCCCACTCCGCGTTGAGCTTCGAGGAGGCCCCGAGGGTGGCGAGCAAGTCACTCCGGATCAGGTGCATTCGCATCTGGCCCCACTGCTGGCCTTCGCCATCGCTCTGATCGGCGACGCGGCGCAGCAGTGCAATCATCTTAAGTTCCTTCAGTAGGGTGGCATTGAAGGAGACTTCATTGACGCGATTATGAATGTCCTGTGCGGTTACAGGGGCGTCGGCGCGTTCGACGGGATTGATTTGAACGAGGATCGTGTCGTCGGACTGGCATTCACGGACCAGCGGCGCGATGGTCGGATTTCCCGAGTATCCGCCGTCCCAATAGCGTTCACCGTCGATCTCGACAGCCTGGAACATCGTAGGAAGGCACGCCGATGCGAGCAGGACATCAGGCGTTATTTCACCGTTTCGGAACACGCGTCCGCGCCCGGTGCGAACGTTCGTGCAGGTGATGAACAACTTGAAACGGCCGGACGCGAGCTTTTCGAAATCAACGATATCGGTGAGAATATTGCGCAGTGGATTGGAGGCGGCTCCGGCCAAGTCGTAGGGCGAGATCAACCGCGCCATTAGGTCGGTGGCGATATACATGGGCGAATAGTCGAGCGACCAGCGGCCAATCATCCGGTCAAAGGGGCTGCGCTGAAACGGGCTGAACATGGCAGCGTCAGCGACGCGGCGCCAGAACAGATGCAGTGCTTCGCGCGCACCTTCGCGGCCGCCGGCGATCAGGCCATGGGCGAGCACCGCCGCATTCATGGCGCCTGCGGAAGTGCCGGAAATCGCCTCAAGCTTGAAGCCGGTTTCCTCAAGAAGCCGGTCAAGAACGCCCCAGGTGAATGCACCGTGAGATCCGCCGCCCTGCAACGCGAGATCCACCAACTTGGGTTCGCCCGGCGGAGCGCTCTTCATGCCAATACCCTTTTACAAAAATGGATGTTGAGAATCAGCCGACCGGCGCCGGTGCCGTGCCGCCTTCGCCTCTCCAGGAGAACCAAGCCACATAGAGAACGGGCAGCAGGATCAGCGTCAGAACTGTCGCCACCAGCAGCCCGCCCATGACGGCGAACGCCATCGGTCCCCAGAACACCGTCGGCGCAATCGGCGCCAGACCGAGAACGGTCGAAAGGGTGGTCAGCATGAGCGGGCGGAACCGTGAAAGAGCTGCGTTCACGGCCGCCTGTTCGACGGTCGCGCCTTTCTGCCGTTCATCCTCGATCTGTGAAATCAGAATGACACCGTTTTTGGCAATCATGCCGAGCAGGGCCAGAACGCCCAGGATGGCAACGAAGCCCAGCGGCTTCTGCACCATGAGAAGTGCGAGAACGACACCGATGAGGCCCAGGGGCATGATCAGGGAGATCATCGCCAGCCGCTGGAAGCTCTGGAGCTGCAACATAAGCAGTGACAGCATCAGAACCATCATCAGGGGGACGACCGCGAGAACCGATGCGCGGCTTGCCGCACTCTCCTCCGCAACACCCCCCAGTTCTATCTTATAGCCCCGACGATGTCCTCGGCAGACGCGCCCTCGGCCACGTCGGCCTGGACGGTCAGTGTTGGAATTCGTCCGCGTCTCCAGACAATCGGCTGCTCCTGGTAGGCTTCGAAGGTCGCAAATTGCCCCAGAGGAACCGTTCGGCCGTTGTTCAGGGGAACCTGAAGGGTCTGAAGGTTTTCGAGCGCGATGCGGTCTTCCTGACGTGCCCTGGCAACGACGTCGATCAGATAGATTCCATCCCGCAACTGTGTGATGCGGCTGCCGCTGACCGTCGTGTTGAGCACGGCCGCAAGAGCCTCGCTCGTGTAGCCCATCCGGCGTGCCTGATCCTGATCGATATTCACGCGCAGCTGGCGAGCCGGTTCTTTCCAGTCGAAATTGACCTGCCGTGCTTCCGAATGCGCGGCCATGACATCTGCGAGGCTGGAGGAGAGGTCGCGCAGCTTGTCGATATCCGGTCCGGAAATCCGATATTGCAACGGCCAGCCAACCGGGGGGCCGAGTTCGAGAGGATAGACGCGGGTGACGGCGTCCGGAAAATCTTCCGTGAGAAGCTTCTCAAGCTTTGCGTGCAGCCGGTGCCGTCCCGCAACGTCCTTGGTTACGATCACCAACTGGGAGAAGAAGTCGTTCGGTAATTGGACGTTGAGCGGCAGGTAGAAGCGAATAGCTCCGCGCCCGATGTAGGAACTCCAGCGATCGACGTCGGGATCTTCTGCAATGATCTTCTCGAGCCGCATCGTGACGACCTCGCTGGCGCGCAGAGAAGAGGCCTGCGGCAGTGAGATGTCGACGAGAAGCTCGGTCCGGTCCGAGGCGGGGAAGAATTGCTGGGGCACAAACTGGACGGCCCAGATCGAGAGTGCGAACAGTCCGAGAATGCCGCCAATCGTCAAGTAGCGATACTGAATGGCCTTGCTGAGCAGCCGAATGTAGGCGCGCGTGACCGCATCGGGCTCCGGGTCGGACTTCGGCGCGGCGTTGGCCTTCAGCAGGGCCGCGCCGACGACCGGCGCGAAGAGTACCGCCACAGCCCAAGAGACAAGCAGCGCAATCGCGACCACGGCGAAGATGGAAAATGTGTATTCGCCCGCGGAGCTTTGCGCGAAACCGATAGGAACGAAGCCGGCTATGGTCACCAGGGTGCCGATGAGCATGGGCGCGGCAAGGTTGGCATAGGCATAGCTGGCAGCCGAGGGAGCGTCGTCGCCGGCCTCCAGACGCCGCAACATTGCGTCGACCGTCGTCATGGCGTCGTCGACGAGAAGGCCCAGGGCGATGATCAGGGCGCCGAGCGAGATGCGCTAGCGTCAGCGGTATTGAAACGGCCACCACGGCACCTGGACGGGCCCCGAGCATGACGATGCTGATGCCGAGAATGATGGCGATCGCCTGCCAGAGCGAGGCCGTGAATTCTCCGATCGCGTCATCGACCGTGACCGCCTGATCAGCGACCAGTATCGGTTCGATTCCGACCGGCAGATCCTTGGTCAGGGCGGCCATCATGGCCTTGATGTTCTTGCCGAGGGCTAGGATATCTCCGGCGTCGCGCATCGAGATCGCGAGACCGATCGCCGGTTTCCCATTTACATGAAACAGTGGCGCAGGCGGGTCTGTATGACCCCTGACGACCTCGGCAATGTCTCCCAGCCGCACGATGCGGTCGCCGAGATTGATGTTCACATCAAGGACATCGGTTTCCGTTTCGAACTTGCCGGAAACCTGCAGCGCGATATTTTCCGCACCCGTGCGAATGACACCCGACGGCCGCACGACGTTCTGTGCCGCAATGGCGGAGAAGAGCGCAGGATAGTCGATGCCCAGAGCCGCAACACGGTCGTGCCGGAATTCGATCGTCACCTCTTCGTTCTGCGCACCGATCAATTCGATTGCCGAGACATCCGGCAGGGTGAGCAGCTTGGAGCGGACGTCCTCGACGGCATCTCTCAATTCGCGATGCGTAAAGCCGTCGGCGGTGAAACCGTAGATAAAACCGAAGGTGTCGCCGAAATCGTCATTGAAGAAGGGACCAAGTACGCCTTGCGGAAGCGTGTGGCGAATGTCCCCGACCTTGTTGCGGACTTCCTGCCAGATGGGGGGCACTTGCGCCGATGTGACCGATCCCTTCAAGTCGATGAAGATCGTCGTCGAGCCCGGTTGAGTGGAACTCCTGACGACATCGACATGACTGACTTCCTGAAGTGTCCGCTCGATGCGTTCGGTGACCTGATCGAGCATTTCCGGAAGAGTTGCGCCGGGCCAGATTGCTCTGACCAGCATGGTCCTGATCGTGAAGACGGGGTCTTCTGCGCGGCCTAGATTTAGAAAGCTCGATATGCCCGCCACCAGGGCCGTCAGCATAAAAAAGACGATCAGCGGCCGCCGTGCGACTGCCCATGCGGAAAGATTGGGGCCGATCATGACGGTTGCTCTGTAAGCCGGACTTTCTGCCCGGGCCGCAAGCTTTGCACGCCGGCGGTGACAATAACTTCGCCGGGCGCCAAACCACCTGAGATCACGACCTCACTTGCGCGATGCAACGCCACCTCGACTGGCCGCGGCACCACGGTTCCGGAGGCCGCGTCGAAGATCCAGACGGACGGAGCGCCGTTGGTTCTAGCAAGCGCGCTCGCTGGAATTGCAAGGCCTTCGTTGCCAGAAAGTGTCGTGCGGCCGGTGACAGTCGAACCCAGCCGCATCTCTGCCGGAGGGCTGTTCAAGCCGATCCGAATGCGGAACGTGCCGGTTCGTGGATCGGCCTGCGGAGAGACCTCCCGCACGCGGCCTGTTGTCGTGACGGAGGGATTGATGGACAGCGAAACGTCGATGATCGCATCGCGCGTGGCGCGCGACATCAGAGACGGAGGTGCATCGAAAACGGCATCGCGGCCTTCCTTGCGGGCTACGCGAACGATCATTTGGCCAGCCTGCACCACCTCGCCGCCTGTGGCTCCGGTCGCGGTAATCTCGCCCGGAGCGTCGGCATAAAGGTCGGTGTCGTTCAAACGGGTCTTGGCGGTGGCGAGTTGTGCGCGTGCTACGTCGGCCTGGGCTCGCAAAGTGTTCAGAGTTTGTACGGCCTGATCATAGCGCTGCCGTGTCGTGTGACCGCGGTCGAGCAACTGGCGCTGACGGTCATAGTTGAGTTCCGCCTCGATGAATTTTCCTTCCGCGGCGGAAAGAGCGGCCTGCGCCCCGCGATAGGCGTTTTGCTCGTCTGCGGCGTCCAATTGGGCGATGAGCTGACCGGGCTCGACCCGGTCGCCGACGCCGACCAGCCGCTTGATCATCCGGCCGCCGATGCGAAAACCAAGGTCCACTTCCGTCTTCGCTTCGACAATTCCAGATAGCGTCGCCTCTTCTCCCTGCGCCTGCTCGACGACAGTGAAGACACGAACGGGACGCACGGGTGTAGCCGTGTCCTTATCTTCCTGGCCGCAAGCGGTAAGAAGCGTCGATATCACAACGATGGTTACGAGCCGAGCCCCCCACCGGCTGCCGACGCTCAAAGACGGCGCACCCGGGGCATGGCCCGTTTCGCGCGAGCAGAACTGAAACACCTAAAACCCCCACGACTGCATTATCAAAGAATGGCACGTCACCCGTCCGAGGTCATATATATCAGTTTTCGCATGTGCAGCAACGAGGTCGCGTTGGCAGTTCATGATGGCCGTCCCGTCAGCAATCTGCAGGCGCGCCGGGACGGTCTGTAGGGGGATGGGCACGCGTGCGGAAGTCCTCACTGCTGCCGGCTATTCGTTCTCATAACCGGGCGGCGCATGGTGCCACGGGTTGCCGGACTTCCCCAATTCGAAACCATGGTTGAACAACTTTGTCATGTAGGTTCGATCGAACGGTCCCACATAGGGTTCTGTGAAGTCATCGCCGATATAGGCGAGGTTATAGGCCACGCCATCCCGCCGCGTCGTCATGTAGATCCGGAAGGTGTCGTTCGTGCCATTGGCTGCGATCATCGTCGATGCGGCATGAGCGGCAACCGACAACGTTTGCCGCGAGACCTCGGCTTCGTCCCGGAAAAGTCGCCCATTTCGGATGATGTAGGCGGATCGTTTTCTATTGACGCCCTGTTTGCGCGACAGGCGTTCAAGGCTGAAATTGGGGGGATATAGGAACGTCTGCGCCATGGCGCCGCCATCGACGTGCATCTCCTGATATTCGTTCCCTCCCTTCTCCACCGAGATCATCACGGGTGGAAAAACTCCCGGAATGGCCGATGAAGCGACCAGGATGTCGATGACGAGGTCTCTTGCCTTGGGATGCCGGCTTTCAGCAATCGCTCCGATATTCCATATGACCGGGCGTCCCTGGTCCAGATTTGTAGTCATGATCAGCAGAAGCCGGCCCTTACCGTACTCTTCGGCTATGCGTTGCATCATGAGATCGTCGACAAAGCGGGAAATCATTTCGCGCAGTGGCGCGGTATCGGTCATTGCATCCGCCGCGATCGCCGCGAACAGTTTCGGCCGGGCAACAAAAACATCGCTGGCCGTCGTCTGGGTGTAGACCTGCTCAAGCTTGTGATCGTATTCGGGACCCAGGAAGGCGAATGGGGCTGACAAGGCGCCCGTGCTGACACCTGTGACGAGACGGAATTCCGGGCGGTCTCCCCGTTGCGTCCATCCGCACATCAGGCCAGCGCCGAACGCTCCGTTGTCGCCGCCTCCCGAGATGGCCAGGAACTGTGCCGGCGGCAGCTTGCCTCCAGGTGCTGATTTGCGTTCCCGTTCGATGGAGAGCTTGCCGATCGCTTCCATCGTCGCCAGGTCTGTGTCGGGATAGAAGCGAGAGTGGGTGATGCCGAGAGGCGCGATTTCCTGGGAATAGTGCAACGGGAGCGGAGGCAGACGCTGCGCGCAGCCGCCGGTCACAAGCGCGTACGTCGCCATAATCGCTATGACGAAAAACCTCGCCAACGCCCCGCCCCTCCGCGTGAACTCAGCTTCAGATTATCATCACACTGTCTAGCCTCGCTAGCGCGCCGTTGCGCTACCGGGAAACATTCTGATCCACGAAGATATGTTTTTTGCCTGCCAGGCTACGCCCACCAGCGCCAAGATCGCGAGGACTGCAATCGCCAAGGGTTCGCCCGACGCGGAATCGAACAACCGGATGCCGGGAGCCAACTCGTGCAGCCCGGTCATCAGCAGGGAAGCGCCACTAAAGGCGGAGGCCCCGATAACGAAGGGATTGAAGAACCTCGGCACAAGTATGCCGCCTGCAATCGCGCAAGCGAAAGCGAGCGCCCTCATGAAGACGCCTCCAACGATGCTCTCAAGACCTAGCGCCGTCCCCAGAGAGAGCCCAAACAGGAATCCACCCGACACGCCCAGCAGGATCCGGCGGTAAGGTTCGAGGAAATACGAAGCCGCGCCGAGCACGACGGCGCCCGCGATTCCCAAACCAATGGCGAGCGGACCGATTTCCCCGGTGATCATCCGGCCAGCGATCAGTCCGATGTCGAGACCAACGAGCGCATAAAGAAGAGGAAGCCATGCGTAGAAGAGGAACAGGCCGTAAGTCATGATGCCCAACCCGGTGAGGATGAGCAGGAGTGAGCCGGCAAGTGACATGGACGTATCCCTAATCGCTTTACTGAGATGTACGCTACGCTACGTATATAGACAAGAAAAGGCTCACTCTTGTGCAAGGCTCTGAATTCGTTGAAGGTCCCATGCAGAATATGGTGCTCTTTCATTCGTCCCCTGCATCGAGGGTACTGCGGTCCGTCTGGTTACAACCGGTCGGGAAACGCTTGTTTGCGGGACTTCGATAAAGTATGCGAAGGATGCCCGTGCGGCGGCGCCAGCTTCCATCAGGTCGCGCCGGTGGAATGCGGTTCGCAACGCGAAAAGTTTCGGTCAGTCCGAGTCACAGGGGGAATAGTATGCTGTCGTCTAAGCGAGTTGTGATGCTTGCTCTGTTTGTGCCGGCTTTTGCGCTCTTCGGCATGTTTGCTTCGGACAGCGCATCCGCCCAGGCTCGACTGGCCGCAGGAACCTTGACGTGCCGGGGCAATGGCACGGTTGGATTGATCCTCGGGTCTTCGCAAAAGTTGAGATGCGAATTCCAGCGCGTGAATAATGGACCGCGGAGCAACTACTCCGGGCGGATCACGAAAGTCGGCCTTTCGCTCGGCGTGACGGGCCGCAATGTTCTGGTGTGGACGGTTCTGGCGTCCACCGATCAGTTGCCGGGCAGCGCGCTGTCTGGAAAGTATGCGGGCGTCGGTGCCAATGCATCCCTAGGAGTTGGTGTCGGCGCGAACGCTCTTATCGGCGGTTCCAGTAATTCTGTAGTACTTCAGCCTTTGAGCGTTCAGGCCCAGACCGGCGTGAATATTGCCGCCGGCGTGTCTGGCCTCAGGCTCACGTTGATCGATTGAATGTTAACCGAAGCCGCAAGTTCGAAATAACGCTGAGAAAGAGAGAGGCGAATATCTGCCATGCTCGACAAACGTGTTCTGACTGGAAACGTTCTCGTTCTGGTGCCGGTTCTCATGACGGCTCTGATCGTTTTTGCAAGCGTTGCTGATGCGTCGCGGACCGTGCGCAATTCTGTCAGGGGGGCGGCAATCGGTGCCGGCATCGGTGCGCTCATTGACGGCGGAGACGGAGCCCGCACAGGCGCGGCGGCTGGCGCCGTGGCCGGCGCGGTTGCGCGCCGCTAGGCGGTCCTTGGCGTACGGTTGTCAATTCAGGAGAACACTATGAAGAGAGTCATGCTGGCCGTGAGTGCGCCAATGATCTGCTGGGCTCTTTCCAGCCAGGCTTTCGCGGATGCGGCGGCCGAGAAGTACGTCGATGATGCCTTGCCGCTGATGTACCACACCTGCAAAAGCGTGGTGGAGGAGACCAACGGCAACACCGAAGCCATCGATAAGGTGATCAGGGCTCTGTTGGCCGTGTCACTTTACAATCGCGAGATCGACATATCGAACTACGCGAAGAGCGACGCGGACAAAACGGCCCTGCAGCAGAAATTTGCGGCCGCGCTTGGCGAGGAATGCAAAAAGGACAACGATGCTCTGCTGGCCGGGGCCATCGATGACGCCGTCGCAACCGTGCTTCAGACGAAGAAGTGACGGTTACCGGCCGTTTGCTCTGCCAGAGCTAAATCACTCTGCATTGTTGCTGGGGGCTAACGTCTAGGGTTGCCCCCGGCGACTGATGGCCGATACGAGAACGCCGGCCGTCGCTCCCGAGAACACGCCGCCACCCCCATCGACCAGAACGGCAATTCCCGAACCGATGTTGGCGCCTTGCGCCTGTTGTTTGGGCGTTCGGGCATACGCATTTGGCCCGATCAACACGATCGCGGCTGCGAGCAAGGCGGCACGAGTTAGCATATTCCTGTTCAGTCTTTCGGCGTTGGAAGACGAATTATCATGCCATGCCTTTGGCCGGGTCTCTACTTTTTTCAGGTCGTGAACATCATGCCTCTGGCGTTCTTTGCATTGCGCGAAGATACTCGGTAGTGGCCGGCGGGGTGCCCGCCGATGTCCGACCGTCTGACGGATAGCGCCGGTCATTTAAGGTCCTTTGTTCTCTTTTTGCAGTCGAATTTGGTCATTCTTTCCATTCAATCGAATGACCCTCGACTATTTTCAGACCACGCATCACGCGACTGTCGTCGTCATCCGTGGCCGGATTAAGGAGATTCGTATGGGTATCGAGAGTGCGTTGTTCAAGTCAGGCTTCGGCCGGTCTATGGCCGCCGCGCTGTGCGTGGCGGTTTGTTCAGCGACTGCATCGGCGCAGAGTGCCAAACCCAATATTCTTGTGATTTGGGGTGACGACATCGGCCAATTCAATGTCAGTGCCTACAATCGCGGAATGATGGGCTACAAGACGCCCAATATCGACAGCATTGCTCAGGAGGGCGCTCTCTTTACGGACTGGTACGGACAGCAGAGCTGCACGGCCGGGCGTGCCGCATTCGTCACGGGGCAGTCTCCGATCCGGACCGGATTGACGAAGGTTGGTCTGCCGGGTGCGCCTGAGGGCATGAGACCGGAAGATCCCACCATAGCGACGTTGTTGAAGTCGCAGGGTTACATGACGGGGCAGTTCGGCAAGAACCATCTCGGTGACCGCGATGAGATGCTGCCGACGAACCATGGCTTCGACGAGTTCTTTGGCAACCTGTACCACTTGAACGCGGAAGAAGAGCCGGAGAACCCGGATTACCCGCAGGATCCGGAATTCAGAAAGAAGTTTGGACCGCGCGGCGTGATTCACAGTTTCGCCGACGGCCGCATCACGGATACCGGACCTCTGACGCGCAAGCGGATGGAGACTATCGATGGAGAAGTGACGGACAAGGCGCTCGATTTCATGGGGCGCGCGAAGGCGGCCAATAAGCCGTTCTTCCTGTGGTGGAACTCCACCCGCATGCATGTGTTCACCCATCTCAAGGAAGAGTCGGACGGCAAAACCGGGCTTGGAATTTACGCCGACGGCATGGTCGAGCATGACGGGCACGTCGGGCAGGTTCTCGCCAAGCTCAAGGAGCTCGGGCTCGATGGCAATACCATCGTGATGTATTCCACGGACAACGGAGCCGAAACGTTCACATGGCCGGACGGCGGCACCACCATGTTCCGCGGAGAAAAGAATACGAACTGGGAGGGCGGCTATCGCGTTCCGACCGTGATCAAGTGGCCGGGCGTCATCAAGCCCGGGACCGTGGTCAACAACATCGGCGCTCACGAAGACATGCTGACCACGTTCCTCGCGGCTGCCGGTGACACGACCGTCAAACAGGACCTCCTGAAGGGCCGCACGATCGGCGACAAGACCTACAGGGTGCACTTGGACGGCTACGACCTCGGACCCGCGCTGAAGGGTCAGGGCGAATGGCCCCGCAAGGAGTTCATCTATTGGACTGATGACGGTAGCGTTGCGGCACTGCGGTACAGCAATTGGAAGGTCACGTTTCTGGAGCAGGAAGCAGAAGGGCTTCGGGTCTGGCAGGATCCCTTCAAGGTCCTTCGTGCGCCGCTACTGACCAACCTACGCATGGATCCGTTCGAGCGCGCCGAGCATGAGAACGCGATGGGGTATCAGCGCTGGTATATGGAGCGGATGTTCCTCATTGCGCCTGCGGGAGCATATGTTGGTCAGTGGCTGCAAAGCTTCAGAGACTTTCCACCGCGTCAGAAGCCCGGCAGCTTCAATCTCGAGCGCGTGATGGAATCGGTCATGAGCAATCCCGGTAATCAGTAGCCTCGGCTTGGCGGTACCTTTGAAAGGTACCGCCATCCGCTACTGACGGATGTCCGTCAAATCCTCTCATCAGACAGCTTGAGTGCAGTGCAAATAGCGGCGCTTTCAAAATTCGTTCGTTGGGCAGGTTTTTACAATCTTGCGCTGGCGGTGGGCATGGCCGTTCCGATCGTGCCGCTGACGCTGGGCATCAACATCGCCGATCCGGTTCTGGGTCAGATGATCGCCGCCTTCCTCGCCTTTACGGCTGTTGTCCAGATTGTGGCCGCCCGCGATCTCGACACCTATGGCTGGGCGGTCTTTTGGGAAGGTGCCTTACGTTGGGTTGCTGCATCGCTTCTGATAACGCATGGATTCTTCGGACATTTGGGCGTGATGGCTGGCTTTCTCGGCGTCGCCGATTTTCTCGTCGGATTGGTTTTTCTCGTCATCCTGCCGCGCGTTCTTGGGAAATCACGGGCGGAGTTGATTGCCGGAAGGTAGTGATATGGTCTGCACAACACGATTGGCCGGCAGGATAGGCATCCTCGCTGCGGTTCTGGCAGGATCGCTGACGGCGCTCCCGGCGTTTGCGAATATCCTGATCATGACGCCGGACGGCGCCGGAGAGGTCCGGCAGGCTCGTTCGGCCGATGATCCTCTTCCGTCCTGGGGTGATAGCGATACCCGCCGGCGCATCATTGCGTTTGTCGAGGCCAGCCGCCTCGATGGCTCGCCAGGTTATATCGCGCCGGCCGATCGCATTGCTGTCTTTGACAACGACGGTACGCTGTGGGCCGAACAGCCGATGTATACCCAGCTGGCTTTTGCGATCGATCGCGTCAAGGCGTTGAGCAATGCCCATCCGGAATGGAAGGACAAGGAGCCGTTCGCACCTCTTCTGCGCGGCGACCTGAAGGCCGCGCTGGCCGGAGGCGAACGGGCGCTGCTCGACATCATCATGGCGACACACGCTGGAATGACCACTGAGGAATTCGCGCAAACGGTCAGGGATTGGATCGCGACAGCCCGGCATCCCACGACCGGCCGGCTTTATTCGCAGATGGTCTATCAGCCGATGCTGGAACTGATGGACTATCTGCGGGCGAACGGTTTCAAGACGTTCATCGTTTCCGGTGGCGGAATAGAATTCATGAGGCCGTGGGCAGAAGCCGTCTACGGGATTCCCCCGGAACAGGTCATCGGGTCGAGCGTGGTCACCAGTTTCCAAATTCAGTCGGGCGTCCCGGTTCTCGTCCGCGAACCCAAGCTGAATTTCTACGACGATAAAGAGGGCAAGCCCGTTGCGATCAATCAGCATATCGGCCGCCGGCCGGTTGCCGCATTCGGGAACTCAGACGGCGACCTCGCGATGCTGCAATGGACATGCCTCAAACGGGAGCCGAGCTTCTGTCTTATCGTGCATCATACAGATGACGAACGCGAATGGGCGTATGATCGACAGTCGCACATCGGTCAGCTTGACAAAGCTCTCGACGAAGCCACGTCAAAAGGCTGGGCCATCGCCGACATGAAGCGGGAATGGCGACAAATCTTTCCCAATACCTCACCATAGCGTGTGAAGGCGCTGGGCCGGCCGGCCTCACTATGGCGGCGACGCTGGCCCCGACACACGCTGCGCGGCGTGATCCACTCGCACGTTCGTTGTGACGGGCTCAAGCTCACTGAGTGCGCTTTTTCAGCTCCTGTACGAGGCGAGCGAATTCCGGCCGGTTCGGTTCCAGTTCATTGAGCCGCTGCGCGGCGTCGAGAGCTTCGGCGAACTGGCCTTCGTCCATTGCGTAGGACGCGAATGCCATCAGCGAGTCCCGGTCGAAGGGATGGCGCGCCAGGGTGTTTTTCAGTACGTCCCGAGCTTCGGCAGGCTTGCCGGTGTCGTGCAAGGCAATCGCCAGAACGTAACCGAAACGTGGATCCTGGGGCGAGTTATTTGCTGCCGCGGCGAGCAACGGCATCGCATCTTCTGTCCTCTTCTGGCGGATCAAACTCAGACCCAGTGCGTGCTGCACCGGACCGGATTCGGGATTGGCTGCGAGCGTGCGGCGGAGTATTTCGTCGGCGGCTTTCTCATCGCCGGCGGTGCGTTCCATGTCGGCGAGTGAGACAGCCGCGGCAACGAACGTCGGATCCAGCTCAAGCGCGGTCTGGAACGCCGCGCGTGCTTCGTTGACGTTGCCACGTTCCCAGGCAAGCGTTGCCAGCGCCGATTGGGATTCCGGCCGCTCGGCGTTATGGAGTTGTGCATCTGTATATTCAGCAATGGCTGACGCGAAGGCGGTTTTTCCCGCTTCCGGCAGCGTTCCCTCGGCTTCTCCGGCGAGTGCCCGTGCGGCTTCCATCCGAACGAGCCGTGACGGATCGCTGAGCAATGCTACGAGAATCCGGCCGCGGGTTGCTGCATCCGCCCCGGAGACGACCGAGATTGCAGCGATGCGCACCAGCGAGGCGAGAAAGTGCGCTCGCCTGAGCGATGGCCGATGACGTGGGGGCTGTGGCGATCTTGAGCAAGGCCGGGATTGCGCCCGGAGCTTGACGGTCGGCGATATCGAAGGCTTCGGCAAAATCCTGAGCGCCCGGCTTCGGTGATGGGTACCAGGCGCGCACGGCGTCGCGGGCCCATGCCGCGCTCTTGCCAGTATGGCACTGGGTACATGCGTTCGGCGTTCCCAGGAGAATGGAACGGTCGGGCCTTGGTATGCGCATGGAGTGGTCGTGGCGCGCGTCGACGCCCATGTAGGTGGTGGTGGGCATGTGGCAGGATGTGCAGCGCGCACCTGGGCTGTCCGCCGGGTGGTGGTGATGGGATGATGTATCGAAGCGCTGGGCAGCATGGCACTGGCTGCACAGGCCGTTTCCTTCGATGACGAGTTTGCCGCTGTGCGGGTTGTGGCAATCAGAACAGGTGACGCCTGCGTCATGCATCTTGCTCTGCAAGAACGAGCCGTAGTTGTAGACTTCGTCGCGCTGCTGCCCGTCGGCGTGATAGAGGCCGGCGTCCAACGTTGCGGGACGGAAGGCGTCGAGAAGGGAACGCAGATTGTTGGGATCAGACGATATCTGCAGGCGCCGCGAATGACATTGCGCGCATGTCTCGATCTCCTTGGAAGTCGTTCTTGGGGTTGAGCGTGCGGCTTGCCCCGTCTCTCCCATTAGCCACGAGACGCCATGCCGTTCATCGAATTGGATTGCAAAACCTTTGTTCTGCGACTGATCATTCGCGATCCGCCCTTTCGTGGCCCAGGCGACGTGGCCAGAAGCAGGGCCGTGGCAGGCTTCGCAGCCTACGTTGATCTCGGACCAGGAGGTTTGGAACGTCCGCGTTTTTGTGTCGTAGTTTTTCTGCAGATTGGTGGAGTGGCACCAGGCACACTGATAGTTCCAGTTCTGATCGATTCCTGTCCAATGCAGAGGGTCGCCGGGTTTGAGCTTCTGGCCGGGGTAGAGGTGGTACCAGCGTTCTCCGCCATCACTTTTCGGGCGGCTGTCCCATGCGATACCGAGAGCCTGGAGGCGGCCGCCGGGCAGTTCTACGAGATACTGCTGCAAGGGCTTGAAGCCGAAAGTGTAGCGTATTTCGAAGTCGGCCAGCTTTCCGCCGGGTCCGTCCGTCCGGACGAAATAGCGCCCGTCTTTCTTGAAGAAAGTGCTGGTAATGCCATCTTCGGTAAACGTTGCGCCGTTGAAATCGCCGAGAACCGTTTCTGCGTTCGCCGGCTTCATGGCCGCGTGATGATGGGACGAAGCCCAATTCTTGAATTCCTGGGTGTGGCAGGCACGGCAGGCGTTCGAACCGACGAACCGCGCCGCTTCGCCCTGGCTGCCTGCGGGCGCAGCAATGGCCACCGGCGCCGCGCAGAGAATGATTGCCGCGACGGCGCCGATAGCTCTCCGCAGAGCCCATGTTCGTTTATTCGGTATGTCAGGCGCGATAAAGCGTCGACGTGCCAATAAGCCGGATCTCATCATCTCGCCTGCCGGTATGTGTTTCGCCATTGCCGAGGACTCTGACCCGCCCAACCGCGAAAGGCGCGCGAAAACGCATTTGGGTCTTCGTAACCGAGTGCCGCTGAAACATCCGTTACAGTCCGGTCGGTCTGCTCAAGCATCAGTTTGGCCAGTTCAAAACGTGTGTCGCGAACGAGATCGTGGAGCTGCAATCCCTCGGCAGCCAGCCGCCGCCGCAACGTTCTCTCGTGGAGGCCGAAGAGGCTGCAGACGGAATCCGTCGAGTAGTTTCCGCCCAGCACCATCTGATACAGAACTTCCTGGACCTGCTCGCCGAAACTCATTGACGATTGAGCTTCGTTCTGCAGGGCCTCGGCGAGCAGGCGATGCAGAAAGGCATCTGCCCCCTTTATTGCCTGGCCCAGGCTTTGGGAGGCAAAGTTGACGCCGGACACCTCCGAGTTGAAGTGAACCGGCACTTGGAAGAGATCAAGATAAGCTTGGGTCGAGGCCGGCTTGCGGTAGGCGAATTGCACCCGTTTCGGTTTCCACCGCGGACCGCACAACTCCTGCAGGATACGGTAGGCGACTGTTGTGGCGACGTCATAGATTTCCGGAATACCGGGAGTCTGCGTCCGATAGACAACGTAGCCCAACAGAACGGCCGATTCTGAAACCGACTTGAAAACCGGAACGGCGCCTCGGTCATGCCAGTGAAGGTGGAGAACGAGGCTGCGCAGCGCGTCACCCACCGTTGCAGAATTGCGAAGCAGGTGGGCCAGCGGACCGAGGTCCTGGAGCTGGAAGCGCTGCCCCAGCATGATTCCGATATGCGGGCAGTTCGTAATCGTGGCGCAATGCACCATCAAGCGTCCGGCGTCGGTCAGCTGTAGCCGGTTCTGGGGCTTCTCGAAAACTCTCTGATCTATCCCGGCGTCGGCGAATACCCGTGCCGGCCGGCAGCCAAGCTCGTGCAACAAGCCAGGAAGCGACGCAATGGGGCCGACGCTTATTTCGCCTGCACTGCTCATAGCCTCGCCGACCCACGGCAGGGAGCGGCCCAAATGCGATCCCACGCCATTTGGCTTTGCCTGCCTCCGGCGTGGGACTTGGCGAACGGAGGACAAAGTCATTTATCTATGTCCGATACTGCAAGGTCTTGCCGGTCTTTCATATGCTATATTGCCGGTCTGAGAAATAGGCGACTGTCTGTCGATTTGGTGCATTTCCCGCCGGATATGTTGAGGTTGGATGTCATGAAAAGCGTATCGTCAGCGATATCTGCACTATTCCTTTTCATGGTCTTTGCCGGGCCAGCGTCAGCGCAGCAGGTCACAGGCACCGTTGGCTCGGCGAGTGCGACGACTTCGATCACCGGAAAACAGCTTCCCCCGCCTGATCCGGCTTTCGGCGGCGTCATCAAGCAGAATGCTTTGCAATCGACGCCGTGGTGGCCCCCGCGCGTCGTGGCGCCGAAGGGGGCGCCGAACGTCCTTCTGATCATTACGGACGATGCCGGATTTGGCGTTCCCAGCACGTTCGGAGGCGTCATTCCAACGCCTACCATGGATCGCGTCGCCCAGGAGGGATTACGCTACAATCGCATGTTTTCGACCGCGCTGTGTTCACCCACGCGCGCTGCTCTGATCACCGGACGCAATCACCATTCCGCAGGTTTCGGGGTCATTTCCGAGCAGTCGACGGGGTTCCCCGGCTACAACAGCATCATCGGCCGGGATGAGGCGACGATCGGACGGATTCTGCGCGATAACGGTTATTCGACATCCTGGTTCGGCAAGAACCATAACGTTCCAGCCTTTCAGGCGAGCCAGACTGGTCCTTTCAACCAATGGCCGGCGGGACTGGGTTTTGAATATTTTTATGGTTTCATCGGAGGAGATGCCAACCAGTGGCAGCCAAATCTCTTCCGCAACTCGACGCAGATCTACCCCTTCGATGGTGCTGCGCCGGGCACCTGGAATCTCATCACCGCGATGGCGGACGACGCCATCGACTACATGAACCGGATGCATCAGATCCAGCCGGATAAGCCTATTTTCATCAAGTACGCTCCCGGTGCGACGCATGCGCCGCACCATCCCACCAAGGAGTGGGTGGACAAGATACGCGACATGAAACTCTTTGATGAGGGCTATGAGAAAGTCAGGGAGCGCATCTTCGAAAATCA
>JALOTA010000073.1 GCA_025458125.1 Hyphomicrobium sp.
GATCGCCGAATTCGTCACCTCGCGCTGGCCCAAGGTTCCCGTCTACGCCCGCGCCCGCAACCGCAATCACGCCCACCGCTATCTCGACCTCGGCGTCACGCGTGTGCAGCGCGAGACCTTCCTCTCCGCACTCGAAACCGCGCGCCAGCTTCTGAAAGGTCTCGGCGACACCGACCGCGAGGCCGCGCGCGCGGTGGCGACGTTCCGCAGCCACGACGAGCGCCGCCTCGCGGAGGACTACAAGCACTACACCGATCTGGAGAAGATGCAGGCCAAGGCCCGCTCCGACGCGGCGACGCTGGAAAAGCTGTTCGAGGAAGACGCGCGCGAAACCGCCGCCGCCGCAGCCGCCGCCGCGGAGTAGGGCAGGGGCGTTAAGCGGCTTCCAGGCGGCGCAGTTCTTCCTCGAATTCGAAGCGCAACTGCTGGGCTTCCTCGGGCGGCAGCCAGTTCGTCATCTGCGGGAACACGGTGCGCCAGTAGCGAACCTTCTCGGCCGGCCACGGCATCACGGTTGCACTCTTCGCCTCTCCCAGAACGCGGTTCACCTCCCGCCGCACGGTGTCCAGCGACGGCGCATAGGACTGCGGCGGCGGCGCCCCGAAGAGGTCGGCTTGCGTGGCGAAGAGGTCTGGCTGCGAGGATCGGGACATGCGCGTTCCGGCCGGAAAATTCGAATCACCGGAATGATGGAACAGGCCGCGCCCCACAACGACCGGCCGGAGTCGCGGACCCATCGCGGCGCAAGTGAACGCCGGTCAGTAACGCTGGAAAAGGGGCGTAGACTGAGCTTATGATGTCCGTGCACGGATGTACGGGCGGGATATGCGGCTTGACTACAGACACAACTGACTTGGCCGCCTCTCCGGTCGACGACTTCATCAAGCGTTGGAGTGCGTCTGCCGGTGCCGAGCGCGCCAACTTCCAGGGCTTTGCCTACGAACTCTGCGACCTATTGAAGGTCGATAGGCCGATCCCATCGGTGAACGATGCGGATCGCAACCCCTATGCTTTCGAACGGGCCGTGCGTTTCCGCAGCGACGACGGGGCGGGCAGTTTTGGCCGCATCGATCTCTACAAGCGCGGCTGCTTCGTGCTCGAAGCCAAGCAGAGCTTGCAGAAAGGCGGCAAGAAGGAACTGAAGTTTAAGAACCAACCGGACCTGTTCGTGCCCGATACCAAGCCGCAGGGCAGACGCAGCGCCGAACGCGCCTGGGACGTTCTGATGATGAACGCCAAACAGCAGGCCGAGGATTATGCCCGTGCGCTCCCCGCGTCGGATGGATGGCCGCCCTTCATCATAGTTTGTGACGTCGGCCATTGCTTCGAGATCTACGCCGATTTCACAGGACAAGGCAAAAACTACGCCCAGTTCCCTGACCGCACGGGGTACCGCATCTATTTGGAAGACCTGCGCACGGACGAGATACGCGAACGGCTCCGAAAAATTTGGACCGAGCCACAGAGCCTAGACCCCTCGCGCCAATCCGCGAAGGTGACGCGCGAGATCGCTGCCCAGTTGGCCAGAGTATCCAAGGCGCTCGAACAGAGACCGGAGAAGCCGAACGCCGAGGATGTGGCACACTTCCTGATGCGCTGCCTCTTCACGATGTTCGCCGAAGACGTGAAGCTTCTGCCCGAACATTGCTTCCGCGATTGGCTGGAACGGGCCCGCCACAACCCCACCATGTTCAAGCATGAACTGGCCCAACTCTGGCAGGCGATGGACAAGGGCGGCTATGCGACAATCGCCCAGGACACCGTGAAGCGGTTCAACGGCTCGTTCTTCAAATCGCCCACCGTGTTCGATCTCGGCCGCGAAGAGATCGGCGAACTCTGGGCGGCTGCAAAGTCGGACTGGAAGGAAGTCGATCCGGCCATTTTCGGCACGCTTCTGGAACAGGCGTTGAACCCCAAAGAGCGCGCCAAGCTCGGCGCGCATTATACGCCCCGCGCTTATGTCGAACGTCTCGTGGTCGTGACGATCATGGAACCGCTCCGCCAGGAATGGGCCAACGTCCAGGCCACGGCGGAGCGCTATCGCTTCGAGGCAGACACGCTCGAAGCCGAAACCGAAAAGCGCGCTGCTGCTCTCAAGACCAAAGACCAGAAGCTATTGGACGGTATTCGCGATGCCCGTTCGGAAGTCCGCCGCATCCGCGCGAAAGGTTTGGAAGCGCTGACCACCTTCCACAAGAAGCTCTGCGAAACGCGCGTTCTCGATCCCGCCTGCGGTACCGGCAACTTCCTGTACGTCGCGATGGAAATGATGAAGCGGCTGGAAGGGGAGGTGCTCGATTCCCTACTCGACATGGGCGGCGAGGAAGCCCTGGCGCTGGAAAAGCAGTCCGTCGATCCGCACCAGTTCCTGGGGATGGAATTGAACCCCCGCGCCGCCGCCATCGCAGAACTCGTGATCTGGCTCGGCTATCTGCAATGGTACTATCGCTCGCAAAGCGGTTCGCCGAGCGAACCCATCCTGCGCGATTTCAACAATATCCAAGTGAAGGATGCCGTTCTGACGTGGGACGGCTACCCCGTCCCGAAAGTCGAGGCTCACGACGGAAAACGTGTCGAGACCTATCCGAACGGGCGCAAACCGGCTTGGCCCGAGGCCGAGTTCATCGTTGGCAATCCGCCGTTCATCGGGGGGAAGGATATTCGCGCCGAGTTGGGGGATGCCTATACTGAAGCCCTGTGGGCTGCACACAACGACATCAACGATAGCGCCGACTTCGTGATGTACTGGTGGGATCGGGCGGCGTCGGAACTGACGCGAAAGAAGCCGGTGTTGCAGCGGTTCGGGTTCGTCACGACAAACTCGATCACACAGACGTTCAGTCGCCGCGTGGTGGCAAGGCATCTCGAAGCGAAGAAGCCTGTTTCGCTTCTGATGGCCATCCCCGATCACCCCTGGCGCAAGAAGCCGAAGCGCGAGGCCGGTCAGCCGCCACCGGCGGACGAGAAGATGGCGGCGGTTCGCATCGCCATGACGGTAGCGGCGGCCGGGCGCCACGACGGCGTGCTGCGGGACGTCACACGCGAAGCCGGACTGGATACGGATGAACCGGAGATCGAATTCAAAACGTCGGTCGGCCGGATCAACGCGGATCTGACGGTAGGTGTGGACGTGACTTCGGGGGTTGAACTTTTGGCGAACGAAGGGCTGAGTTCGCCGGGCGTAAAATTGCACGGCGCAGGCTTCATCGTGAGGCCAAGAGAGGCGGAAGCCTTGGGACTGGGAAAGCGGAAAGGATTGGACGATCAAATCCGGCCATATCGCAACGGGAAAGACCTGATGGCGATCCCGCGCGGCGTGATGGTGATCGACTTGTTCGGGCTCGAAGCGGACGACGTGCGTCGGCGGTTTCCCGAGGTCTATCAGCATGTGATCGAAACAGTGAAGCCGGAACGGGACCAAAACAACCGCACGACGTACCGGGACAACTGGTGGATTTTTGGAGAACCTCGCAAAGACCTCCGCCCCGCGCTATCCGGCCTGAAGCGCTACATCGCCACGGTCGAGACCGCCAAGCATCGCGTGTTTCAGTTCCTCGATGGCGCGATTTTGCCGGATAACATGCTGGTGGCGATCGGATCGGACGACGCCTTTCATCTCGGCGTTCTATCGTCGCGAATTCACGTGACGTGGGCGTTGAACTCTGGTGGCACACTCGAAGATCGTCCGCGGTACAATAAGTCCCGCTGCTTCGACCCGTTCCCTTTCCCCGAATGCTCAGAGGACATGAAAAGACGCATCCGCGCCGTCGCGGAGGAACTGGACGCACATCGCAAGGCGCGACAGGCCGAGCACCCGGGGCTGACGCTCACCGAAATGTACAACGTGCTCGAAGCAATCAGGCGCGGCGACGAGCTGGATGATCACGACGAACGGTTGAAGAACCAGGGGCTCGTGCTGCTCCTGAGGGAGTTACACGACACGCTCGATTGCCTCGTGTTCGAAGCCTATGGCTGGCCCGCTACCCTGCCGGAGGATGAGATACTCGCCCGCCTCGTCGCCTTGAACCAGCAGCGAAAAGCGGCGGAACAGGCCGGCGATGTGAAGTGGCTGCGTCCTGCGTATCAGATCCCGCGCTTCGGCACGGAGACGGAGCGCGCGCGCCTTGAAGACGAGCGGCGCAGGACGCGAGAAACGGGGGCGGTTGCACGGCAGGCGAGCCTCGATCTGGACGACGATTTGCAGGAGATGAAGCCGCGTTTCCCGACCGACAACGAACTGGCGGAAACAACCGCCGTGATGGCCACGCTGGCCTCTGCATCGGCGCCGGTCTCGATCAAGGACGTGGCGCGGCATTTCAGTCAGGGCCTCAAGATCGAAAAGCGTGTCGCACTCACCATTCTGGCCCTTGCGCGCCTTGGCCATCTCGCCTCGCCCGACGGCGGGGAAACATTCCTGTTGCGGCGCGTTGCCTGACGGGGGGTGGGCGCGGCCCCATCCCCCTTTCCATGTCAAAATCATGGCAAAACATCTGCGTTGCCAGAACGTTAAATCTTCTCCACTTCCAGATCCGGTTGCATCGGGCGGGCCGTTCGAAGCCTCGTTGTGTCCAACCACAAGGCTGCCGCCGCGCTCACGGTCTCC
Organism: Hyphomicrobium sp.; assembly: GCA_025458125.1. Lineage (GTDB taxonomy): Bacteria > Pseudomonadota > Alphaproteobacteria > Rhizobiales > Hyphomicrobiaceae > JAGVSR01. Next base: position 4,604 of record JALOTA010000073.1, read on the forward strand.
GCCGTGTCCGCCCAGGCCGCCAACATCGTCGAGACGGCCAAGAGCGCCGGCCAGTTCAACACGCTGCTCGCCGCCGCCGACGCCGCCGGTCTCGTGCCGGCCCTGTCGGGCGATGGCCCGCTCACCGTCTTCGCGCCGACCGACGAAGCCTTCGCCAAGCTGCCCAAGGGCACGGTGGAATCGCTCCTGAAGCCCGAGAACAAGGACAAGCTGGCGCGCATCCTGAAGTATCACGTCGTCGCCGGTGAGATCGAATCGGGCGACATCAAGCGCGGCCGCACCCACGTCAAGACGCTGGCCGGCAAGTCCGTCACCGTGAAGAAGCGCGGCGGCGTCAGCGTCAACGGCGCCCATGTCGTCACCGCCGACGTCGACGCGTCCAACGGTGTCATTCACGTCATCGACCGGGTTCTGCTACCATGATGCCGCGGGGGCAGGTCCGGCAGGGACCGGTCCTCGTTATCTTGTGACTAGCGAAGAGAAGCCAAATCTTCCGCAAGATGGGGGCGTCCCGGGGAACTGGGGCGCCCTTTTGCACGGGAACAGCGCCGCGCGCCCCCCCGCGCGGGTAGACGGGCGGGATCGCCCCCGCTAAACCTGCCCCCGCCGGCGGGAAAAATGGTCCCTCCAGGCGGGATGGAAGGGGCTTCAAGGCGCATGGCGGATACGAAAACGGCGGCCGGCAGCCGCGACATGGCGAACGCCATCCGCGTCTTGTCCATGGACGCGGTGCAGAAGGCGAACTCGGGCCACCCCGGAATGCCGATGGGCATGGCCGACGTCGCCACCGTGCTGTTCTCCGAACACCTGCGCTTCGATCCCTCCGATCCGAGCTGGCCCGACCGCGACCGCTTCGTGCTCTCCGCCGGGCACGGCTCCATGCTGCTCTATGCGCTGCTCTATCTCACCGGCTATCCCGGCATGACCATCGAGGAGCTGGCGAACTTCCGGCAACTGGGATCGAAGACCGCGGGCCATCCCGAGTTCGGCCACGCCGCCGGCATCGAGACGACCACGGGGCCGCTCGGGCAGGGCATCGCCAACGCCGTCGGCATGGCGCTGGCGGAACGGATGCTGGCCGCGCGGCACGGCGGCGATGTGGTCGATCACTGGACCTATGTGATCGCCGGCGACGGCTGCCTCATGGAAGGCATCAGCCACGAGGCGATCTCGCTCGCCGGGCACCTGAAGCTCGGCAAGCTCATCGTCTTCTGGGACGACAATTCGATCTCCATCGACGGGCCGACGAACCTGTCGGTGTCCGACGACCAGATCCGCCGCTTCGAAGCCTGCGGCTGGAATACGATTGCCATCGACGGCCACGACCACGCGGCCATCTCCGCGGCGATCGCCAAGGCGAAGGCCGATCCGTCGAAGCCCTGGCTGATCGCGGCGCGCACCGTCATCGGCTACGGCGCGCCGACCAAGCAGGGCACCAAGGATACGCACGGCAGCCCGCTCGGCGCCGACGAGGTGGCGCGCACGCGCGAGGCGCTGGGCTGGACCGCGCCGCCGTTCGAAATTCCCGCGCCCGTGCTCGACGCATGGCGGGCGGTGGGCGCGCGCGGCCATAAGCTTGGCGCGGCGTGGCGGGCGAGGGCTGCGACCGCTGGCGGCGCAACGCAACTGCACATCGACGACGAGGCGCTCGTCGCCGCCATCGAAGCCGCCAAGACGGAGTTCGCCGCCGATGCCGCCAAGCGCGCCTCGCGCGTGTGGTCGCAGATGACGCTGGAGAAACTCATTCCCGCCATACCCGCCCTCGTCGGCGGCTCGGCTGACCTGACGCCCTCCAACGGCACCAAGACATCGCACTACAAGCCGGTCACCGCCGCCGGCAACTACGCCGGCAACTACATCCACTTCGGCGTCCGCGAGCATGCCATGGCCGCCGCCATGAACGGCATCGCGCTGCACGGCGGGTTCATTCCCTTCGGCGCGACGTTCCTCGTCTTCACCGATTACTGCCGGCCTTCGATCCGCCTTTCGGCGCTGATGGGCGTGCGCGCGGTCTACGTGATGACGCACGACTCGATTGGTGTCGGCGAAGACGGGCCGACGCATCAGCCGGTCGAACATCTGGCGGCGCTGCGCGCCATCCCCGGGCTGCAGGTGCTGCGCCCGGCGGATGCCATCGAAACGGCGGAAGCCTGGCACATCGCGCTCGCCGCCCACGACCGGCCGACCGTGATGGCGCTGACGCGCGATGCCGTGCCGACGAAGTTGCGCGCCGGAGCGGTCGAGGAAAATCTGTCGGCCAAGGGCGCCTATGTCGTCAGCGGCGGCGAGGGGCGGGACGTGACGATCCTGGCCACCGGTTCGGAAGTCGCCATCGCCGTCGAGGCCGCGGCGCTGTTGGCAAAGGACGGCATCAAGGCCGCCGTCGTCTCGATGCCCTCGTTCGAACTGTTCCGCGAGCAGCCGGCCCTCTATCGCGAGACGGTGCTGGGAACCGCGCCCCGCGTCGCCGTCGAGGCGGCGGTCTCCCAGGGCTGGCACGAATGGCTGCGTCCCGGCGAGCGCTTCATCGGCATGACCGGCTTTGGCGCGTCCGCGCCGGCCAAGAAGCTTTATGAGCATTTCGGCATCACGCCCGGCAAGGTGGCCGAAGCCGCCAAGGCAAGCTTTATGAGCATTTCGGCATCACGCCCGGCAAGGTGGCCGAAGCCGCCAAGGCGAGCCTCGGCGCCTGATTTTTTTTTAAAGCGAACACCAGAGCGAGCGATGAACCTCGACAATCTGAAAACCACCGACGGTATCGACGTCAGCGGAAAGCGCGTGCTGTATCGCGCCGATCTCAACGTGCCGGCGAAAGACGGCACGGTGACGGATGCGACGCGTCTGGAACGCGTGGTGCCGGGCCTCCAGGCGCTGGCGAGCCGCGGCGCAAAAGTCATCGTGCTGTCCCACTTCGGCCGCCCGAAGAATGGACCCGACCGCGAGAATTCGCTGGCGCCCGTCGCGGCGGCCCTCGGCGGCCTGCTGCAACGCCACGTTTCCCTGGCCGGCGACTGCATCGGCGAGCACGCGCGCACCATCGTCGACGCCCTGAAGCCGGGCGATATCTGCGTCCTGGAAAACACTCGCTTCCATAAAGGCGAGGAGAAGAACGATCCGGCATTCGCAGACGAACTCGCCAAGCTCGGCGACCTGTTCGTCAACGACGCCTTCTCGGCCGCCCATCGCGCGCACGCCTCGACGGAAGGCTTGACCCATCGCCTGCCGTCCTATGCTGGGCCGCTGATGATGGAGGAGATCAATGCGCTCAAATCGGCACTCGAGGTGCCCAGGCGTCCGACGGCGGCCGTCGTCGGCGGTGCCAAGGTGTCGACCAAGATCCCGATCCTGACCAACCTCGTCGCCAAGGTCGACAAGCTGATCATCGGCGGCGGCATGGCCAATACGTTCCTCCAGGCTAAGGGCGTCGAGGTGGGCCGCTCGCTCGCCGAACCGGAGTTTCATGCAACCGCGCGCGAGATCATGGCGAACGCGCAGAGCCGCGGCTGCGAGATCGTATTGCCGGTCGACGGCGTGATTGCCCGCGAATTCAAGGCGGGAGCGCCGAGCGATGTGACCGATCTCAAAAACGTACCGGCCGACGCCATGATCCTCGACATCGGACCGGCGTCGCTGGCGGCGATGACCGGCCACCTGCGCCAGAGCCGGACACTGCTCTGGAACGGCCCGATGGGCGCGTTCGAAATCGCGCCGTTCGGCGAAGGCACGTTCACGCTGGCGCGCGAGGCGGCAAAGCTGACGCGGGAAGGTGTGCTGCTCTCCATCGCCGGTGGAGGCGATACGGTGGCCGCCCTCAACGCAGCCGGCGTCGCGGCAGATTTCTCCTACATCTCGACGGCCGGCGGCGCGTTCCTGGAATGGCTGGAAGGCAAGGAACTGCCGGGTGTGGCAGCACTCGCCCGGTGAGCCCTCCCGTCCGCGCCGTGGTCTTCGATCTCGACGGGACCTTGATCGATAGCGTCCCCGACATCGCGGCGGCGCTCAACCGCTGTCTCGTCGCACGCGGCCGCGCGGTTCTGGATGAGGAAAGCGTCACAAGGCTCGTCGGCGGCGGCGCGCGCGAACTGGTTGCCCGCGCCCTCGGGCCCGGCACGCCCCCGGCCGAAATCGACGCGGCGCTTGCGGATTTCCTCGCCGGCTATAGCGCCGAGCCCGTGACGCTGACACGGCTTTATCCCGGCGCTATCGAACTTCTCGAAGCGTTGCGCCAAGCAGGCGTTCCGCTCGCAATTTGTACGAACAAGCCGCAGGATCTGACGATGTTGATCCTCGGCCGGTTAAGTCTCGCCCATTATTTCACTGTCGTGTGGGGCGGCGAGCCCGGCAAGCCTTTGAAACCGGACGCCGCATGCCTGCGTAGTGTATGCGAAGCGTTCGGGGGCGCCCCGGCGGAAACCGTCATGGTCGGGGACAGCCTGACCGACGTGGACGCTGCGCGCGCGGCCGGTTGTCCGGTCATCGTCGTCGCTCACGGGTACGAGCGCCGGCCGCCGGACAGCCTGGGAGCGGACGCGGTATGTGCTGGGCTGGCGGAGACCGCCGGAGAAATCAGCCGCCGCCTCGTTCGCGATCGATCGCGGTTGCGCTGGCCATCCTGACGTCATAGCTGAGAACAGTCGCAACGGGAAAGTCGCAAGGTCATGTTCGCGGAAGCCCATCTTTATCCAGGCGTCGCACTTGCAGGACTGGTCAGCTTCCTATCGCCGTGTGTTCTTCCCCTCGTTCCGCCCTACCTTGGATTTATCGGCGGCACGACCATCGACGCGATGACGGCGCAGAAAGGGCTGGAAGCCCGCGTCTGGCGCCGCGTGGTTATCGCATCGCTGTTTTTCGTGCTCGGCTTTACCACCGTCTTCATCGCGCTCGGGGCCACGGCCTCGGCACTCGGCCAGTTCGTGCAGCAGTACCGGGCCGAACTGGGCTACGTGGCGGGCGCGGTGATCATTCTCTTCGGCCTGCACTTTCTCGGCCTCTTGCGCATCCCGCTGCTGTACTCCGAAAAGCGCATCCACGCCGATGTGGAAGGCGCAAGCTTCGCCGGAGCCTATGTCATGGGGCTGGCGTTCGCCTTCGGCTGGACGCCATGCATCGGTCCGATCCTCGCAACAGTTCTGGCGCTGGCCGCCAACGCCGACAGTCTCGGGGCCGGCGTGCGCCTGCTCGCGGTCTATTCGCTCGGTCTCGGCGTGCCCTTCGTGCTTGCTGCCGTCGCCATCCGGCCGTTCCTCTCGTTCATGAACCGCTTCAAGCGCCATCTTGGTCTCATGGAAAAGCTGATGGGCGCGTTGCTCGTGCTCACCGGCATCGCGTTCCTCAATGTGTTCGACTGGTTCTCGATCAATTCGTTCGGCCAGTGGCTGATCGAGACGTTCCCGGGCCTGACGACGCTCGAAGAGCGGTTCACTCCTGGCGATCTTCAGCGCGAGATCATGAACCAGCGTCCTCAACCCTGAGAGAGCAGTCACTAGCGTTCTGCGGAGGCTCACATGACAAGCCCGCGACCCAAGACGCCCATCGCACTGACGATGGCCGGCTCCGATCCATCGGGCGGTGCCGGCATTCAGGCAGACCTCAAGACGTTCACGGCGCTGGGCGTCTATGGCACGACGGTCATCACCGCGCTCACGGCTCAGAACACGCTCGGCGTCACAGCCGTTGAGCCGGTCGCGCCAGCCTTCATCGCGCTGGAGGCTGAAACGCTTCTCGCCGACGTCGAAGTCACGGCCGCGAAAACCGGAATGCTCGGCGACACCGCCACGGTCGTTACCGTAGCCGGACTTCTGCGGCGCTTCGAGTTCGGGCCGATTGTCGTCGATCCAGTCATGGTCGCGACCAGCGGCGATGTTCTTCTGGCACCGGATGCGATTTCCGCCGTGCGCAATCTGCTCCTGCCGCTGGCGACGCTGATCACGCCCAACCTGCATGAGGCGGCGAGGCTCCTGGACGAACCGTTGGCAAACGGCGTCGAAGAGATGGAACGCCAGGCCCGCGAACTGGTTGCGCGGGGTGCGCGAGCGGCCCTGGTCAAGGGCGGACACGCCAGCGGCGAAATGGCAGTCGATGTTCTGGTAACGGCGACAGGGATTTCTCATCACGCCGCGCCGCGGATTGAAACGCAGAATACGCACGGCACCGGCTGTACGTTGTCCGCCGCGATCACGGCGGAACTCGCCAAGGGAGAAACACAACTCGATGCCGCGGTCGCAAGGGCGAAGGACTATCTCTCCCAGGCGCTCGATGCCGGCCGAACCTTGCGGGTCGGCCGCGGCAAGGGCCCGGTCGATCACCTCCACGCCTTGCGCCGCTGAACATTGATCAGGAGCGCTGGGTGTGCTCCATCCGCATCAGAGATGCGTCCCGAATGCCTGTAAGTCGAGCACCCGCTTGCAGGTGCCGAAGCTTTCTGCAAAGTTGCACCCGCTAACGAGATCTCGGGGGAGCTGTCTCGTTGGGGGGAGAGCCGCGAAGCGATCAGGGACGCTGCCGCTGGCTCCGGAGAAAACCGGCCCGGATTTCCGGGCCGGTTTTTTATTGTGCGGGTCCAAGCCATTTGTGCGGCCGCGCTTTTGGCTTGTCGCGGCTCGGTAACACCGCACTGCAAAAACCGGATGTCGCGATCTGTCTTTGAGAAAGTCCGATTGAGCCCCGCTTCCGCCGCGGCTTAACTCGTTCGCAGTCTGTGGACGATCAAGGCGTGGAGTAAGCGCATGCGTGCGTCATGTCGAAAGAGGCGGAGCGGTTTCTTCCTGTCCGCATCGGCGATGACGCTCCTTGCAGCCGCCAGCCCGGCCGGCGCCGGCGGCTTCGACGTCCGTGAACAATCGGCTTTCTTCGCCGGCATGTCATATGCGGGCGCCGCAGCCGGCGGCGCATCGCTGTCGTCGATGTTCTGGAATCCGGCCGCCGCCGGTTACGTGACCGACGGGCTGACCACGGAGTCGGCGCTCTCCCTTATCATCCCGCGCGCCGACCTGACCGTCGAACAATTCAACGGCGGACCGGTTCCGCCGGTCTTCGATGCGACCGTCGATGTCGGGCGCGATGCCCTCGTTCCCGCAAGCTACATGGCCTGGCGCTACAGCAGCGATCTCGTCTTCGCCATGAGCATCAATTCGCAATTCGGGCTCGGCACGAAACCCGACAATCCGAACTGGATCGGAGCGCCGGTCGGCCGCTCGTCGGAACTGTTCAGCGTCAATGCCGCGCCGACCGTCGCCTACCGGATCGCGCCGGGACTGCAGGTCGGCGCCGGCGTGCAGATCCAATATCTCGACCTCAAGGGCTTCAAATCGTCGGCTGGACCGCCAACCGCTCCGAGCGCCGTGCTGGAAGGCGATGACTGGGGCTTCGGCTTCACAGCCGGCGTCAACATCGAACCCGCGCCGGGAACATCGATCGGCATCGGATACCGGTCATCGATCGCGCACACGCTGGAGGGAACGTCGGGCGTCGTTGCCTTGCCCATCTCGTTCCCGATTTCCGCCGATCTCGACTTGCCGGAGAAAGTGACGGCCAGTCTGCGGCAGGAACTGGCCCAGGGATGGCGCGCGAACGCGACGGTGGAGTGGACGAACTGGAGCCGCCTGCAGACCGTTCCGGTCGAAGGTTCGCCGGTTCCCACGACGTTGGATTTCCAGTGGGAAGACGGCTGGTTCTTCGCGCTCGGCGGCGAATACGACTACGATGCCCGAACCACGTTGCGAGCGGGCATCGGCTATGAGATCTCGCCCATTCGCGAGCCGTCGCAACGTCTCGTCCAGCTTCCCGACAACGACCGCGTTTGGCTGAGCGCAGGTGCCGGTTATCACATCGGCGAATTCCTGTTCTGGAAGGACACCACGCTCGACATCGCCTACAGCCACGTTTTCGTGGAGGACGGCGACTTCGAACGCCATCCAGCGGCAGCACCCGGCCCGGTCATATCGGGATCGGTCGACGCGGCCGTGGACATCGTCACGGTGGGCCTAAGGTCGAAATGGTGAACCGCCGCACTGGTCTCCACCCGCGTTCCAAGGCATGAAAGGGGCGTTCATCAGGCCGGGCTCGTCCGGCTTCGGGAAATGAAGCGCCGAACGTGACACCGCAATCAGACCGTCCCGGCCCGGGAAAGGACGAAGGCGCATCCTACGGGGAACGCGTCGCGCTCTACTTCGCCGCGATGTTCGTGATCTACGGCGTCCTGATCCCGTTTCTTCCCGTCTGGCTCGACGGCCGTGGGCTCGACGCGAACGAAGTCGCCATCGTCACCGCCGTGCCGTTCATCCTTCGCCTCGCCGTCACGCCATCGGTCGCGATCCTCGCCGACAGGCATGGCGCGCACCGGACGCTCGTCGTGGCGTCGGCGTGGGCCGCGCTGGCTGCAAGTCTGCTGCTGGGTGGTATGACCGGCTTCTGGTCCATTCTCGTCGTCGCGGCCGCGTTGTCGCTTTCCGCAGCCACCATGATGCCGCTGGTCGAGGCCATCGCCGTCCGAGGCGTGCGCCGCTATTCTCTGGATTACGGCCGAATGCGGCTGTGGGGTTCGCTGTCCTTCGTGGCCGTGGGCCTGATCGTCGGCGCATGGATCGACCGCAGCGGATCGGAAGCGGCGCTGTGGGTCATGATCTCAGGCACCATCCTGACGGTCGTAGCCGCGCACGCTCTGCCTCGCGAAACGGCGGCGGCCGGCAATGAAGTGGCAAGCGTGGCGCCGCGCCGCCGCGTCGGCCCGGAAATCACCCGGTTGTTGCGCCTGCCGGTGTTCATCGCCTTCCTGTTCGCGGCGAGCGCCGCCCAGGCATCGCATGCGCTGTTTTATACGTTCGGTGCGCTTCACATGCGCGAACAGGGCATCTCCGGCACCTGGATCGGCATGCTGTGGGCGATCGGTGTCCTTGCCGAAGTTGTTCTCTTCGCTGTCGCGGGCTCCAGGTTCCGCCACCTGAGGCCGGATACGCTTCTGGCGCTGGGTTCAGGCGCCGCGCTCGTGCGCTGGACCGTGATGAGCTTCGACCCGCCGCTTGCGTTGCTCGCGCCGTTGCAGCTTTTGCATGCGCTCACCTACGGCGCGACACATCTGGGTGCGATCCTGTTCGTTGCCCGCGCGGTGCCAGACGAAGTCTCGGGAACCGTGCAGGCGCTTTATGCGACGTTTGCGTCGGGAGTGGCGATGGGAATTGCCACATGGTCTTCAGGACCGCTGTTCGAAGCCTATAAGGGGCAGGCTTACGCCGTCATGGCCGCTCTCGGCCTGATCGCCCTGGGATCGACCGCTGTCATCACGCGGCGCTGGAACCAAGGCACGATCTAGCAACGAACGTCGCTCAGCCCCAGAGCGCCGCGGGCGGCGGCTCGATCAAGCCATCACGGATGACGGCCGGCGGTTCCCGGTCCCGGGCAAGAAGCAGCGGCCCGTCGAGATCGACCCAGCGCGCGTAGGACGTAACGAGCATCGCCGGGGCAATGCCGAGCGAGGTGGAGACCATCGATCCGGCCATGATATCGAGGCCGGCGGCCCGCGCCGCGTCCGCCATGGCCAGCGCTTCCGTCAAGCCGCCGGCCTTGTCGAGCTTGATGTTGACCGCGTCATAGCGGTCGATCAGCGCGGTAATGTCGCTAGCCACATGCGCGCTCTCATCCGCGCACACCGGCACCGGCCGGTCGCGCGTTCCAAGGGCGTCGTCCGCCTCGGCCGGAAGGGGCTGCTCGATGACCTCGAAGCCGCACTCGGCGGCAACCGCCAGAAGCGGATCGAGCAGTGCTTCGCTCCATGCTTCGTTGGCATCGCCGACGAGACGGGCGTCGGGACGCGCCCGGCGCACGGCCCGCATGCGCGCCTCGTCGCCGTCGCCGCCGAGCTTGAGCTTGAGAAGCTTGAGGTGGGGCACGCGCGCGGCTGCATCGGCCATGGCCTGCGGCGAGCCGAGGCTGATCGTGTAGCAGGTTTCACAGGCGCGCGGAGGCGGCCGGCCGATGAGATCGCAGACAGGCTTGCCGGCGAGCTTGGCCTCAAGATCGTACAACGCGCAGTCGAGTGCGTTGCGCGCGGCTCCGGGCGGCAACGTCCGCATGAGGCCATCGTGAGACGCGGGAACACCGGCGGCTTCGATCGCAGCAGCCGTCGTCGCGGGGCTCTCGCCATAGCGCGAATAGGGAACGCATTCGCCCCGACCGATGCAATCGCCGTCGGCGATTGTGACCGTCACCACGACCGCTTCCGTCTTGGCGCCGCGCGCGATGACGAACGGTTGCGTCAACGGCCAGTTCTCGATCGAAACGCGGATCGTGCGATGAGGGGTCATGAAAGGACCGGGTGTCGCTTGTCCGGTCAGGTCAACCGGCCCGTGGCATGGGCAAGGAACAGGTATACGCGGCCGGAATCCGACAGCAGGTGGTTCTGAGTTGTCCGGCCCGACGGGTCGCGCTGGTCGAGTTCCCGCCGGATGCGCTCGAAATCCTCAAGAAAGCGCGTCAGCGTCGCCTGCAGGCTCTGATCGGACGGCAGGCGCCGGGTGATTTCGTCGAAGATTTGACGGCCTTCGGCCGAGTAGAGCCCGCGCGAAAGGGCGTTACGGTGACCGGCGGAGATGCGCGACCAGAGCGCCGACGTTGTCGGCTGATCGAGCGCGCGAGCCACGACGTCGATGTTGAAACGGAACGGCGCGGCTTGAGGCGCAGAAGCGGGCGGCTGCGCCGGCCGGGATGCGTTGGCGGCCGCCTGTTCTTCATCGCGCGAGGCGCGGGCGAGAAGATCGCCGAGCGACCAGCCTTCGCGGCCCGCGTCGGAAGCCGGTGGCCGGTTGAGCTGGGACAGGCCGGGCTGCGGCGCCGGAGAAACAGGGGCGGGGGGCTGATAGCTGGCCGCCGGCGGCGGCAATGCGGCCGCAGCACCGGCAGGCGGCGGCGCGCCGACGGGCCGGGTGACGTCCCGCGCCTGGAGCGTGCGCTGAGTGAGATTGGCCAGGGTGTCGAGCGCCTTCAACTGATCGGACAACGCCTTGCGCATCTGGTCGGCGCTGTCCCGGGTCGCAAGCGGCAGCTTATCCAGCTGATCCTTGAGACGGGTCTGTTCCGCGGCGATTTCAGCCGCCGTGCGCGCCGCCCTCTGACGTACTTCATCGGCGGTCTGGTCGACCCGCGAGGACAGGCTGTCGAGGTCGCGCGTGACACTTGACGACACGTTCGCGAAGCGGTTGCGCAATTCGTCGAGGCGCCGCGCACTCTCCGCGTCTGTTTCCGATTTGAGCCGCTCCAGATCGGCCAGCGCGTTGCGCCGCGTCGCCTCCGCCTGCAGACGGATTTCTTCTGCCGTCGCACGGGCCCGCAGTTCGGCCTCCGACAGCGACCCCTCGATGGTCGAGGAATAGCCCTCCACGAAGCGTCCGAACTCCTCCGCCTTGCCGGAGAGATTGTCGAGCGTTTCCGACAGAGCCGCGTGCCGCGCCTGCAGGGTGTTGTCGATCTTGAAATTGACGGCTTCCAGGGCATTGGCCGCCCGCATGATCGTCTGGCCCTGGTTCTCGAATCTGTTGGTGACGGAATTGATCTGGCCGAGAAGGTTTTCCGAAACGTTGCGCAGCATTTCCGACTGGCTCGCCAGACCTTCGATGGCCTTGAGCGACTGCCGCGTGATGTTTTCCGACGAACGCCGCACCGCGCTGATGCCGGCGACCAGTTGCTCGTCGAGATCGGTCGTCTGCCGCTGGATGGTCTCGCTGAACACGCGCGCATGGGTCTCCAGCGCCGACGTGAGGGCGTGCGAACGCTCCGAGACGGCGCTGTCGATGGCCAGCGTGGAACGCTGGATCGATTGGTCGAACAGCATCAGGCGCTCGCTGAAGGCACTGTCGAGCGCCCGCGTCCGCTCGATGAGCTGGGCGTCGAGGATCTCCGCGCGGTTGGCAAGGGAACTGTCGAGCGCGCGGGCATACTCCTCGAACACGGCCTGGAGGTTCTGCGTCCGGCCGTCGAGCGAGGTATTGAGGTTTTCCAGATAGTCGTGGAACGCGTTCTGGATCGTCTCGGTGCGCGCGCTTAGCGCATCGGCCAGCGCCGACGTGTACCCGACGAGCACCGTGTGCATTTCTTCGGTGCGCTGTCCCAGAGTCGTTTCCAGACGATCCGCGCTGCTCCCGACCGCGCCTTCCAGGGCCGTGAGGTTCTCTCCCGCGCTCTGGATGATGGTCGCGAGCTTGATCTGCTGGTTCGACAGACGATCGATGAGCTGCGGAATTTCTGTGCCGAGCGAACGCAGCGTGTCCGTCACCCGTTCGGAGGTTCCCAGTAGCGCGCTACGCTCTCCCGACAACTCCTGGATAAGACCGCGGATCTTGCGCTCGTTCTCTTCATAGGAACGTTCGAGTGCGGCCACTTCGTTGTGCACCAGCGCTTCCAGTTCGCCGGCGCGGCCGAGCGCGCGCGAAACGGCATCGTTCATGAACGACACCTGCCGCCGAACCGCCTGACCGAGCGACGCGACGGACTGCTCGGCCATGCGGTCGGGTTCCGCCAGCCGGATCGCGACTTCCGTCATGGTGGACGAGCGCAGGCGCAGTTCTTCCGCGCGCCACGCCAGAAGCGCCAGGAACCACATCACCGCGATCGGGACCACCAGCGCGGCGAAGAAAAGAAAAGTTGCGGGTTCCGAAAGAATGGCCCCGAAACCCAGACCCTCCGAAACCTTCGCCGAAAAGATCATCCAGCCGAACACGGCCGTGATGGCGCCCCAAACGCCGCTCGCGATCATGGCATAGCGGAACGGCTTGCTGTCGGGCTTCTGATCCAGGGCATAGATCAGGCCGCCGATCGATGGAACGTCGTCGTTAGCGGGAATCTGGCCGCGTGGCGGTCCTGCCGGCCGGCGGCGTGCGGCGCGGCGCGGGCTCTGCTCGTCGGTTTCGCTTGCCGCGGCCGAGCCGGATTTCGATTTCCGGGTCTTGCCCTGGCTCGGCGGCAGCGGCGGCGGCAAGGACGGCACAGGAACGGGATCGCTCGATGCGGCTGCCCCTTGCGCGTCCGCGGCAAGCGGCGGCGGCAGAGGCAGCTCGGGCGGCTCCCGCGATGCTGTGTTGTCCTGCGACATCGTTTGAAACCGCCCCCTAACGCCTTCCGGCGCGTCCCCCGAGCAACACTGATAGCCAATCCAAGTGGGGTCCTCAAATCAGAATCGGCCGTCGCGCACATCAATAGCTGTGCGGCCCATTAAGCCCCTGTCCAATCCGGCTAATCCGCAATTGAGGCCGTAAAAAGAGCTTCTCTTTCAGCAAAACGCCAGAAACGCTTTATTTACTATCTAAATACGCGACCGCAAACCTTTACAACCGTTTAAGAACTTCAGGGTCACTCTCGTACCCGAGCGGTCGACTGGCGAGAGACAGGGCGTGCGGGTGATGCTGGACAGTGGCGAGATACTCAGGAGTGACGCCGTCTGCGGCCTCGACCGCGACCGCGAGCGGCTGTCGCCGTACGCGATCGATCATGACCACCTTCGCCGCTACACAATGGGGGATAAACAACTCGAGTCCGAGGTCCTGCAACTCTTCGCCGGGGACCTGCCCGGCGCGATCGGTGCTCTGCGCGCCGCGCGCACGGACCGGGAGTGGTGGATCGCGGCGCACACCCTGAAGGGTTCGGCGCGCGCCGTCGGCGCCTGGCGCGTCGCATCAGCCGCGGCAGCGGCCGAGCAGACCGCGCACGTCCTCGATGATCCGGTCGCCAAGGCCGAGGCGATGGCAGCCTGCGATCTGGCGATCACGGATGCGATTTCTTACATCCGGACGGCCGTCGGCCAAGCCTGAGCAGGCAAAGCCCGGTTGGCCTTGCCCCGCCCTGAATTCTGAGCCTTGAATTCAGGCACGGCGGCGTCTATGGCGATGGCCGGTATCACCCGCTCATGAGCGCTGCCGGGTGGCCGTCAATGCCCAGCCCGGCTCCATCCCACAGAGGCGAAATGGTCCAGATCACGTTCATTCAGCCCGACGGCACGTCGCAGACCGTGACGGCCGAGGAGGGGCTCACGGTCATGTGGCGGCGCCTGCGCCTGCGCAACCTGCCACGTCTATGTGGATCAGGCCTGGCGTGACAAGACCGGTGCGCCGTCCGACATGGAAGAGGACATGCTCGACTTCGCTTTCGACGTTCGCGAGGAGAGCCGCCTCAGCTGCCAGATCAAGGTCAGCTCCAAGTTGGATGGCCTCGTTCTGCGCGTTCCGGCCAAGCAGTTCTGACGCCCGCTCCGGGAGAGGTGAACGAGAATGACTGCGGCGGACCATACCGGCGGACAAGGCCCCGTCGAAACCGATGTCGTCATCATCGGAGCAGGGCCGTGCGGTCTGTTCGCGGTCTTCGAACTCGGTCTTCTCGACCTCAAATGCCATGTCGTCGACATTCTCGGAAAGCCCGGCGGCCAATGCTCGGAGCTTTATCCAGAAAAGCCGATCTATGATGTCCCGGCACTGCCCGTGGTGACCGGTCAGGAACTGACGGACCGTCTTCTGGAGCAGATCCGGCCCTTCAATCCCGTCTTCCATCTTGGCGAGCGCATCGATGCGCTGCAGCGTCAGCCGGATGAGCGGTTCCTCCTGACGACGGATGCCGGTAAGCAGTTTCTGTGCAAGGTCGTCGTCATCGCCGCCGGCGGCGGATCGTTCACACCCAAGCGGCCACCGCTCGACGGCATCGAAGCCTACGAGGGCACGTCGGTTTACTACTCCGTTCGCCGCATCGAGGACTTCCGCGGCAAGGACGTGCTGATCGTCGGCGGAGGCGACAGCGCGCTAGATTGGACGCTGAACCTTCAGCCCGTGGCCCGCAGCCTGACCTTGCTCCATCGCCGCGACGAATTCCGCGGCGCGCCCCATTCCGTCAACGAAATGCGCCGCCTCGTCGGCGAGGGCCAGGTGCGCCTGCTGATCGGACAGGTCACCGGCCTTCACGGCGAAGGCGGAATGCTCGAAGGCGTATCGGTCAAGACGGCGGCCGGCGAAGAACAACTCGCCGTCAACGCCATGCTTCCCTTCTTCGGCCTGACCATGAAGCTCGGTCCCATTGCAGGCTGGGGTCTGAACCTCTGCGAGAACCTCATTCCGGTCGATACAGAGAAATTCGAGACCAGCGAAAAGGGCATCTTCGCGATCGGCGACATCAACAGCTATCCGGGAAAACTGAAGCTGATCCTGTCGGGCTTCCACGAGGCGGCGCTCATGGCCCAGGCCGCGCAGAAGATCGTCAACCCGGACAGGAAGGTCGTGTTCCAGTACACGACCTCGTCATCGAGCTTGCAAAAGAAGCTCGGCGTGAAGTGACGCCCGGTCGCGGCAACCGCGACCCGGTCAACCGCCGCCAACAGCGTCTTTCTGCTTCTCCCACCAGTTATCCGAGCCGAAACTCGGGCCCTTGTCCTGCGCGCCGCCCCAGTTCGAAAACCAGCCGGCGGGCTCGGGCTCTTTCTTGACGACGGCAGGCGTGAAGTCGCCCGCAAGGTGGCGCGTCAAGTTGGCCTTGATGTCGGCCGTCTTGGCCGGAGAACAGTAGTCAGGCTGGCCCGCAACGGCCTTCGCGACGCCGTTGAAGGCTGTGTCGTAGACCTTTTCAACGCGCGGAATGTCAGCGGCGTTCACGCCCGCCGCTTCGTTGGCGATGAAATTCGCCCGCAGCTTGTTGGGATCGAAATTATAGCCGCATTTGACGGCACGGGCCGAAGTCGATCCGACCTGGAAAGCCCGCGATGTGGGATCCCCGGCGGGGTTGGCGACCGCTGCTGCCGGCGGCGCGGCGGGAGCAGCCGAACCGCCGCCGAACAGCGATCCGGTCGACAATCCCGACGAGCCCGAGCATCCGCCCGCAGCAAGCGCGCAAGACAGCGCAAATATCATCCGCCCCGACATGTCCGAGCCCCGAATCCCCCTTCGCCAGACCGCTATTGCAGCCGATCCGGCTCCCCCGTCAATCGCACCCCGGAATTGCGGCGGGGACAAGGCCGATGTCTTAACGCAACAGTTCCCGGATTGATGCATCCAGACCCTCAAGCGTAAGCGGATACATCCGTCCCTCCATGAGCCGCTGGACGATCCCGATCGACGGTGTCCAGCTCCAATGCTCCGGGGGGATCGGGTTCAGCCACACGGAGTGCGGATAGGTGGCCACCGCGCGGGACAGCCAGACGTGCCCGGCTTCCTCGTTCATATGCTCCACCGACCCTCCCGCGTGCGTGATCTCGTAGGGGCTCATCGAGGCATCGCCGACGAAAATCAGCTTGTAGTCGGGCGGATAGGTATGCAGCACGTCCCACGTCGGGATCGTCTCCGACCAGCGCCGGGCGTTGTCGCGCCACACCTTCTCGTAAAGGCAGTTGTGAAAGTAATAGTACTCCAGGTGCTTGAATTCCGACCGCGCCGCCGAGAATAGCTCCTCGACACCCTTGATGTGCCAGTCCATCGAGCCGCCGACGTCGAAGAACATCAGCACCTTGACCGCGTTGCGCCGCTCCGGCCGCATCCGGATATCGAGGTGCCCTTTCTCCGCCGTGCCGCGGATCGTTCCGGCAAGATCGAATTCCTCCGCCGCGCCCGTGCGCGCGAACTGGCGCAATCGGCGCAGCGCGACCTTGATGTTGCGCGTGCCCAGTTCGACGTCACCGGCCAGATCCTTGAATTCGCGTTTGTCCCAGACCTTGATCGCGCGGCGGTGCCGGCTTTCGTGCTGGCCGATGCGGATGCCGGCGGGGTTGTATCCATAGGCCCCGAACGGAGAGGTGCCGCCGGTCCCGATCCACTTGTTGCCGCCCTGGTGGCGCTCCTTCTGTTCGAGGAGACGCTGCCGCAGCGTCTCCATGATCTTCTCCCAGCCGCCAAGCTCATCGATCCTGGCCTTCTCTTCGTCGGTCAGATAGAGCGCCGACACAGCGCGAAGCCACTCTTCCGGGATCTCCGCCTCGATGGCCTCGTTCATGAGATCGAGGCCCTTGAAGACGTGCCCGAAAACCTGATCGAAGCGATCGAAATGCCGCTCGTCCTTCACCAGCGCCGCCTCCATGGCTTCGAGAAGAGCCAGGTACTCCTTGACGGAGACGGGCAGCCGCGCGGCGCGCAATTCAGCGAAAAACTTGGTCAGCATGGCGGGAGTTTAAGGAGACCGCACGGGATTGAGAAGCCCAGCCCAGCGCGGAGCCACCTCAAAAAAGGAAGAAGGCCGCCCGTCGCCGGGCGGCCTTCGACCAGATGGGAGTTCTGACCAGTATTAGTAGTTGATCAGACCGCCGATGCCGACGTAGTCGAAGTCTTCGACGCCGACGTCGGTCGTGTTGTTGGAGACGTCAACCGACTGGTTGCGGTACTTGATCCAGACGGACATCGCAGCAGCATCAACTTCCTGCACGACGCCGAGGCCCCAGACCTCAACCTCGTTGATGTCGAGAGTGCCGATGTCGTCACCAGCGCCGTCGAGAACATCAACCGTGCCCTGACCGTCGGCGTTCAGGTACTCGCCGTAGAACACGGTGGCGCCGAGGTGGTTCCACTTCGTGCGGATACCAACCTTGCCGTACCAAGTGTCCGCGTCATAGGCGAGGCCTTCTTCAGCCTCCATGTTGCCGTAGTTGACGAGGCCGAAGAGGCCCGTCGCAACATGCTGGAGGTAAACACCAGCCTGGAAGTACTGAGCGTCAAGTGCGCCGAGGTTGTTGTAGCCACCGCAGCCGACACCAAACGTGGTGGCGCAGCCGTTGCCAGACGAGTTGACCTCGTTGTAGGCCACAGCAGCGGCCAACTTGAAGCCGTGGTGCTCACCGGCGTAACGGCCGGCGACGTCCCACATGTCGTCTTCACCCCAAGAGGCGCTGACCGAGAAGCCACCGAACGTCGGCGAGTCGTAACGGACGACG
>JALOTA010000074.1 GCA_025458125.1 Hyphomicrobium sp.
CTGCCGGGCTTTGAGCTCAGTTTCACGAAGGAAAGTGTTGATTGATTGGCGCTCGCGATCGTCGAGAGGCGGTATTGCCGGGGCGCTCTCCGCTTGGTCAATATGTTCAAGATCAATCATTCGGTTCGACATCCCTATGCCCGAAAGTAGATCCTCGATTTTCGATGTCGGCGCGGCCACAGCCAGGAACGGGATCCCCATCCTTATCGCCAGGCAGACGGCGTGGAAGCGGCCGCAGATTATGCCGTGCGACGTTGCCAGATGCCGTGCAAATTCGTCGAAATGCCGCGTTGCCCCCGTGTAGCGAAGGGTCCACGGCGATCCAGGCAGCAGCGCACCCGCAAGCCGCTTCAACTCAAAACCGGCTCGCCGCTTCCAGCGTCTCGACCCGGCGGGCGGTGCCGTTCTCAATGTACCTGTCCGCTCTGAAAATCGATAGAGGATCAGAGCCTTTTCTGCATCAGAAGCATCTGTGACGAGCACTCTAGAATTAGCCGTCGGCTCGGCCTTCGGCGCATCGGACCACGTCAGTGTCAGATCATGAACGACCTGGGAAGGAATCCCGGCAATGGCCAACTCATTCTGGGATCGAAAGTCTCGCACATAGATTTTGCGGAACTGCGACAGCCCCGCATGAACCTCATCCGAATTGGCCTCCACACTCGCGTTGATCATGAATGCCGGCATGCCGCGAGCCGATAGAGCTTGCGCGAGCCGCGCTATCCTGCGCGCGGTCGAACCGTCGTGATGAACCGAACCTTCACCATTAACGATCACGAGGTCGAAACCGTTCCGGCCGGCAAGCATCCGCTCGGCCGTGGCCCAATCGATCCCCACTGTCAATTCGATGCCCGCTTCGGCTGCGAGTTTGCGAGCCTGCCGCGATACCAGCGCCGACCCGTGGTGTCCGAGCAAAGACGCATCGTTGACGAGGAGAGCTTTCAAGTCTGGCATGGCTGTCGATAGCCTATCCCAGGGTCCAATCAAGACACAGCTGCGTTTTTCGCGCTTGATGGGTCGGGCTCCGGGCGGGTGCCGAATCGGTCTCTTCGCCAGCGCTGTGGTAAGTCTGTCCACGGGCTCTGCCCGCCCTTGCGTGATGCGCTCCGGCGTGGTGTAGAAGGTTGCTCCGGGCTCGTAGCTCAATGGTTAGAGCTGGCGGCTCATAACCGCCTGGTTCCAGGTTCGAGTCCTGGCGGGCCCACCACCCAACGCAAATCGCGAAAATCCCGCCCATCAAAGCTTCTTGAATGCCTCGTCGAAGCCCTTGAGCGGGACGGTGACGGTGATGTTCTGCTTCTTGAGATCCTGAAACACGATCTTGAGGTTGCTTCCGCTTGTCATTGCGGCCAGCCGTTCTGGCGGCAGCGGCGCACCCGCATAGCAGCCTGTTGCATCACAGGTCTGGATTTCGATCCTATCGGGCTTCTGGTCGTCAATGGCGAGCGTGATCCCAGCCGGATTGAACAGCCCATGTGGCAACCGAAACAACATCGCGCCATCCTTGCCTCCTGCCGGCTTGCTGACAGTGACCGCGAGCAACAGTTGGCGCGTCTGGGCCGTCACGATGACATGCGAGGCTTTGCACTCAAGACCGGCACCGGCGTTCTCGCAGTTCACCGTCCAGTTCACGGCTGGCGGTTCGGGCTCAGCCGGCGGTGTGGTGGTCTGCGCCGGAGGCGCGGCAACTGCCGGAGAGCCCGCTGCGGGCGGCGTCTTGCCCTTGTCTTGAGCGAAGGCCGATACCGCAAGCGCCAAAGCGAAGAGAGCGGCCACGCAGCCTGCGCTTGAGACACGTGTCACAAAGCTCATGTCTGAAAGCCTCCCCCTCGATCCACTGTTCTTTACAACCAAGTTTAGACCAAGTGGGACGTCAATTGCATCGTAATTACAAGGAATATCTGCCGACTGCACATGGCCGTTTCGGGGGCAGCCGCTGGCTCCGAACGGTCATCAAGAAGCCGGAATGCGACGTCATCTTCATATGCGTTATCAAGTAGCCATACCCAGTTGAAGGACCGTTCCCATGTTCTGCCGCCGTTCCATCACGGCCTCGTTGCTACTGACGTGGGTGGCGCTGGCCGGGCTGTCGTTCGAGGCGGCGGCCGAGGAGAGCCGAATGGAACGCACAGTTACGGTGTCTGCAACGGGATCCGCCACGGCCGTGCCCGACGAGGCACGTATCGGCACGGGCGTCGTCACCGAGGCGGCCACGGCCCGGGAGGCGCTCACGGCCAATAACGCCGCAATGGCCAAGCTGATCGCCGCGCTCAAGGAAGACGGCATCGAACCGCAGGACATCCAGACGTCGGGTTTCAATCTCAATCCCCGCTACACCAATCCGCGCGACGGTCAGCCTCCGGTTATCGACGGCTATCAGGCCGCCAACCAGGTCACGGTTCACGTCCGCGACCTCGATAAAATGGGCGAAGTGCTCGACAAACTCGTATCGGTCGGCGCCAACCAGATGAACGGCATCACGTTCGAAGTCAGCACCGCCGAGACGCTTCGCGATGCGGCGCGCAAGGAGGCGATCGCCAACGCGCGCCGTCGCGCTGAACTCTTCGCCGCTGCGGCGGGTGTGAAGGTCGGCAAGGTCGTCTCGATCACGGAGGGTGCGATGATCGAGCCGCGGCCCTTCGTCAAGGCCGGGCGAATGGCTGCGATGGACGCGGTTCCGGTCGAGCGGGGAACCCAGTCCCTCGAGGCCACCGTCACGGTGACCTGGGAATTGGACTAGGAACGGTCAGAACAGCGGCACGATCTCGACGGACGCTGCAAGCGCGGCGGCGCCGGGTTGTGACCGCCAGTCCGCGTAGTTGCGCATTTCCCCGGTTTCGCGGACGAATTTCAGCCGTTCGAGATCGACTGCCGCCGTCACCCATTGCGGTTCGCTGAGCGGGCCTTCGGCCAGGACGCCGGTGTCGGAGACCGCGTGTTCTGAGGGGACGTAGATGCCGGCCGACCCTTCGTTGCGGTCCACGGCCGGCGACCACAGCGCGTCGCCGACGGTCGGGCTCTGCACCGTGACGATCGTGTTCTCGAGCGCCCGCGCCATCGAGCCCGTGCGAACGCGATGGAACCCGGACACGCGTTCGGTGCAGGACGGCACCAGAACGATTTCTGCCCCGGCTTCCGCCAGCGCGCGAGCAAGCAGCGGGAATTCGCTGTCATAGCAAATGAGAACGCCGATCTTTCCGAGCGCCGTATCGAATACGCGCAACGGCGCACCGCCGGAAATGCCCCAGTCGCGCTCGAACGGGGTCATGATGATTTTTTCCTGCTCGCCCGCAAGACCGGAAGGGGTCACGAGCTGCGCCGCGTTGACGAACCGTCCATCCGATTTCAGGACCGGCCCCGATCCCGCGAGAATATGCACGCCGTACCGCCGGGCGAGTTCGAGATGAAGCTGCACGCGCGAAGCGGCAAGTTCGGCGACGACGGTGAGCGTCTTTTGCAGGTCTGAATAAACGGCGGGGCCGAAGCACGCCGCCTGCTCGATCGCAGCATATTCTGGAAAGACCAGAAGCTGAGCGCCTGTGGCGGCACCTTTTGCGACCCAGTCGGCGAGCTTTGCTTCCCACTCATCGAGAGACGAGGGCTGGCCGATCGGATACTGAGCGCTGGCGATGGTAAGTGGATCACGGGCCAAGGTCAGATCGCCTTCATCCAGAACTGCATCCGGTGGGTGGTTTCGCCGGGCTGGTCGATGTCCTTCCAGTTATAGGTCGCGAAGATGTCGACCGGCTTATAGCCGCGCTTGCGCCAGAACGGATCGAGCGGCGCATAGTCGTCCGGCTTCAACGGGTGATCGTCGGGCCGCATCACCCGGCAGAACGTGGAAAAAGTGAAGCCGCCGAGCCTGCGCGCCTGCGCCTCGCGGCCGTCGAAGAACGCATGCCCCAGGCCGTAGCCGCGATGGCTTTTGAGCAGGACGCTCTCGCCGCAATAGAAGATTTTCGAAATGTCGAAGCCGGCGGCCTGGAAGGGTTCGCCGAACTCGTCCGCGTGCTCGATCATCGGCGCGCCGGTCGACGCGCCGACCATCTCCGCCCCATCGTAGGCCGCGATGACGACGGCTCCCTTGGCCGCCGCGAACGTGGCGAGGTACTTCTCCTCATAGTCGAGCGTGCCGTCGTAGAGGTAAGGCCAGTCGCGGAAGACGGCGATGCGCAGGCGCGCCAGATCCGGAAGGATCGGAATAATGTCCGCCCCCGTCATCGACCGCACGTCGAGTTTCTTCTTCTCCATCGCCGCTTCCAATGCTGACGCTTCTCAGCCGGCGACCTGTGTGATCCAGTCGGTCAGGTTGTAGTACGTGGTTACGCGCGAAATCTTACCGTCGCGAATGGCGAAGAAAGTTCCCGCGGGCAGAACGTAGGTCTGTCCCTTGGCCTCGGGCAGTCCTTCGTCCGTGTTCTTGTAGACACCGTGGACGTTGAATTCGGCCGAGGCGCGGGTGCCATCCTTCGACACCATCACAACGATGTCTTTCAAGTCTTCCTTGTAGTTATGATCCATGCGGGCGTTGAACGCGCGAAACTTGTCCTTGCCTTGCCGGCGCTCGCCCTGGTTCACGTCGTGGATCACGTCGTCGGTCAAAAAGTCGATCATCGCGTTCGTGTCGCCGCGGTTGAAGGCAGCGTAGTAATCGCGGATCAGGGCAGCGGTCTTCGTGCGCGCGGCGCTCTCGGCGGGGTTATCGGACATGGTGGCCTCCAGGTTCCATTGGCTCGGGAATCTGCGGCCTGATTAACAGGTCCACCCCCTAACACAAGTGCCGCGGCTGCGGCGGGTGAACGCGGCGAATATCGTGCCTGCCGCCTGTTCGCCGTGGGTTGCGCGGCGCTGCCCGCATGCGCCGGCCTCGTTCGTCGACCCTGATCCGGCCTCGTCCGGAATGGCACCGGCTCGACCTTATACGGAATACCACGGTGCCCGGGTGTATTGATTCAGGTCAGGGTCCTGCGGCGCGCGATGGCGTTAGCTGACAGGCTGATCTGGAAAAGGAGCCACCATGAAGATCAAAACAGGCATGTGGATCGTCGTGGCCGATGGCGCGCGCGGCCTCGTCCTCGTTAACGAGGGCAGCGCGATGGAACCCGCCCTTAAAGTGGTTCGCGTCTATGAGCAGGACAATCCCAGAACGAGCGAGCAGGGCCGCGACAAGCCTCCGCGTGCGTTTTCGTCGGTCGGCGAACATCGCTCGGCCATCGCGGAAATCGATCTTCATCGGCGCGCCGAGGATCGCTTCGTCGATCAGATCGTCGCCGATGTCGCAAAGGATTCCGAGGCCGGCCGCTTTGATGCTCTCGTGGTCGTCGCGCCTCCGGTTGCGCTGGGCGAAATGCGCAAGGCCGCAGACGGGGCCCTGGCAAAGAAGATCGTCGCCACGCTCGACAAGGATCTCACCAACCACACAATCCCCGAAATCACCGCCTCCGTCGCCAAGGCGCTCGAGGGGTGATCGCGGCGCCGCGCAAGAGGGCGGGCTTCCTTCGTGGAGGGCTGTCATCTGTCGCGCGGAAAGCTTAGAGTTGCCACCCATGAGCCGAGCGTTCGTCAAAGAAGATTCCGGTGAAGGCCTGGAGGACCTGCCCGACAGGCCCATTTCAGAGCACCGCAATCTGGTTACAGCCGACGGGCTGGCCGCGATTGACGCGGAAGTCCGGCGGCTCACGGCGGCCTACGCGGCGGCGCAGGCGTCGGCAGATCGGGCGGAGTTGCAACGTCTCGCGCGGGATCTTCGCTATTGGTCGCAGCGCCAGCAGTCGGCGGAACCGATGCCGGAGCCTGTCGCTAACGGAGCGGTGCAATTTGGATCGCGCGTCACTCTGCTGCGCGCAGATGGCCGCCGGGTGACCTACCGTCTGGTCGGAGAGGACGAAGCCGATCCTTCGAGGGGAACGATCTCGTATGTTTCCCCGCTGGCGCGCGCTCTCATCGGAAAAGGCGAGGGCGATAACGTTCCCATGGGCGCGGCGACCGCCGAGATCGAACGTATCGCCTGATAAAATAGTAACGCCGGACGCGGCTGCGTCCGGCGCAGGATTGATTGCCGGCTTTCCCGCCCTGAAGGCTGTGTCCCGGTCAGTCCTTCGCGCGTTCCACGTAAGACCCATCGGCCGTCATCACGACGACGCGCGTTCCAGTCCCGATATGCGGCGGCACCATCACGCGCGCTCCGTTCGAAAGCTTCGCGGTTTTGTAGGACGAGGAGGCCGTCTGGCCCTTCACCACCGGTTCCGCCTCGACGATTTCCAGCGTCACGCGCTGGGGAAGTTCGATGGCGATGGGGTTGCCTTCATGAAGCGAAACCGAGCAGGTCATGCCTTCCTGAAGCCACTGGGCCTGATCGCCGATGACGTCCTTCGGGATGGTGATCTGGTCGTAGGTTTCCGGCTGCATGAAATTGTAGCCCATGTCGTCGTCGTAGAGGTAGTTGAAGTCCTTCTCCTCCAGATACGCGCGCTCGACCTGATCGGTGGTGCGGTAGCGCTCGACGATTTTCACGCCGTCCGCGATGCGCCGCATTTCAAGGTGCGTCACCGGCGTTCCCTTGCCGGGATGGATGTTCTCGGCGTGCATGACGATGGCGAGTTTGCCATCCAGATCGAGCACGTTGCCCTTGCGCACCGAGCTTGCGATAACCTTGGCCACGAGTGGTCTCCATCAAAGCCGCTCCATTCGACGCGCCGGCGAAGCGCGATGCCAGAAGCCGTGAACAGCGGGGAGGCGGCGGGGGTTCGGTGCGCCTCTCATACTCTATTCGCATCCAAAAGGCCAAGTGCGGCCGATCGGCTCTTTGCGCCTTCATGATCAGTTTGCAGAAGTCACGGAAAACATGAGCAGAATTTCACCTTGGTGGGACAGAGACCGGCATCAGGACAGGCGGCCGTTCCTGACCGCGCGCGGTCGCATCAAGGCGGCGATCAGGGACTGGTTCGCGGCGCAAGGCTTCGTCGAGGTCGAGCCACAGTGCCTGCAGGTCTCGCCTGGCAACGAGGCCCACCTGCACGCTCTCGCCACGGACATCGCCGGACCCGACCTCGACCGCTCCCGGCGTTACCTGCACACGTCGCCCGAGTTCGCCATGAAAAAGCTGCTCGCGGCCGGTGAGGACAAAATCTTCACGTTCTCACCCTGCTTCCGGAACCGGGAGAGCGGCCCTCTGCACGCGACGGAATTCACGATGCTCGAATGGTATCGCGCCGGCGCGCCTTATGATGAGGTGATGGAAGACGCCGCGCACCTGTTGCGCCTCGCCTGCGCCACGACCGGCCAGCGGCTGGTCTCCTGGCGCGGCCAGGTCGCGGTGCCGAAGGGAGCCGCAGAGCGCATCACTGCGGCGGAGGCTTTCCAGCGCCATGCCGGGATCGATCTCCTCGCAACGATCGACCCCGAAGGCGCAACCGATCGCGACGCGCTCGCCAAACAGGTCACGGCCCAAAGCATCACAGTGCGCGAGGACGACACCTGGTCCGATCTCTACGCGCGCGTACTCGCCGCGCTCATCGAACCGAGGCTCGGCGTCGGGCAGCCGCAGCTTCTCCTCGAATACCCGGTCGCGGAAGCGGCTCTTGCGCGTCCATCGCCGCGCGACCCACGCGTCGCCGAACGTTTCGAACTGTATTGCTGCGGCGTGGAACTTGCGAACGGCTTCGGTGAACTCACCGATGCCGCCCTCCAGCGCCGCAATCTGGAAGTCCAGATGGACCTGAAAGAGAAGCTCTACGGCGAACGCTATCCGATCGACGAGGATTTCCTCGCAGCCCTCGCGCAGATGCCGCCGGCCGCCGGCTGCGCGTTGGGTTTCGACCGGCTTGTGATGCTAGCCGCCGGCGCAACCCACATCGAACAGGTTCTCTGGACTCCGCCGGCATAGGCCGTTCCCGGCTCGATGAATGGCCGATGAACCGCCGCTTCACGGCCGGTTCAATGGGACATCGTTACCGTCTCTCAAGTGAAGCCGGTCCGGGCTTCCGGAGATGAGTGTAATGGGCGAGTTTCTTCGTTCGGGCGCGATCCTGCTGATGGGTCTCATTGTGATCGGGGCCGGTATCTTCGTTGTTTTCCATCAGGTGGCGTTCGGCTGACGGGGCCGCCGCGGAATGCTTCGCCGGCTCAGCCACCTTGCAGCCGGGCAGGTGTGGGCCTAGGTAAGGGAACTGGAGACGTTCCCCTTGAGCCGCCCCGCCTTCGAACTGCCCCGCCGGTCCTCCTTCCGGACAGCGGGCGCTAGCCTCAGAGATGCACTGACGCCAACCGTCCGCCTCGGCGTCACGGGCCTGTCCCGCGCCGGCAAGACCGTTTTCATCACGGCGATGGTGCGCAATTTGATGATCGGCGGACGGCTGCCGTTCTTTGCCCCCGAAGCCGAAGGCCGCCTTCTGGACTGCATCCTGGAACCTCAGCCCGACGACGCGGTGCCGAGGTTCGATTACGAAGCCCACCTCGCCGCCTTCGCCAAAGACCCGGCCGAATGGCCGGAAAGCACGCGGCGCATCTCCGAACTGCGTTTGACGCTCAGTTTCCGGCCCCGCGACCTGTTGCGCCGCATGTTTGGGCTCGACCGCCTGCATGTTGACATCGTCGACTATCCTGGGGAGTGGCTCGTCGATCTGTCGCTTCTCGACCAGCCGTTCGAGGTTTGGTGCCGCGAAGCCATCCGCAAGGCCGAAGCCCCGCAGCGGGCTCAGCTCTCCAGCCAGTGGCGGGCATTCGCCGAACGCTCCGTGATGCTGCCGGATGCAGAGCAGGCGGCCATCGAAGGAGCGCGCCTGTTCACCGCCTACCTTGCCGCCGCCAAAGTCTCCGAACAGGGCGTCGGAGCGTTGACGCCGGGGCGCTTCCTGATGCCCGGCGATCTTGCCGGATCACCGCTCTTGACCTTCTTTCCGCTGCACCCGGCCACGGCCGGCGAACAAGCGAGCCCGCTTCGCCGCCTGTTGGAGAAGCGCTACGAAAGCTATAAGCGAGAAGTCGTCAAACCGTTCTTCCGCAACCACTTCCTCAAGCTCGACCGTCAGGTCGTACTGGTCGACGTGCTGGGGTCCCTCTCGCGCGGGCCCGACAGTGTCGCCGATCTCGAAGACGCCTTGACAAGCGTGCTTCAGGCATTCCGGCCTGGCGCCAGTTCCTGGCTGTCGAGCCTCTACACGCGCCGTATCGATCGCGTCCTGTTTGCCGCCACCAAGGCCGATCACGTCAGCCGAACGAGCCACGACCGGCTGGAGGCCATTCTGATGGCTCTTACCGAGCGGGCAGCTCAGCGGGTGACGACAGCCGGCGGCGATGTACGCGTGATGGCGATTTCTGCGCTGCGCGCGACGCGTGAAGCCGAGGTGAGGCACGCTGGCGAGACGTTGCCTTGTATCGCGGGGGTTCCGATGCCCGGAGAAGTGGTCGCGGGAAAGACGTTCGATGGCCGGCGCGAAGCCGTCATCTTTCCCGGCGATCTCCCGGCCGATCCGAAAGACGCGCTGGCCCACCCCGGCCGGGAACTCGCCGGTGCGGCTGCCACATTCGTACGATTTCGCCCGCCGCGCCTTGCACAAGCTCCCGGTTCCACCGAACCTGCCCCGACACCCCATATTCGTCTCGACCGTGCGCTCGACTACCTCCTGGGGGATTGGTTGCCATGACGGATGCAGATGGACCCGGCGCCGCCCGGCCGAAGCCGCAACCGCGCGCCCCGCAGGTTTTCGATGTCAGCGATGCGACGATCGAACCGGTCGCAGCCGCACGTGCAGCTAAGAGCGATCGTCCCGTTTCCGGCGAGGTCCGCGTTACGCCTACGCCTGACGAACTGAGACGCGGCATTAGGTGGGGGGCGATCTTCTTCTCCGCGATCACCGGATTGGCGGGGCTGGCGGCGGGGCTCGCG
The DNA here is from genome assembly GCA_025458125.1 of Hyphomicrobium sp. Lineage (GTDB taxonomy): Bacteria > Pseudomonadota > Alphaproteobacteria > Rhizobiales > Hyphomicrobiaceae > JAGVSR01. The sequence goes on from JALOTA010000074.1 coordinate 9,887, forward strand.
TTCGGCCGCTTCGTCTCCATAGCTTTCGAGCGCGACGATTGGATCGGTTGGCTCGCAACCGGTCTCGGACTGACGGCCGTTGTCGCCGCGTTCGTATTGATGATGCGCGAGCTCGTCGGCCTGTTCCGGCTCGGCCGTCTCCAGGCTCTTCACGACGCCGTGGCCGCGGCTCTCGCGCGCCAGGATATGAAAGCAGAGCAGGCGGCAGTAGCTGCACTTCAGAATCTGCTCGGCCACCGGGCCGATTGCCGTTGGGGATTGGCCCGGTTGGCCGAACATGCCGGTGACGGACGCGACCCCGGCGACCTGCTGCGTCTCGCCGACCGCGAAGTCATGGCGCCGCTCGACGATCAGGCCCGGCGTCAGATCCTGAAGTCGTCGAAGCGAGTCGCCACCGTGAGCGCGATTTCTCCCATGGCTGCAATCGCCATGCTCTTCGTCGCCTTCGAAAATCTGCGCATGTTGCGCACCCTTGCAACGATTTACGGCGGCCGGCCCGGGCTGACCGGAACCCTCCGGCTCGCCCGGCTCGTCGTCGGTCATATCGTGGCGACCGGCGGCCTTGCCATGACCGATGATCTGCTCGGACAGTTTCTCGGACAGGATCTTCTGCGGCGGTTGAGCCGGCGGCTCGGCGAAGCGGCGTTCAATGGGGCGCTGACCGCTCGCGTTGGCGTGGCGGCACTGACGGTGACGCGTCCGTTGCCGTTCCTCGATGTTCCGGAAATACGCGTCCGCGATCTGGTTCCGGAGATCTTCCGGAAGATCAAGGCAGCCGACGAGAACAGTTCGGCGGGTCGGTCAGGTCCCACCTACTAGGCTCATGCGGCTTGCGGCACCGCCACGTCGCCGGTGTCGTTGGCCGGCGGCCTTCGCGCGGCGGCCGACGTGGCAAAGCGCGTCTGCCACTCGCCGGAAAGCTCACGCGCCCTGACGAGGATCGGCGGCACGTCGCGATCGTCCCAAGTGCTCAGCACAGCCGACATCGCCGGTCCGGCCGGCTGTGCCGTCAACCAGTTGAGCGGCCCGGCCAGAACGAGCCCCGCGATCACCGGCATCATCCACAAGAGCAGCCCCGGCGAAACCAGCCAGCAGATAAAGGCGATCGCCGCACCGGCGGCCATGTGCCAGGCGTGAAAACGCATGGCGAACTGAAAGGGCACCGTTCCATCGTCACGCCGCTGCGCTTTCCATCCGCCATCGATGCCCGAAAGGATCTGCACGACGGCCGAGGTCTGCGTCAGCATCAGAATGGGTGCGAGCAGCATCGAGAAAAACGTCTCGATGGTCACGGCGGCCAGAGCGCGTGGCAGGCCGAAGAGTTCACCCGCCTCCGCCGCCCTTTTGACCTCGAGCGCCAGCCCGAGCGCCTTCGGCAGCAGAACCACGGCCATTGTGCCGAGGAACAGCCGCATGGCGGCGCCCGGATCGATCACGGGCCAGATGGGAAACAGCGTCTTGCTGTCTTGGAAATAGCTGGGAATGAGCTGCTGGCTTTGCAGCGCTAGAACGATGCCGGTCATCAGTGACAGCGCCCAGATCGCCGACACGAGATACGAGAATGCGCCCATCGAAAGATGCACACGCCCCATCGCGGTCAGTCCACGGCGCGAGATGAGTGCAAGGTGTTGAAGGTTGCCCTGCGCCCAGCGGCGGTCCCGAATGATGAGATCGACGAGCCCCGGCGGCATGCCCTCATAGGAGCCCTGCAGGCTCGGCACCATGTGCACGCCCCAGCCGGCCCGTTGCAGCAGGGCCGCCTCGACGAAGTCGTGGGCCGCCGTGCGGATGATTGCGTTGTGACCCCAGTAATTGCCCTGGTCGCGGTGCCAGGACGCGAGCCCTCCCGCAACGGCCGGACCGTAGACGTTGGAAGCGAACTGCTGCAGGCGCTGCAGCAGCGTCGTTGCCCCCGTCAGGCGAGGGATCGACTGAATGAGCCCCGCGCGCGGCGCGCGCTCCATAGTCCGTGCTAGCCGCACCACGGATTGGCCCGACATGACGCTATCGGCGTCGAGAATGATGAAGTGGTCGTAGCGGCCGCCGAAACGTTCGATCCAGTCCTCGATGTTGCCGGCCTTGCGAGCGGTGTTCTCGATCCGGCGGCGGTAAAAGACGTTGATCAGTCCGCCGAGCCGGCCGGCCAGTTCGCGGTAACAGGCTTCCTCGGCGTCACCTTCGTTGGCGCCGCGCGTGTCCGACAGCACGAAGACGTCGAACTTCTGCGCCTTTCCCAGATGCAGCAGTTCTTCGGCCATGGCTGCGATCGTTCCTGCGATCCGGTGCGGTTCCTCGTGGTAGACGGGAAACAACAGCGCGGTACGGGCGTCGAGCGGTCCGTCCGCCGGAGCGATCGTCAGCGTGTCGACCTTGTCGCCGGCAAAGAGCGGCAGGAAGCCCTTGGCTGCGCTGAGCGATCCGAAGGCAATCCAGCCGAACGTGACCGTCGAGAGGACCAGGAAGACGAACTGGATCGGCGTCATGGCCACAAATGACAGGACGCCATAAAGTTCATAGGCGAAGGCGGCCGTCAGTGACAGCGCGCCAACCACGACAGCCGCTCTGGGAATCCAGGCCCGGGCTCCCGCCGAACCTGCCGGCCGGGGAACTCTGACCGACAAATCCTGCGACGGCATCGCAAGCGGCGCTTCTGACGGCAGGAGCGCGGGATCGCTGGCATCCTTGTGAGCCGGGGCAAGCGGCATCGCAACCGGCCCGGCGAAAGGCCCGGCGGCTAGGAGCCCGTCGTCCATCTGGCGCAACTCGGTCATCAGGCGGTCCACCGGTAAAGCCATGTTTCAGATATCGTTGCGTCGCCTTTTTTCAAGGAGAGACGCATCTCGCTCATTTCCGATCCGCCCGTATCGAAATCGAAAATCACCCGCACGCCGCCAATGGCGGGATGTGGCTGCACGCGCGCGTCGTAAACTGTTCCGGCACTGACGGTCAGGTCGATACCGGGCAGCTCGGACGCCTCCGTTAACGCCGGCCCGGCGAAATCGATCGCGAACCGCGCCCAGTTTTCCTTCTTCGAAGGCCGTGCCGATGTCCGCACGACCCTCGCCCCGGATGCGGCGAGCGGCACATCGCTGCCCCAGGAGAGCTTGTACGACAGCGGCAGGGGCTTTCCCGGCTCCAACGCGTTCGCGGGAGTCCAGTACGCCACGATGTTGTCGTGGATCTCTTCCTCGGATGGAATTTCGATCAGTTCGACATAGCCGTCGCCCCAGTTGCCGCGCGGTTCAACCCACAGGCTCGGCCGGCGTTCGAAGCGCGCCGCCAGATCGTCGAAGGTATCGAAGTCCCGGTCGCGTTGAATAAGACCGAACCCGCGCGGGCTCTTGTCGATGAACGCGCTGATCTGCAGCGTGCGGGGATTGGTCAGCGGCCGCCAGATACGCTCGCCGCGCCCGTTCAGGATGGCGAGACCTTCGCTGTTGTGAACGGCAGGCCTCAGATCACCGTTGACGCGGTGCTGCGCGCGGCCCTTGAGGTACATGCTGGTCAGAGGCGCGAGCCCGAAATGCTTCAGGCTGCGCCGGGCGTAGAGCACAGCGTCCACAAGCATTCCTGTCGTGGCGCCCTGTGCGATCGTGAACCGGAAGGCCCCGGTGACCGAAGGACTGTCGAGCAGCGCATGGACAATCACTTCGCCACCGGGAATGCGCGGCTTCTCGATCCAGAATGCCCGGAAAATCGGAAATTCCTCGCCTGCGGGCTGCGCTGTGTTGACGGCCAGGCCGCGCGCGGAAAGTCCGTAGACCTGACCGCTGCCGACGGCGCGGAAATAGCTCGCCCCCTGAAAAACGGCGAACTCGTCCAAGCGATCGGCCCGGCTCAGCGGCCCCACCAGCCGGAAGCCTGAAAACCCGAACGGGGCGGCTTCAGGAGCGGAGGGAATGGCAGGTCCGAATGTGAACATCCGGCTATCGGCGATCAGGCGGCGGGCTTGTCCTTCTTCGACGATGCGGATTTCGACCGGCACGTCGTAGATCCAGCCGCGCGGCAACAGCTGAACCTCGACTCCGAGACGTTCGGATTGCCAGATGGCCTGTTCGTTGCGAAACCGAATATCGCGATACTGTGCGGCGGTCAGGGCGTTGAACGGTTCCGGCACCTCGATCTGAGGACGTTCGAAATCCCGTGCGGCCAGATCTTCGGCTAGCTTGAGCACGTCTTTCGCAGCGAACGGCTCACTGGCAGCCGGCGCTTCCTGCGCTAATGCGGCATCCCCGGACCCGATCATTTGAACGATGCCGAATAGCGCTGCCAGAGCGCCTCCGTTCAAGAGCAGGGCGCGGCGTGAGGGTCCCTCGGTCGTTTCGGTCATGCGCAATGTCGTCAGGTTTGTCTGAGAGGCGGGCAGGGCCGCAGATCGGATTTGAGCGCCGGCCGGCGCTAACCAATCCCGGCCGAGACGTCCGATGAGCGATGTTTCCCTCGCGTCCGATGCTGGCCCCCCGGCGCAGTTGGTCATCGGAAGCAGAGATCTAATGCCCGAAAATTGTGGCGAGATTGCCAAGGGCGGGTGTGACCGATCATCCGAACGATCCGCCATCGGCAGGGGTTCCCGGAATGGGTGACGGGGCTTCTCGTGTTGCAACGCAGCATTTTACGCGAAGCACCGGCAACCCACAAGGCGGCGGAAAAGATAATTTCGACCGTGCCGGCGCCAGCGAACCGGGCGTAAACTAAGTCCGGACCCGGAATGTCGGCGTCTCTGGAACAAAGCGAGGAAGGGCGGGGCCGGTCCTGGCGCGATCCAGGCATTGGAAAAAACAGTTGAAAATCAATACGCTATGGTCGGCCATTCGTGTCGTGGCTAATGCGCCACATTGCCGGGGGAATCCACAGAAGTTGGGCAGTTTACCGTTTCGCCGGCCGGATCGATCTGCTTAGTATCCTGCCCTGAGCGGTGATTCGGAGCGTGGCTTTGACCGCTGGTCGAAATTGAGCGTTTGGCGTCTTGTTCGTTGTGCATAGCAACAGTTGCGTCAATCGCCCGTTCTTAAAGTTAGTAGACGGGAGAAGGGTAATGAAGAAACACAACCTCTACGCACTGGTGGCGGCCGGGCTCCTCGCGAGCGGCATGTCCATCACCAGCGCGTCGGCAGCAGACCTTGGGGGGAACTGCTGCGCCGACCTCGAGGAGCGCATCGCGGAGCTCGAGGCAACCACGGCCCGCAAGGGCAACCGCAAGGTCTCTCTGACGGTTTCCGGCTGGGTCGGCCAGCAGGTCACGTTCTGGGACGATGGCGTTGAATCCAACACCTACGTCCACGACCTCGGCACGACGCTCGGTTCGAACGTCAAGTTCACGGGCTCGGCTCAGATCTCGCCCGGCTGGTCGGCTGGCTACGTGCTGCAGCTCGAAG
>JALOTA010000075.1 GCA_025458125.1 Hyphomicrobium sp.
GCGGCGCTGTAGAAGACCGACGGCGACGTCGCCGCCAGCGTGCGCTTCACCGCGCCCGCAACGTCGAGGACATCGGCTTCGTAACGCTCGAAGAGTTCCGAAAGCGGCACGTCGGCAACCGACCAGGTGTCGCCTCCCACGCGCGTCCTTCGGATCCAGGTCACGGTAAGATCACCGCCGCTGCGCGACCCGCGTGCGTGAACCGGCGCGTAGGGACGCGCGCCCACGCCGCGGAATGCATGCGTCTTGGCGACATAGGAAGCATCGCCGGCATCGCGCAATGACGGGCCATAGCGCCAATTGAGCGCCAGCCCCACTTCCGCCGGCGTCAGCGGCAGACGGGCAAGGCTTTCATCCAGGAGAACGAAGGGCGCACCAGCGGCCAGAGGCGCACGCATGGCATGTTCCGTTCCAGCCTGGCCCCGCAGAAGTCCGGACAGTTCGTAGACTCCCGGAGCGACGAGCGTCGCCGACAGAAACTGGAAGACTTCCCAATCTCCTTCCGGCGTCTCCACCGCCGCGAGATTTCCCCCGGCGCAGGCCTGCAGGGTGCTGATGGAAGCAAGCTGGCCTTCCGCCACTTCGACGCGCACCCTCGTCCCGTAATCGAAGACGCCGAGCGGCCCCGGCCCCATGGCCGTCGCCGTGATGCCGAGCGTTGCCTGCGCGGCGATCACAGCACGCAAAACGAACCCGGTCGTTTCGGGAGACGAATAAACCGCCACGCCGCCCGGCCACGGACTTTGCGAAGCAGCGACGTAGCCCGCCTCAACCGGTTCATCGCCTCTCAGCAGCGGCAAATCGAGAAACAGGCCAACAGGCTGCCCAGTCGAAACGCTCGGCGGAGTTGCCCATTGCCGGCCGGCCGACGGCGACGACCGGTAAACTTCGGCATCGAACGCGCGACCTTCGATATCGCGCGCCCCATGATCGCCGATTTCCCTGACCTTGACGCGTTGCGGCAGTCCATTCCCTGTCAGCGTCAGCACGTCACCCGGCTCCACGGCGAGCCGGCTCGGCGGTAACGTGAAGCTGAAGCGCTCGCGCACAGACCAGGCTTCGAAAAGCTGCGTCTCAGCCACCGGCTGCGCCGAAAGAGTATCCATAACGATCGGCACTTCCGCCTGCGCGACGCGCCCAGACGCACCTGTCAGCCTGCGCGCCTCCGCCACGGCGGGCTGATAATCGCGCGCGGCATCCACATAAGTGATCTTGGCACTCGCCGGAAGATCCGACTCCTGTCCGCGCGTAACGGTGAGTAGCGGGCTGCCTGCCTTTGTCTCCACGAGTTCTTGCACTGCGACGGCCACTTCTCCAGACGTCTGCCCACGCGGCCGGAAGGCAACCTCCCCGCAGCTTTCCAGAACGTCGAAGAAATAGGCGAGTTCGAGAGGCTGAAGAGCTTCACGGGCTGAGAGAACGCGATCGAGGACATAGCCCTGCACGGTGCCGGGCATCGGCTCCACCCGTGCGCGATCGAACCCGAAATCGCGCATCATGGCCTTCAGCGTCGCATCGAGCGCGCCGCCGGCCATTCGCCCGTTGAGCCAATGACCGAGCTCCCAGTTCGAACCGTCGCCCCACACATCGAGAGCCGACGGAAACGCTGGATACGGCCTCGCATCCCAGCAATAGGGCAGGATGCGGTCCACACTCACCATGCGTCCGCCATACACGGCCGAAACCGGATTGGCCGCCGGATCGAACGCCGGATCCTCGGGATCGAACGTGGAAATCATCGCGTCGATCACGCGTCGCTGGATGAGATCGTCGCGAGTCCCGCGCGAAAAATGCGGCAGCGCGTTTTCCGAACTCTTTGGATCGACGAAGACGTTCGGCTGGTTGGCGCCCTTATCCACCGCAGGGCAGCCGATCTCCGTGAACCAGAACGGCTTGGATTGCGGCACCCAGGCGGTGGGCGTTGAACTCTCGATCCCGCCCGGTCTGTTGTAATGTGCGTTCGACCACCACGACCGGATGTCCTTGCTGCGGAAAACCCACGGCTTGCCGGAGCCATCGGTAATTGGGGTGCGCGTTTGCGTCACGCGATCCGCCGCACTGGCATAATACCAGTCGAACCCTTCCCCGCCGCGCACGTTGGCACGCAGGTATCCGGGATCGTATACGGAACGCCATCCCGCCCGCTCATCCACATGCCCCGAACCTTCGCGCCAGTCCGCGAGCGGCCAGTAGCAATCGATCGAAACGGCGTCGATCGCAGGCGAGGCCCACAGCGGATCGAGATGAAAGTAGACGTCTCCCGTTCCGTCTTGCGGTTGATGACCGAAATACTCCGTCCAGTCCGCCGCATACGTGACCTTGGTCGACGGTCCGAGCACGGCCTTCACGTCGGCGGCGAGCGAAACGAGAGCCGCGACAAAAGGGTAATGCGACGTTGAACTGCGCACCGTCGTGAGACCACGCAGTTCCGAACCGATGACGAAAGCCGATACGCCACCCGCGGCCTTGGCCAGAAATGCATGATGCAGAACCATGCGCCTCAAGGACCACTCGTTGGGACCGGAATAGACAACGCTCTTGCCACTGAGTGAGAAATGGTTTGGCGTCGCGGTTCCAACGAACTGCGCGATCTGGACCGCAGCGGCCGCGGTCTTGTCCACCGTGCCGGGCCGCACCGGCGCCGGATCGCAGGTGATCCGCCCGCGCCAGGGATAGGCGCCTTGCACGGAACCGCCATAGGGATCGCCGAGCGTGTTTCCTTCCGGCACGTCCATCAGGATGAACGGCGTCAGGATTACGTCGAGCCCGCGTGCCTTGAGATCCTCGATCGCCGCCACGGCCGTTTGATCGGAAGGCGTGCCGCCATAGGCCGGCCGCCCGTCCCTCGTCGAGACGACATAGGCCGAATGGCGATCGACGCCACAGACCGACCACGTCAGCGGCGCGGTCGTCTTCTGCGTCCGCTCCACACCGGGCTTGATCTGGCAGTTGCCCGCACGAAGATCGGTTCCAAACCAGCTCACCACCAGCGACACGGCGGATGCATTCGGCAGCGCCGCCTGCAACTGATCGACCGCCACTTGCCAATCCGTGTCGCCGGCCAGCGTATGCACGTTTTCGGGCCGCGAGCGTCCTAGCCCGAAGGTCTGCGAAACGGGCTGGGTCGCATAAACGAACTCACCCGATCCCGGAATGAGAACCGCCCCGCGGATCTTATCGCCGAACTTGTCGACGGCGCGCGAGACTTCGAACGACAGTTGCGGAATGCGATTGCCGAACTCCGCCAGGGGTAACTCCTGAAAAACGACATAGGCGGTTCCGCGAAACCCAGGCGCCGCATCCGCCCCGAGCTTGGCGCTGATCAGGGCATCGGCGGCCTGAGCCTCGCTGCCGGTATAGAGCCGTGTTATAATCCGCGTCAGGTCCAGTTCCCGCCCGTCGGCCCAGACGCGTCCGAGACCCGTGATCTCTCCTTCACAGATCGCGACCGCGAAACTGGCGAAGTACTGGTATTCGACCTTCTGCGATGTCTGCCCCTTGCCGCCCACTCCCTTACCGGACCCGCCAGCCGACGAAGCGACTCGCTTCTCGATGATCTCATCCGCCCAGATCACCTGACCGCCGGCGCGCGCCCGCCCGTAGAGCCGCGGCACCGGCGCCCCTTCAGTCGACGCCGTCAGGTGAACCTTCTGCAGCCGCGGACCTTCCACGACTTTGCTGCCGCCTGCCCCAAACAGCGCGCTGTCGACATACGAACCCGCCAGTGCGCCGATCTGCGAACCGAGCGCCGCGCCGGACAGCGTCGCGCCGAGAAGCGAGATACCCCCGGGCAAAAGGGCTCCGCCCGCGGCGGCGCCAACCGCCGCCAGTGCCAATGTCGCCATGAAGGATTGCCCCTACGTCAGTCGGGAAAACGAAACGCACCGGCCAGATGCCGGCGCCACCAAGGGCTGAAGGCCACTTCGCAAGCCACGGTGCCTTCCATCGCGTGGATCATCGTCTCCGGCGTCGCCAGAAGAGCCGCATGCTTGGCAATCGTCCCTTGCCTCAGCCGGAAGATGAGAACGTCACCTGGAACGTGCGTCCCTTGCGCGACGGGCAACAGATTGCGCTGCGCCGCTTGCAATAGCGTTTCCAATCCGTTCGTCTCGCCCCAGTCGCGTGAATAGGGCGGCGGCAGTTCGGCGTCCCGCTGCATCACCTCGCGGTAAACACCGCGAACGAGCCCCAGACAGTCCGCGCCGACACCGCACGCACTCGCCTGATGATGATAGGGCGTCCCGATCCAGGTCCGCGCGGCAGCAACTACTTGCGCGCCACGCCCCGAAAGGCTCTCCGCTTGCATGATCACCACCTCACGCCTTGCCGGAGTTGGCGACGGCCGTCAGGAAATCGTTGCCAGGCATGTGCGGGAAGCCTCTGAAATTCGCGATATTTGCAAACCTCGTCCGGCACATCACATGGCTCTTGTCGCATCCGGCCGTCGCGGTGAAGCTCATTCCCGCCGTCAACGGCGCCCGAACCGCCTGCCAAAGGTCGAACGTCACCGTCCCCCCTTCCGAAGTGTGCCGCCGCACTTCGATCTTCTGCCCAGCCGCCTCACCGGACGTGAAAGCCACGAGGCCCCGCGTGAACCAGTCAGAGACGATGTCCGCAAAACCCGACGCCGTGAACGCCCGCTCCGAGAGCACCGAACCGACCACCCCGGAACCCGTATACGCGGCTGCCGCCAGGTTCACCCTGCAGCGCGCGTCCCCCAGATCGGCATCGCAGGTGTATTGAAACAGCCGCCCTTTCGGCTGCTGCAGATAATGGGAAAGACCGCGCACCTCGGCCGAAAACCCATGACCGGCGCGCTTCACCTCGCCCAGGGTCCCCGCGCGCATCAGAATGCGCTGCGTGACGTCCGCCCAGTTAACGCGAAAAATCTCCACTTCCGCGTCGTCGTAGAGCCCGGCGGCGAGATCCGCATCCTGCAGTGCTGCCGACGACAACGCGCCCGTGATCTCGAGATTGTCGACGGCGAGACCTAATGTTTCACGCACCTCGCTCGCCTCGAATCCGGCCGCAGCCTCGAACGTTGTTCCGTCAAACACGACATCGCGGTCATGGTCCGTGAAACCCTGCGCCAAGCCATCACGGCGCTTGAGCCGCCAGCACCAGCACAGCGTTGTCGCGCCGCTGTCGAGATGCGCCGCCAATCCTGCTGGCAACGGCTTCATCGGCGCACCTCCATGACCGGTATGTTCGGGATCGCCCCGTGCTGAAAGCCGGTGAGCGATATTTCCAATCGATCGGTGTCAAACCGGACAGGCACATCGAACGCGAAACCCGCCGTCACCGGCTGTCCCGCTTCCGGCACATGACCCGGCCGGAACGTGACCTCCCCCGTCGCCCCGTCGAGTGTAAAATGGGAACCTGGCGCTTTCTCGACACCCGCCACCGCGATCCGCACCGTTGCATCGACCGGCTTCTTGATTTGACGTGACCACGGCGCAAAGGCCGAACCATATTTCTTCACGAGCTGGAACACGGCCTGGCTGCCGGTGCCCATGCCGATGACCTGATCGCCAGCCGTTATCGCCTGCTGCGGCGGACAGGATTTCCAGTCCAGGTGATCCCGCCACCGGAACCCATAGAGCCGTCCTCTGCGTTCCTCGAAGAACGCGATGACGGCGTGCAGATCGTCAAGAGATTTGACGCCATACCCGGCGTTGTAGCTCCTGCGGCTGTCGGCCCACCGGGCGTTACGTTCTTCGTGGCCCGACCCGAGCACGACGACATCCGTGCGCCGTTCCGGCCCGCCTTGCGCGCCACGCGAAATGGCGGTCGGAAACCGCACCTCGTGAAAGCTCATCACTTGCCTCGCACGTCGATTAGAGATTGCGTTGTCCGAGTGCCGCGGCGCGCGCCAACATGGCCGAAATCTGGGACTCCGACCGGCGGAAGCTTTCCGCGTCTGTCGCCGTTACATTGAACGTGATCTGCGCGCCTGCCGAGCGCGGCACCGCCACCCCGAGCCGTCCATCGGGTCCTCGTGACAGCGGCATGATCGCCTCCGCCCCGCGTTCGCCGGCAATCCCCATGCGGCCACTTCCGAGCGGAAAGGCAATCGGGCTCTGAATGACGCCGCCGTTCGCGAACGGAACCGGCAGTCCGCCCTGGAAGGCCGCGCCCTTGGCAAAGCCGGCACTGCCGGACAGAAGACCGGCAAATCCATCTCCGATCCCCTTTTCCAGCGGCCGGAACGCCGCCTTGACGACAAGGTCGGAAAGACGGGCCGTAAGGCTCTTCAAGACATCGCCGACGGAGCGGCCCTTGACGGCGATGCCGTCGAATGCACTGACGAGGGAGTTGGAAAACTGCCGCCCGAGAGAGGCGGCCGCGCGCAGTTCCGTCTGCAGAGCGGATGTGTCCGCCTCGACCTGGACCGTCCAGACCTCGCCATTGCTGTCGCTCGATAAAGCCATATTGACCTCTCATGCATCGGGGAACTGCTGCATCAGCGCCGCCAGATCCGCCCGCGATGGAGCCGGCATCTGCACGCCATTCCCAATCCGTCCGCGCAGCGCCGCGTCGAACTCGCGCGGCGTCATGGTCCAGAAGACGTGAGGCGCAAGACCGAGCACGCCCAGACCGGCCGCCATCACGTCGTCCCAGGGAAAGGGCCGCGCTCACCTTCCGTTTCCGCCTTGGCCGATCCGGCCGGCTGCCCTGCGAACGTGGCCTTCAGCAGGCGCGCCACGATTTCCACATATCCCGCCGCCCCGCCCTCGATGGCCATGCGAGCGACACCGTCGTTGGCGACCTCATGGCCCGCGCCGCGAAGACCGGCACCGATGATGCGCACGCAGTCCCGCGCCGAGATGCGGCCATTCTCAAAACGTGTCGCCAGCGCCAGCATGTCTTCGTCGCCGAACGCCGCTTCGAGTTCGGCCAGCGCCCCGAGCGTGAGGCACAGGCGATAGGGCTTTCCGTCGAGCAGCGCTTCGATCTCGCCGCGATGCAGATTGGCCATCAGCACATCCCCTAGATCGTTGTGAATGTCACTTCGCCGGCGCTTTCGACCGCGATCTCGAATGCCACCTCGCCATCATGGCGGCCCGTCAGTTCGAACGATGTGATCTGGAATGGAGCACGGATGGTTCCGAAGTCGGGAACGACCACCTGCCAATCGCGGATCGTGCCGTTGAACACGTAGTTCCGCACAAGCTCGTCGGAGGCCTGGTCCTTGAAAATTCCCGCCCCCGTGAGCCGGACCGATTTGACACCGGCGCCCGCCAGCAGCTCGCGCCACTGCCCTGCGCTCTCCTGATGCGTGATATCGACCGTCTCCGCATTGAAGGCGATGGCCCGCGACCGCAATCCCGCAATCGTCGTGAACACGCCCGTGCCCGTACTGTCGGCCTTCAGCAGCAGGTCCTTGCCTTTTTGTGCAGCCATGGTGGGTCCTTCCCTAGCGAAACTTCAATTCAGACGGGTTCGGTGACGGCCCGCAGCCGCATCAATCCGCGCGACGTCTCGCCATCGGCCTCACGCCGGATCTCGGAGAATTCGTGCCTCAAATTGACGAGCCGAAATCCTGGCAGAGACAGGGCCGTACCATCGAGCGCCACTTCGATCGCCGACAGGATCTGATGCACCTCACGTTCCCCGTTTGCGCGCGACCAAACGAGGATGGAGAGAAAGTGTTCGTGCCCGCCCTCGCTGTCCGTGCTCCAGTCGCGCATCGTGCTTTCACCGATCGTGACGTAAGGCAGCCTCGCCCCGCGCGGCACATCGTTGTAGATCCGCGCGCCTCCCAGGAGTGCCAGCACCTGCGCATCGCCGGCCAGCTTCGCGAAGACGGCCTTCTGCAGTTCGAAACCAGCACTCATCATCGGCCCGGCTCCTTCGTGACGACGGACCTGGAAGGCTGTCCCGGCCGCAAGGCCTGCTTCGCCGCGTCCCGAACCCGCCGGCCAATCCGCCGCACGGCGTCTCCGGCCGCCGGGGTCTTCAAGTTCACGACAAGCTTCATGGCACGCGTTCCTCTACGAGACAGATCAGGAAGCGGTGCGCTTCCCGTTCGTCGATGACCGCTTTGATGTCGAAAATCCGCGACCCCAACCGGAAGCGCTGTGGCGGAGCGACGTCATCGCGATACCGGATCGTGATCTCATGCGAGACGCGGCCAGCGAGCCCGCCGGCGTCGCTGACCTCGCTCCCGCTTAGCGGACGGATCCTCGCCCAGACGGGGCTCACATGAGCCCACGATGAAATCGAGCCGCCCGCGCCATCGGGTACGGGCACCATGCTTTCCAGCGCAAGCCTGTGGCGCATCGCAGCCAGCGTCGTAGGGCTCATAGGCGTGGCACCGAATAGGATTTCAGCAGTTCAGACACGGCGTTCGGAATGGCTGTCGCGGGATCGCCGATCTCGATCGGATCGCGATGCTCGTACCAGTGGGCGACCAGCAGCTTCAGCGCGTGGCGGATCGGTTCTGGAACAGCCGCCGCCGATCCGAAGCCGGCGGTGAAATCGATTTCGATGCCGCCAACCGCGCGGCCAGGAGCTGGCCAGGCGCCGTTCGCCGGTACGAGTCGCGGCGGAACCCCCCCGCCGTCGATGACATAGGATGCGGATGGCACCACAGTCTGGCCTCCGTCCGCGGCCCGCACGCGCACCGCCGTCACGGCGCTGACCGGCCGCATCGGTATTTCGACAATGGATTTTGCCGGCCACGAGTCGAGCACCAGCGTCCACTGCTGTGAGGTCAGCGCCAGACCCAGCGCCGCCTCGATGTGAAGTCGCGCCGTGATCATCAGGCTCGTCACCAGCGGATCGTCGGCCGCCGTCTCAAGTCTCAGATGGGCTTTGGCCTCGGCCAGCGTGATCGGCTCTTCGGCCGGCCCGCTGCGATAAACGAGCGTCATGGATACTCCTCTCGATACGCGCTCCTCTTCCAGAAAAAACGGGGCCGCCACCGGCTTTCACCGGCAACGGCCCCGCAGCATCCGCGCGAGGGGAGGAGCACCAGCACGCGGAATGGAGTGCGTCGCGCGGCCTACACAGAGAATTTCAGGAACTTGATCGCATCGAAATCGCGAACCCCGCCGCCGACGCGCTTCGTCGTGTAGAAGAGCACGTAGGGCTTCAGTGAGTAGGGATCACGCAACACGCGGATACCGACGCGGTCCACGATTAGATACCCGCTGGCGAAATCGCCGAACGCGATCGCAAGGCTGTCTGCCCCGATATTTGGCATCTCTTCTGCTTCCGCCACCGGATAGCCGAGCAGGCGAGACGGCTGCGCCGCATCTCCCGAAGGCTGCCAGATGTAGGAGCCGTCGGCGTCCTTCATCTTGCGGACGGCGCCGAGCGTCGACCGGTTCATCACGAACGTCCCGTTCGCGCGGTAGGTGCCCTTCACCGCATAGACGAGGTCGATCAGCTTATCGGCCTGGTTCGTCGCCGGAAACGCGCCGGCGGCGCCGCTGGTGACGAAGCCAAGGCTGCCCCATGTCCAGGCGGAGTTGGCGACCGTCGGATAGGTGAGGAAGCCTTTCGGCTTGTTCACGCCGTCCCCGGTGACAAATGCCGTCCCTTCCTGCTGGGCAAAGGCCGTGCGTACTTCCTCGGCGAGCCAGGAATCGATATCGATGGCGGCATCGTCGATGATCGCCTGCGTCGCCGCAGGCATCGCATAGAGTTCCATCGTCGGGAACGATAGCTCGGCCAGCGTCGGCGTGTTTGTCTGCGGTCGCACTGCCGTCTCGCCGACCCACCCCGTCGCCGCGCCCGATGTCGCGAACGGCACCTTGTACATCGAGCCTGAAACCTGCCTGACCCCGGCGATGGCGCGGATCGGCGAGACGGTTTTCAGCGCCATGTTGACGGCACGTTCCGTCTCCTTCGGCACCAGAAATCCGCCGTCCGCATCGACGCCGACCGACAACGCCTTCTGCTCCAGAGTTGCAAGGTTCCCCGTCTCGCCCCTGCGAACGTAGCCTTCGAAAGCCGACTTGTGCGCCAGTTCGCTGACCGAAGCCGGCTCCTTCCCGCCAAGCGGAACACGCGCCTGCTTTAGCGCCAGTGCGTCCATCGTCTTTTCGATGCGATTAAGCTTCTCGGCCGTCAGGCCATCTTCCGCGCCGCGCCGCTCGATCTCCGACAGCCGGCGATCATTGGTCTCCTTGAAGGCCTCGAAAGCCTGCATCAGGTCGTCCACATCGCGGCTCAGTCCCGCCTTCGTTTCCAATGCGTCCATTGTCCGTTGTTTCCTTTCATGGGGTTGCAGACTTGATGAGCGCGGTCAGCCGGCGCACCGCCGACGTGACATCTTCCGCCTCACCATTTGCGACCGTGCCCGCATCCCGCCGGGACTTCAGACCGCTCAATCCCGATCGCATCAGCGACCGGGCCTGCGTGCGCGTGAACCCGGCATCCCGCACGAGCCAGCGCTCGAATTGCCGCTCGGTCGGCACCCTGCCCCCGAACGGCGAACACTTGATGCCGTGCACTCTGGCACCCGGCATCATGGGAAACGTCACGACGGAGATCTCCCAAAGTTCAAGTTCCAGAATGCGCCGGATGCCCGAGCGCGGATCGCGCCGCGTCCGCTTCGCCTTGAAGCCGATCGAGAGTCCGTCGATCGCGCCCCCTCGCATCAGAAAGAGAACGTCGCGCGCTTTTTCCGTCTCCAGCGTCAGCCGGCCGCAAACCCTCAATCCCAGCGCGTCTTCCTCGATGCGCTCCCACACGCCGATCGGCTGAGCCGGATCGTGCTGATAAAGCATCCGCACGCCGGACGCTCCCCGCTCGGCCAGGCTTTGCCGGAAGGCCCCAGGCAGGATCACGTCACGTGCCAGATCCTCACGGTCGAAGATGCTCGCGTAGCCTTCGAAGACTCCGCTGGTATCGGCATCCATCAGGTCAAGCGCCGTAAACTTCAGCTCCGGAGCAGGGCCAAAGGCTGGAGAAGTCATCATGTCTCTTTCCAAAAATACCAACAGTGTCGCCGTAGCCTCTGCGGTTTCTGAAATCCCTCGCGGATCGAAAGATCAAACGTCCCCGCGCCCAGCGGTCGGCTCCGCGGATGCGGAGTCGCCGGGCGTATCATCCAACGGCGAATATCCCGCCGCCTCTCGCTTTTCGTTGATCGTTAGAAAACTCGCCGCATTGAGCCGCGCCCACAGCGCCTCGCGCTCCGGGACGAGGGCCTCGACGCCATCGAGATTGGGCATCAATTCCAGTCCGCCGCCGAACGCCGGCCCCAGCCACCCGCTCATCGCCTTGGCCGTGCGGTTGACGAGTGGCAGTACCGTCTGCCGCCAGAACGCGCGCGTCGCCTCCTGGTAATTCGAATAGGTGTTGTCGCC
>JALOTA010000076.1 GCA_025458125.1 Hyphomicrobium sp.
GATGGGCAAGGGCGACAGCTTGTTGAGATTGCGCGCCATCGCGCGCGTCGACTGCGCTCTCGGCCCCTCGCTTCCGTCGAGGTTTATGGGAAGGCCCAGCACCAGGCCGGCCACCCGGTGTTCGTTGCAAAGCCAGAGCAGTCGCGCGGCATCGGCGGTGAATTTCGTTTTCCTGATCGTCTCCAGAGGCGATGCAATACTGCGGTTCACGTCACAGAGTGCAAGGCCGAGGGTCTTGGTGCCGGCGTCGATGCCGATCAGCCGCCGGCCTTCCGGCAAGACAGCGAAGAATGCCGCGATATCCTCGAAAGTCGTCCCCGCCGCGGGTTGATCATTCTCGTTAGCTGTCAAGGTCGCGCCTGGAGTTGAATGCTGCGTTCCGCTGATTATAGACAAGGTTGGATCAAGTCTCGCCCCTTCCCCCGTTGAGGAGATCGAAGACCATGAAACTCATCTGGCTCGGCCATTCCGCCTTCCGCATCGAGACGGGCGGTAGCGTCATCCTCATCGATCCCTTCCTGAAGGGCAATCCCACATTCGAGAACTCCGGCCTCGGCTGGGATGCCGTGACAGACGGCGTCACGCACGTCGCCCTCACGCATGGCCACGACGATCACATCGGCGATACGGCGGAAATCTGCAGGAAAACCGGCGCGACGCTCTTTGCGGTGTATGAATTGGCGGCTCATCTGGCCTCGCAAGGCGCCGAGAAATATGAACCGATGAACACGGGAGGAACCGTCTGCTCCAAGGATTTCGGGCTGACCCTCGTCGACGCCAGGCATTCCTCGTCCTCAGGTGGCGTCTACCTGGGCAATCCCTGCGGCGTCGTCCTCGATACAAGGGAAGGCCCGACGGTCCTTCACATGGGCGATACCGATATTTTTCCCGGCATGGCGCTGATTGCCGAAATCCATAAGCCCGACATCGGGATCCTACCCATCGGCGACCGGTTTACCATGGGGGCGAGGACGGCTGCGCTGGCCTGCAAGAAGTTCTTCGACTTCGAAACGGTCATTCCCTGCCATTACGGAACCTTCGGTCTGATCGCCCCGAATGCCGACGCGTTTGTCGCAGAAATGAAGCCGGCCCCCGTGACGGTTCCCAAGGTCGGCGAGGCCTTGACGTTCTGATCCGCGACCGGCATCGACGGCTATGTGCAACTTGGCCCGCTCGTCGCGCCGCAGCGATGTTGCGTCCGCGCGCCAAAGGGCGTTAAGACAAGCCCCGGCCGGGCCCTGCGGAAAATGCGGACCCGAGCCCCGTTCCAGGGGACATCCATGCAGGTTGATGAAGCGACGGTCCAGCGCATTGCCCGCCTTGCGCGCATCAAGATCACGACAGATGAGGCCAAGGCACTCCAGACGGAGCTGACCGGAATCCTCAACTGGGTCGAGCAACTGGATGAGGTCGACACGGCCGCCATCGAGCCCATGACGCGCGTCGTGCCGATCGCTCTGCCAATGCGCCAGGACGACGTGACGGACGGAGAAATTGCAGATCAGGTCACCAGGAATGCCCCGCAGACCGAGGACGACTTTTTCGTCGTGCCCAAGGTGGTCGAATAAGCGGTCCTACAGAGGCTATTTCTGTAACCCGGAACATGACCCTGTTGGACGTAACGTGCATCGCTTCATGAAATGCGGCAGCGAAAAAGGAAACTAGCACTTTGACGGATCTGACCACGCTGACGCTGTCGGAAGCCCGCGACGGGCTTGCGAAGAAGTCGTTCACCGCAACCGAATTGACCGAAGCGTTCGTGAAGGCGATCGAAGCCGGCAACGGCGTTCTCAACGCCTACGTGCTGCCGACGCCCGATCTTGCCATTGCCAAGGCGAAGGCATCGGATGCGCGCCTGATGAAAGGCGATGCGCGCCTTCTCGAAGGCATACCGCTGGGCCACAAGGACCTTTTCTGCACCGACGGCATTCGAACGACGGCGTGTTCGAAGATTCTCGGCAATTTCATCCCAACCTATGAATCGACCGTCGGCGCCAACCTGTGGAACGCGGGCGCCGTCATGCTCGGCAAACTCAACAACGACGAGTTCGCCATGGGCTCCTCGAACGAGACGAGTGCCTTCGGCCCGGTGGTTTCGCCCTGGCGCCGCAAGGGCTCGGAGGCCAAGCTTGTCCCTGGCGGATCGTCGGGCGGCTCGTCTGCCGCCGTCGCCGCCGGCCTTTGTCTGGGCGCCACGGCGACGGATACCGGCGGTTCGATCCGCCAACCGGCCGCGCTGACCGGCACGGTCGGTATCAAGCCGACCTACGGCCGCTGTTCGCGCTGGGGTATCGTCGCGTTCGCGTCTTCGCTCGATCAGGCCGGTCCCATTGCCAAAACGGTGGAGGACGCCGCCATCCTGCTTCAGGTCATGGCTGGATACGACGCCAAGGACTCGACCTGCGTGAATGCGCCGGTACCCGACTACGCGGCGGAAATGCGCAAGGGCGTGAAAGGTCTTCGCGTCGGCGTGCCCAAAGAGTACCGCGTCGAAGGGATGTCGAAAGAGATCGACGCTCTCTGGCAGCAGGGTATCGAATGGCTCAAGGCCGCAGGCGCGACGATCCACGAAATCTCGCTGCCGCATACGAAATACGCTCTGCCGGCCTACTACATCGTCGCTCCGGCGGAAGCTTCTTCAAACCTTGCCCGTTATGACGGCGTGCGATACGGGCTTCGCGTCCCCGGCAAAGACATCGTCGACATGTATTCGGAGACGCGCGCGGCCGGCTTCGGAAAGGAAGTCCGCAGGCGAGTTCTCATCGGGACGTACGTTCTCTCCGCCGGGTACTACGACGCCTACTATCTCAAGGCGCAGAAGGTGCGCACGCTCATCAAGCGCGATTTCGACGAGGCGTGGAGCAAGGTCGACGTTGTGCTGACGCCGACGACACCATCGCCCGCATTCGCGTTTGGTGAAAAGTCGGGCGATCCGCTCGCCATGTATCTCGAAGACATTTTCACCGTGACGGTCAACATGGCGGGCCTGCCCGGCATGTCGGTGCCCGCAGGGCTTTCAACCGAAGGGACGCCGCTCGGCCTGCAGTTCATCGGCAAGCCATTCGACGAAGCCACGCTGTTCAGGGCCGGAAAGGTGATCGAAGACGCGGCCGGACGTCTCAAGGTTCCCGGCAAATGGTGGCTCGACGCAGGCAGGGGGCACTGACAAATGGACCCGAAACGGCCGTGGGAATGTGCCGATATGAGCGAGGTGCGCGCCGAGATCGACCGCATCGACAGCCAGCTCGTCGAGCTCATCGCCAAGCGCTTCGGTTACGTCGACCGGGCCTGGCAATTGAAAATTAAGTCGGCGGAAGGCGCCGTGGTGCCCTGGCGCATCCAGCAGGTGATCGACAAGGTTCGCGCCGAAGCGAAGGACAAAGGCGTGTCCCCCGATCTGTGCGAGGCTCTCTGGCGGCAGATGATCGGCTGGTTCATCCAATACGAGGAAGAAAACCTGCGAAAGCAGAGTGAAGGCAACGGGAGCAAGGGCTCGTGATCGACATCAACCCGTTCGATCCGCAGACCGTCGTGCTGCTCGGTGCGTTGAACCCGGTGACGATACTGGTGGCGTTTCTGCTCGGTCGCAAAGCCGACCAGTGGCAGAAGATCCCCGTCGCTGCGTTCGCCGGAGCTTTCGCCGGGTTTCTCCTCTACTGGCTCGCAGCGACAGTCGGTGTCCTCAAGGTGCACGCACTGGGAGGCGAAGCCGGTATGCTCCTCGTCGGATGCGCCGTCGGTCTGATCTGGGCGCTCGTCGGCTATAAAGTTTTCCCCGCTGCCCGCTAAGCGCTTACTGCGTCGCGGTTTCAGCCGGACCTTTTGCCAGTTCGGCCTCGACCGCCGCAATGAGTTCGGTCGAGTCGGGCGCCACGCCCGAGTAGAACGACTTCACAATGCGGCCGTCGCGAGCCACCAGATACTTGTGAAAGTTCCAGCCGGGCGCCGACTTTGGTCCGAGCGTCGTGGCGGCCCACTTGTAGAACGGATGGGCGGCCTCTCCCGTCACGGGGACCTTCTCGGTCAGCGGGAAGGTGATGCCGAACGCCCCCTCGCAGAAATCCTTGATCTGCGTGGCCGACCCGGGCTCCTGTCCGCCGAAATCGTTCGACGGAACCCCGATCACGACTAGACCCTTGTCCTCGTACTTGTCGTAGAGTGCCTGCAATCCCTTGTACTGCTGGGTAAAACCGCAGAATGAGGCCGTGTTGACCACAAGCAGCGCCTTGCCCTTGTAGGCATTGAGCGGCATCGGCTTGCCGTCGATGGCGGAGAATGAAAACTCATAGGCGCTGCCCGATTGCGTTCCCTCGAGCGCCGTTACCGACGTTGCCGTTGTGGCGAGAAGGGTCATGGAGAATGCCTTGAGGGCAAGCGAACGCAGCATGGCGGCGGCCTTTCTGAAATGATTTGCTCTTTTACGCCGGGGGGAGCCGTAAGGATCAAACCACAACTTTTAAAGCTGGCCGGATGGCCGATCAGCGGAAAGCAGCCTCTCGGGCGGCATCGGCCGTTTCGGCAGGGGGACAAAGCTCGGTCGCCTTGGCCAAGGCGGCCGTCTTGTCGTGGAACGAGCCGACCTTGATCGCACCCGGCGCGCGCGCCCGGATGTAGCTGTCGGTCAGGCTCGATTCGAAGCCGTCGAGCACGGTCAGGACCGTATATTCCGTGCGCTGCTCTGTTTGGTTCCGAATGAGAACCGTCGACCGGCCGCCGTAGGATGCGGTCTGGATGAGGCAGGCCTGTCGCTGCCCCTGGCCTTGAGGCGCGACAAAAGCGGCTCCGGCAGGGCGCAACGCTACGTTGGCTGCGGTTCGGGTCGGTTCGGGCCGCGCTTCATCTGCCGTCCGCTCGGCCAACTCTTCCCGAGGCGCCAGGTCCGGGTTTGGGCACTGCTGCTGCCGGAACTGGTCCGCCACCCAAGCGATCGATGAACCGTATTTGGGATCGACCGCCCACCGGCGGGAGAGATCCGAGAACCTCACCCTGCGGTTGAGCCGCAGCGAAGCTTCGATAATGTCATCCTGCTTGAGCTGGGTACGCGGTGCGACCGGATTGGCGAGCCGTTCGCCCGAATAGGCAACGAGATGCTGGATCTGTCCCAGCACGCCGGTTTTAACGTCCGGGAAGCTGTCGCCGGGCACACCACCGCCCGTCGTCCCGATGCCCGCGAAATTATTCTGCCGCGGATCGACGTCGCCCATCCTGCCATTCGGCTGGCGGTACGTCAGGAAGTTGGTCTCGATCGCCATCTGGAAGAAGGCGTAATCCCATCGAACACGCCAAGCCTCCCCCCACTGCTTGTAATAGCGTGCGATATCACGATAGCGGGGGTCCGGCCGGGGATTACGGCTCTTGAGGAATGCCATGAGCCGGTCCGGCGTCACGCAACGCGGGACGCGGTTCTGATCCGATGTCCGGATTTCCGGAAGTTGCGGCTTGCCCGCCTGCGCATCCGTCGCCAACGCTGCGAGAACGGCGAGCACCGGCAGCAGGGGACGCCGGCGGAGAGCACAGCGCTTCATTCGGGCAATCCCCATTGTTGATGCACCGGACCGGAGGACGCTAGGCTGTTGCTTCAGCCTTCGGGGCAAAGCTCGAAGGCTTTATCGAGCGCCTGGGTTGGCGATCCGAACTCCGCGACCATCTCACCGCCCTTGGCATAGGCGCTGATATAGGCGTCCGCTTCGCGCTTTTCCGAACCCTCGTTGACATCCAGCACGGTGTAGTTGGTAGCCCCGGCGGCCGATGCCTTGATGATGATGGCCTTGGCGCCACCGTAGCTCGCGGTCCAGACGCGGCAGCCCGAGGGCTTGGCCTCTGGTTTGGATTTTCCAGCGCTGGCGGCCGCCGCCTGCCCGGCGAACGAGGCTGTTGCGACCTTGACCGTATCGCTTTCCGGCGGGAGCCCGTTGCCCGTCGCTTCGGCCGTCTCCGCCGGCGTCGCGTTCAGGATCTTCACGCTCGGCGACGGTCCAGCCGGTTGAGCCGGCGCGGTGACGGCCACGACTTTGGCAAGTTCACCGGCGCCGAGGCCCGTCCGGGTCGGGATGTCGCCGGAGGCGCGCGCCTCGGCAATCGCCTTCTTTGCGATTTCCGCGCCCTTGCCCGCTGGAGCGGCATCGGCCTTGGCAATCGTATCGGTCTTTTGCACCTTTGCCACCGCAACGCCATCGCGACCCTTGCGGGCTTGCGCGACCATTTCGGGATGCGGATCGGTTCCAGTGCAGGGGCCGTCGTAGAAATCATTCGCGATATCGGAGATGTCGCGCACGTAGTTGCGGCTTGTCGGCGCCCATTTCTTCGCCAGGTGCGAGTAGGTGATCGGCGTCTTGATCGTCTTCTGCCAGTCGTCGAGGACGCCCCATTCCTGGATATTGCGCGTCCGCTCAGCGACAGGGTTTTCGATCTTTTCTCCGCCGTACATCAGGACGTGCTGGAGATGGGCGCGAACCCCCGTCGAAACATCCGCAAACTTCTCGCCGCGAGCCCCGCGTCCCGTCGCGCCAAGCCCCGCGAAGTTGTTCTGATCAGGCTTCACGTCGCCTGTGTAGGTGAGGTTGCCGGTCTCCAGCATCATCTGGAAAAACGCATAGTCCCAACGGACACCGAGGTCTTCGCCGTGGCGCATGTATTCGGTGGCGATCCCGTCGTACCGGTCAGGCAGCTTGCCATTGCGGCTCTCCAGGAAAGCCATCAGGCGACCCGGTGTAGCGCAGGCTGGAACGGCGTTGGTTTGGTTTGATTTAATACCCGGCAAATCGGCGGCCGAGGCAGGGAGAGAGTGGAGAGGGGACAGAAGGCAGACGGCTGCGGCGAACGTCGCTCCGGCGAGGGCTCTCATGGCTTTATCCGATCTTTACGCGGCACCCCGACAAGGGCACCCAACACAACCAACCGTTCCTAAAGGCTTAACCTTAAAGACCGGTAAACGCGGGGCCCGCACACACCCTTTTTGTCGCCGACGTTTGCGGCACGAGTTGGGGCGGGGAGCGGAGGAAATGTGGCAGCCACAGCCACGATCATCCCGCGTCGTGAGTCCGTTGCGTGCTCGACGGATTATGCTCGCCCTCGCTCCATGTGAGGTGCTGCCCGCCATCGAGCGCGATCATCTGACCGGTCATGGCCGGTGCATCGAGAATGAAGCGCACGGCAGCCGCGATTTCAGCAGTGCTGGGGCCGCGTTGAAGCAACGTCGAGGCGACTTCCGCAGAGAAATCCGCATCCGTCTGGTGAATGCTTTTCAGAACCGGACCGGGCCCGATCGCGTTGACCCTCACGCGCGGAGCCAGCGCCTGTGCGAGCGTGCGGGTCGCGGTCCAAAGCCCGGCCTTCGACAAGGTGTAGGAAAAGAATTCCGGAGTGAGCTTCCACACTCGCTGGTCGATGATGTTGATGATGTTGCCTTCCTCGCCGTCGGGCAGATGCCGCACGACCTCCTGGGCGAGAAAGACCGGCGCCCGCAGGTTGATGTCGTGATGGGCGTTCCAGCTGTGGAGCGACGTTGTGCCGACGCTATCGGGCTGAAACTCGCTCGCGTTATTGATCAGGATGGTGGGGGCGCCAAGGGCTTCGCAGCAGCCGGGAACCAGACCCGCGACATCCTCGGGCTTTTCCAGGTCTCCGGCCAGAGCCACGGCGCGGGACCCGAGCTTGCGCATTTCTTCGACGGCCGTCTCCGCTGCTTCCCGCGAATGCCGGTAATGAATGGCGACGTCGAATCCCCGTCCGGCGAGATCGAGGGCGATTGCACGCCCAATTCTGCGCGCCGCCCCGGTGATGAGAACGACAGGGCGAGGCGCGGCTGACGGCATTTCCGATGATCCCGATTTGTGTGGCGATTCTGCCTGAATAGGCCCGACCCGGCAATGTACGTTGGATCGACGGCCGGCGATGACCGGTCCAGCTGATTAAAAACAAGCCGCTCTGATGCTTATTCAGCCTCACGCCGAATGAGCGAGCCGCACCGGGAGACCAAAAAACAAGCAGATCATGTTGCTAATTTAGTCATAAAATCTCGTTCGTTGCCAATGAGATACAGCGGTTTTCCAACACACGGAAAAGGCCAGTGTTTTCTTGCTGGCATGTCCTGATTTCTGTTTTCTCTGATGTCAGCCAGATCGCGTGATCCACACCTGGGCCCCTCAGTCCAGACGGATCGTGGATCATCAGGAAGCAGGGACGGGGGTTTCGATAATGAAGACGGTCAATAAGGTTTTGAGCGCTACCGCGGCAACGCTGGCGCTGGCGGCGGCCTCGGTTCCGGCATCGGCCGACGATTTCGCCTACTCCATCACGATCGGCGGAACCAGCGACTACGTGTTTCGCGGCTTCTCCAACTCAAACCGCGATCCGGCCGTCCAGGGCTCCTTCGATGTGACCTACGGCCTCTGGTACGCGGGCGTCTGGGCCTCGAACACCGATTATCCCAACTTCGGTGGACCCGGTGATCCTGCGACATGTGACACAGAGGGCGTTGGCCCGGCGTTCGCCGCGGCCGGTTGCCCTTCGGGCGACATCGGCCCGGCGGAAGTCGATTACTATATCGGCGCCAAACCGGTTTGGGGTCCCGTTACGTTCGATCTGGCGGTTCTCTACTACACATTTCCCGGCCAGAACGGCTTCACCAATGACGGCGACTATCTTGAGTTCAAGGCTGGAGCCAGCGTCTCTCCGATGAAGGATCTGACGCTGACGCTCAACAACTACTACTCGCCTGATGCGCAGTGGGAATCCGGGGAAACCTACACGATCGAAGGCATCGCCTCGTATGCGCTGCCGTCGTGGGGTATGTTCTCCCCGACCATCAGCGCCGCGTTCGGATCGCAGTGGGGTTACGATCAGGAATACGTGGACTACGCACTCGCTTGGGGTGATGACGAATACCAGTGGTGGAACGCGGGTCTCTCTCTCACGGTCGAGAAGTTCACGATGGACTTCCGCTATTGGGACACGTCACTCTCAAGCGCCGCCGATGCCCAGTGCGACTTTAATTCTAGCAACGCTTCGAGCTTCCAGTGCGGCCCGACGTTCGTCTTCTCGGCCAAGGTCGTGCTGCCTTGAGCCTAGCCGGTTCGAATCATTCATGAATGAAGCGTTTCGGGGCCCTAGTAGGGCCCCGATTTTCTTTCAGGCACCTGCCAGACCTGCATGGAAATCCACCCCCGCGCGCAAAAATGTTGCAGGGAAGCGACGATCATCTTTCAAAATGACTGGAATGGTCGTCGGGCCATTGCCGCGGCCGACACAATCGCGTTGAGTTGCCTCAGGGGAATCTTCGGCGCCTGGCGTCGAACGAGGGGGACGGGCGTCAGCCTGATGCAAAACATGAAATCGCTTTCGACGAAATCGGCTCTCGTGGCAGTGGCCCTTATGGCTGGGGCTGGGGTCGCCAACGCCGAGGATCGTGAGTTTGGCTGGTCCATGACCGTCGGCGCGACGTCCGATTACGTGTTTCGCGGCATTTCGCTCTCGGACGAGAAGCCAGCGGCTCAAGGGTCGCTCGATATGACCTACGGCATCTTCTATGCCGGTGCCTGGGCCTCTAACGTCAGCGACTACACCGATCAGAACCTTTATGGCCCCTGGGAACTCGACCTCTACGCAGGCATCACGCCAACGTGGGGGCAGGTCAGCTTCGACTTCGGCGTGGTCGGCTATCTCTATCCCGGCGCCGACGACTCCGGCGATTACGTGGAATTCAAGGCCGGCGCCAAAACGGAACTTCTCAAGGACCTGAGTGGCGGCGTCACGTTCTGGTATACGCCCGATCAGCAGAACTACGTCGAGACATGGACGGTGGAAGGCGTACTCGCCTATACGTTGCCGACGTGGGGCATGTTCGAGCCTTCGCTGAGCGGTCTGGTCGGTTATTCTTCGGCGGATGACGGTTCGGCTGTGGCTAGCTGTGGCGTACCTTGCGAGAACGACTATGTGTACTGGAACGCAGGTTTGTCGCTGACGGTCGAGAAGTTCACGATGGACTTCCGCTATTGGGATACCAACATCTCCGACAGCGCCAATAACGACTCGGGCAACTTCTTTGCCGGCGAAGGACTGGCAGATGAGAGGTTCGTCTTCTCCGCCAAGGTTGTTCTGCCCTGATCGCTTGAAACTCTTTGCAGCGCAGACGGGACCCCTTCGGGTCCCGTTTTCGTTTGGATAAACTGCCCCCTTACTGCTGCCACGCTTCACTACAGCGCCACGGCAGGTACGTGCACGGCTGTCATAGATCAGTCGTCGATCCGTCAATGAGCTGTCGCTGCCAGCCGGTATTCAGACTGCACCGGCGAATGTCCGGACGGTCCTGCGCTGCACGCCCTCTTCGCGGCATGGGACCGGCAGCAGTTAGAGACCAGCCGTCGCGGCTCGGATTAATCCCGCAAACCGGGTTCGCGCCAGCTGGTCTCGTTTGCTGCCCACTCCGCACCGTTGAAAATCCGCTGACATGATCTTGATCGAGCCTGCACCGCTCCGCTAACTCGCTGAGCGGCGAGGCAACAGTGATTCTAACGATCCTCATCATGGTGGTGGCAACCGTTGCGGTGGCGGCGCTTTACCTGGCGCCGCGTCTCGGCGAAGCACGCGTCGTCTATCCCATAACGCCCGATCGGCCGGTTGCCTTCGGTTATCAAATGGCTTGGCTGGCGATCCGATCGCGCGACACCGCCGCCGTCGTGGGCGCGCTGGGGCTGGCCGAAGGCCGCTACTGCAACTGGAATTCGGGAATTGGCACCGTTTACGATCCCCGGCTCGGTCAGACCCAGGTGTTCGTTTCACCACCCGTCAACGGCTGGACGTTCGTAGTCGGCCTGCCGCTGCCCCAACCCATGGGCAGGTCGTTCGTCGATAAAGCGACGCCTCTCCTTCTTGAACTCGGACAGAAATTCGTCGAGGTGCAGTTGTTCGTCGCGTTTCCGCCGGTTGATCTGTTCGCCTGGGCGCGCGTCATAGACGGACGCATCGTCCGGGCCTTTGCCGTGGGTGACGAGGGTGTCATCTGGAACAGAGGCAAGACCACCCGCGAAGAGCGTGCGCTCGGCCTCAAACTCTTCGAACTGCGCGGAGTGCGCGATCGCCGCGGCGACGCCGGCGGGAAACTGATCCTGCACCCGACTGAAAATCATGTGATGCAGGTGGCTCAGAAATGGAGCCTCGATCCGACCCGACTGGGTCCGAAGTCCGCTCCTGACGGCCTGGGTCTTGTCGCTCGTTCGCCTCTTGTGTGGCGCCCGGAAGTCCAACGCCGGGCCGCCTGACGC
>JALOTA010000130.1 GCA_025458125.1 Hyphomicrobium sp.
CATCAGGACGGACACAAATTCATCGCGATCGGGCTTCTCGTCACGCTGCTCGGATTCCTCATCTGGGACCCGATCGGCTGGATCGCCGCCGGCATCACGGCCTGGATTTGCTACTTCTTCCGCGATCCTGCGCGCGTCACGCCATTGCGTGAGGGCCTCGTCATATCACCCGCCGACGGCCGGGTTTCCATGATCGAAAAGGTCCGCCCGCCCTCGGAGCTGGGCCTGGGCGACGCCGAACGCGTGCGAATTTCCGTTTTCCTTTCCGTCTTCGATGTCCACGTCAATCGCGCACCCGTCGCCGGCCGCATCAAGCGCTCGGTCTACATTCCCGGCGCGTTTCTGAACGCCGCGCTCGACAAAGCCAGCGAAGATAACGAGCGCCGCGCCATCGTTATCGAAACGCCTGCCGGACAGGAGATCGGTGTCGTACAGATCGCCGGCCTCGTCGCGCGGCGCATCGTGACCTTCTCACAGGAAGGCGATGCGCTGGGCGTCGGCCAGCGTTTCGGATTGATCCGGTTTGGCTCGCGCGTCGACACGTTTCTGCCGCCGGGGCATGGTGCCCTCGTCGCAGTCGGCCAGCGGGCAATTGGTGGAGAGACCGTCCTTGCGGACTTGAAATCCACAGAGCCGGAGCGGGAGGCACGCCGGGTCTGATCCCCGCCGCAGTGCGCGCGATCCTCTTTTGCGCTACGCTGCGCGTCCGGGAAGACAAAGCCAGCGGTCACCGTTTGTGATCATCGTTCTCGCTCCGGCGCACTGGAGGCGACCATGGACCCTGAACTGCCGCATATCGAGAAGGAAATCTCGCGCCGCCGCCGCCGCCGGTTGTTTTCACATCAGCGCGTGCCGGTCAGGATGCTGGTGCCCAACTTCTTCACGCTGCTCGGCCTCTGCGCGGGCCTTACGTCCATCCGGATGTCCATCGAAGGCCGCTGGGATGTCGCACTGGCGGCTATTGTTTTCGCCGCCATGCTCGACGGCATCGACGGCCGCGTGGCGCGCTTGCTGAAAGCGTCATCGCGCTTCGGTGCCGAGTTGGACAGCCTTGCCGACTTCGTCAATTTTGGCGTTGCTCCCGCCATCCTGCTGTTCACCTGGGGGCTTGTCGACGTGAAAGGCATCGGCTGGATCTGCGTGATGATGTTTGCCCTTGCCTCGGCCTTGCGCCTCGCTCGCTTCAACGTCGCTGTGGACGAGGAAAAGCCAAAGTGGCAGTCGAATTACTTCACAGGAATGCCCACGCCGGCCGCAGCCATCGTCGTGCTTCTGCCCTTCTATCTATCGAAGCTGGGCCTTGATGCCAACGCATCGCGCATCGCCCTCAGCGTCGTACTGATCTATACCGTCATCATCGCCGTGATGATGGTCTCCACCATTCCGACCTACTCGGGCAAGCTCTTGGGCGAGCGTATCCGCCGCGAATACGTCCTCCCGATCTTCATTGTCGCCGTAGGCCTCGTGGCCTGCCTGCTCACATTTCCCTACGAGACGCTTGCGAACGAGACGCTTGCGATCACATCCCTTGCATACCTCGCCGCTATTCCGCTGAGCTGGCGCCGGTTCCTGACAAAGGAGCGCGAAGCCCAGGGGAACCCGTCGGCGGCCATGCCCGTCGGCCCGTCGGCCCCGCCAACAATCGATCAGGGCCGCGTCGTCGACTTGAGGCCGGTCGAACCCAAGCGATGAGATCAGCCGCTCAGTCTCTCGCCTGCAAACAATCAGCGCGCTGGTGTGGGGCGCAAGAGCCGCTCGCGAAGCGACAGCCGCTCCCCGCTCCCTGAAGCGGCAGCCGGAGACGTGGGCACGTTGGCATTTTGCGT
Organism: Hyphomicrobium sp.; assembly: GCA_025458125.1. Taxonomy (GTDB): domain Bacteria; phylum Pseudomonadota; class Alphaproteobacteria; order Rhizobiales; family Hyphomicrobiaceae; genus JAGVSR01. The sequence goes on from JALOTA010000130.1 coordinate 1,827, forward strand.
GGCCAGCGTGTCGCGCCGCAAGAGAGTGCTGCCGGGCGCGCGCGGCATGGGACGCTGCGGCTGCACGGCGTCGGGGGGCTCCGTGCCGGCCCCACCGATGTTCAAGGACTCCGCCATTCTGGCGGCCTGATGGCTGGTGTCGATGCCTTGACCCGAGCCAGCCGCGCGCCAGCGATCGACGACCTGCTCCAGGAAACTTTCATCGCCGATCGAGTTCTGCCACATCTCGCTGAACTTTGCCGTCGATGAACGAGGCATGCGGTTCCGTGGGAGTTCATCGAACTTGATGCGGACGGGCAGCGGCACGCCGTCGCCGAAAGCGATGGCCTCACGCTGGCCGAGCGCCGGCAGGAATTCGAGCAACCCTGAACCCGTGTCCGAAATGGCCGAGGATACGATTGCCTGGTCGCGATCGTTGGACATGCGCAGCGCGAACACGGTGTTGCACTGGGAAAGAATGGTCGGATCGATCTCCGCCGGCCGTTGCGTGACGATGCAGAGAGAAACGCCGTACTTACGGCCTTCTCGTGCAATCTTCGCAATTGCCCGCTTGCATGGCTCGAAGCCGAGCTGCGGGCTGAGCGGCACGTAGCGGTGCGCTTCCTCGCAGACGAGCGTCACTGGAACCTTGCCCTCGCTCCACAGGGCAAAATCGAACGTCAGCCGGCAGAGAACGGAAACGACCACGTTGACAATTTCGGTGGGGATGCCGGTCAACTCCAGAATCGTGATCGGCTTGCCCTGGACAGGCACGCGGAAGATGCGCGACAGGATCTGGGTCATGCCGTCATAGACGGTGAGGGCCCCGAACATGAAGGCATAGCGGCCGTCCTGCGAAATCGTATCGATGCGCGCCTTCAGATTGCGGTACGGCGTGAGGTCGCGCTTGTTCTCCAGCTTGCCCATCCGCTCGTCGATGAGGCTGGTAAGGTCCGAAATGCGGTACGGCACAGGTGTGTCGACCGTGAAGCGCCCCTGATCGAAAAGCCCGCGCCGCAGCTTCTGATCCGTCTGGCGGCCCGCTGCATACCGGGTTTTCGCCAGCGGAATGAGATCCTGCAGGATCTCGATTTCCTGCTTTCGCTCTGGATCGCTTATCAGAACCTCGACGGCTTCCTCGAAATTGAGAAGCCATAGCGGCAGCTGCATGTTCCAGGGGCTTATCACTTCGGCCACATCGCTGAATGCCGTCGCGTATTCGTTGTGCGGATCCAGAAGCACGATGTGGGCTGCAGGATTTTGATCCAGGATGGAGCGCAGGATCAGCGCGGTGGTGCATGATTTGCCAGAACCGGTGGTGCCGAGAACGGCGAAGTGCTTGCCAAGCAAATCATCCACGCGCACCAGCGCGTCGATGGTCGTATCCTGCCTCACACAGCCGACCCGCACGGCACGAGTGTCGCCGCCGCAAAAGGCCAGTGTCAGCTCCGTCTTGGTCGCGACCCGCACGCGGTCGCCGAGACCGGGATAGATGGTAACACCACGGTTGAAGGTTGCGGGTTGCCCGGAGGCGGTGCGCCAGAGTTCGCCCACCAGACCCAGCTCCGCGATCCAGATTTCACCTTCTCCTTCCCGCTGCGCGGGAACGGGCACACTGAGTGCGGAGACAATCGCGAGAACCACTGTATTCGTGGTGTCGATTGCAAGCAGCGTTCCCATCTCGGGTCGCTCGTACTCGTTTCGCGAGTTCCCATCCTTGGGTGTATCGAGAAGAACGATGGCCTTCGATCCGGTGACCGAAACGATCCGTCCGATCGAACCGTCAAAAGCTGCGAGCGTACCGAAGCGGGAATCTGCTCCGAGATTTTGCATGATGTCACTCTTGACCACGTGTGCTCGCAATTACACTAGACCGCCGCTGCCGAGCAGCGCATCGCGGGCTTCTTGAATGTTGAAGGTCGAGGCTGAGGGGAGCTGGATGGCAACTTCGGTTCCCTTACCCTTTTCACTCGTGATCTTGAACTGCCCGCCGTGCAGCTCGATGAGCGAACGTGCAATTGGCAAGCCAAGCCCCGTTCCCTCGCGCCAGCGGCTGCGGCCTCCATCCACTTGGCCGAATAGCGCCGTGGCAAGCTCGATCTCGTCGGGCGACATGCCGATGCCCGTATCGCTAACCACGATGCCGATGCCGCCGTCCTGCAGGCGAATGGCTCCGATCTTAACCGAGCCTTCCTGCAACGTGAACTTGATGGCGTTCGAGACGACGTTGCCGATAGCCTGCTGGAGCTTGGCAGCGTCGCCCCGCACCGTCGGAAGGTGGTCTTTGATTTCTATGTCCAGTGAAACACCGGCCTCCCTGGCCGCAGCCAGATTGGCCGCATATGTCGCCTGGAGAACCTCTTCGATGTTGGTTTCGTGAGCGTTGAGCGTGTAGTGCCCGCTCTGAATCTTCGAGATATCGAGAATGTCGTTGATGACGTTCAGCAGGTGGCCGGCAGCGTCATGAATGAGTTTTGCGTACTCCACGATCTCGGCACTGGGGACAGGACGCTTGTCGTGCTCGCTGACAATTTTCGAGAACCCGATGATGGTGTTGAGCGGAGTTCTCAGCTCATGGCTCATATTGGCGATGAACTCGCTCTTGACGCGATTGGCGAGCTCCGCTTCGATCCGGGCGGTGTGTTCCGCTTGCCGGGTACGCTGGCGCAGGACGGCCTCGCCGACGAGAGAAGCATATTCCCCCATGAGCGAAACGCCGCTCGACCTCCCGATGGAATTTCGGATCATTTTTATACCGATCGTTACAAAATCGGCTTAAAGCCTATTCCGCAATTGATAAGGCGCGGTTAACTGCCCCCCAGCTTTGGTGGACAAATCCCGGCGTCAATCAGCGTACGGTGAAGCGGAACGGCACCGAGACCACCAAGGGTCCCCGGTCGATATCTTCGGGCATGGCGGGGAATGGGGCGGCCTTTTCGACAGATGCTATAGCCGCGTCATCCAGCTGCTTATTGCCGGAGCTGAGCGCGATCTCGCGGGTGAGGAGCTGGCCCGTCGCATCCACGGTGAAACGGACCACGGCTGTCCCAACCTGCCGCGTCCTCGGGTTCACCTTCTTTTGCTCAAGATGGTTGCGCAACTTTCCCAGGTACTTGCTGTGGCTCGTTGCGTCACCACCAGATTTCTCGACGCTCGCAGCTCGCTTTTCCTCGACGGCGATCTGCGCTTCCTGAGCCAGCGTGGCGACCTGCGGTGGAGTGGGTTCCTTCACCGGCTCGGGCTGGATCTCCTCGACCTCCTGCTCTTCGCCGGCCTCCGAGGAGATGACCGTTGTCTCTTCGACTTCCTCCTTTTCCTTC
>JALOTA010000131.1 GCA_025458125.1 Hyphomicrobium sp.
CCGGAGCCAGGGGGAGGGGGAGACAAGACGCATGCTCTACGAGTTGGGGCAGTTCAGCGACCAGATCGGTCTGCTCAACGTCTTCCGCTACATCACGTTTCGCACCGGCGGAGCAATCTTCACGGCGCTTTTGTTCGTGATGCTGTTCGGCCCGGCGATCATCGACGTCCTCCGGTTGAAGCAGGGAAAGGGACAACCGATCCGCGACGACGGACCCAAGAGTCATCTTGCGAAGCGCGGAACGCCGACGATGGGCGGCCTGATGATCCTCGCCAGCGTCACCTTCTCCACGCTGATGTGGTCAGACTGGTCTAACCTCTATGTCTGGATCGTCCTGGGCGTCACGCTGGCCTACGGCGCGATCGGTTTCTATGACGACTATCTGAAGGTGACGAAGCAACACGCAAGCGGCTTTGGCGGCAAGGCGCGTCTCGGCATTGAACTTTTCGTCGCGGCGCTGGCCACATGGGCCATCATGTCCCTGTCCACACCGGCCTTGGCCGGCCAGCTGGCCGTTCCCTTCTTCAAGGATACGCTGATCTACCTCGGTCCCGCTTTCGTGCTGTTTGGGATGCTGGTGATTGCGGGAGCCGGAAATGCGGTCAACTTGACCGACGGGCTCGATGGCCTCGCCATCGTGCCCGTGATGATCGCCGCCGCCACGTTCGGCCTCATCGCTTATCTCATCGGATCGGAAAAGTTTGCCACACACCTGCAAATCCACTACGTCGCCGGCACTGCCGAACTGGCCGTGGTGTGCGGCGCTCTGATCGGCGCGGGACTGGGCTTCCTTTGGTTCAACGCTCCGCCCGCGATGATCTTCATGGGCGACACGGGCTCACTCGCGCTCGGCGGGGCGCTGGGCGCGATCGCCGTCGCGACCAAGCACGAAATCGTCCTCGCCATCGTCGGAGGGCTGTTCGTGCTCGAAACGCTGTCCGTCGTCATTCAGGTGGTGTCGTTCAAGCTGACCGGGAAACGAGTCTTCCGGATGGCGCCTCTGCACCATCATTTCGAGCAGAAGGGTTGGCAGGAGAGCACGGTTGTCGTGCGGTTCTGGATCATCTCCGTCCTTCTCGCGCTGGCCGGTCTCGCCACTTTGAAACTGCGCTGAGCGAGCCGGCCAGATGATACCGATCACCACTTTCTCCGGTCTCGACGTGGCGGTGTTCGGTCTCGGTGCGTCGGGTAACGCCACGGCCTATGCGCTCATGGAAGGCGGCGCCCGCGTCGCGGCATGGGACGACAGCGAGGCGGGACGGAAAAGCGCCGCTGCAGCAGGCGTGCCTCTGGTCGATCTGTTTCGCGAGGACTGGTCGCGCTTTGCCGCTTTGATCCTGGCGCCGGGCGTTCCCCTGACCCACCCCGAGCCGCATTGGACGGTCGGCAAGGCCAGGGCGGCGGGCGTGGACGTCATCGGAGATATCGAACTCTTCTGCCGCGAACGAGCTGCGATTTGCCCGGCGGCCCCGTTCATCGCAATCACGGGTACGAACGGAAAGTCGACGACGACGGCACTGATCGCGCACATCCTCAAGGAGGCCGGCCACGACGTTCAACTGGGCGGCAACATTGGCCGCGCGATCCTCACCCTCGAACCTCTCCAGCCGGAACGCTTTTATGTTGTCGAGTGTTCGTCGTTCCAGATCGACCTCGCTCCCTCCATCCGTCCGAGCGTCGGCGTTCTTCTGAATGTCACGCCCGATCATCTCGACCGGCACGGGACGATGGAAAATTATGCGCGCGTGAAAGAACGTCTCGTCGCCGGCGCCGATGCGGCCGCGGTTGTCGTCGACGACGACTGTACTCGCGCTATTGCCGGCAAATATCTGGCGGCCGGAAAGCCGCTGTTGACGGCATCGACGCTCGATAGCGCCGACATCACCTATGAGGGTTCCGTCGTTTCCTATCACGGCGAACCCGTGGCCGATCTCGCGGGCGTGCCCTCCCTGCGCGGGCGTCACAATGGAGAGAACGCGTGCGCTGCCTACGGCGCGCTGCGGCTTGCCGGGCTCTTCGACAACGAGATCGCCCCCTTTCTGTCGACCTATCCGGGTCTGCCGCACCGCATGGAGCAGATCGGCCGGCTGGGCGATACGCTCTTTATCAACGACAGCAAGGCCACGAACGCTGAGAGTACGGCGAAGGCGTTGGCGGCGTGGCCCGAAGGCATTCACCTCATACTCGGAGGCAAGGCGAAGGACGGCGGCATCGAGGGCTTGCGTTGCTTTTTTCCGCGACTGACGAAAGCCTACCTCATCGGTGCCGCTACGGATGAGTTCGCTTCGACGCTCGGCACCGCCGTACCCTTCGAAGCGTGCGGCACCTTGGATGTCGCCGTCGCCAGGGCGACGCAGGATGCCCTGACGTCCGGTGCCGCGGAGAGCGTTGTGCTGCTGTCGCCGGCTTGCGCATCCTACGATCAGTTCAAGAACTTCGAGGAGCGGGGCGATTATTTCCGCCGGCTCGTGGCCGCGGAACTCGCGCGCCGCGGGACACCATGAGCTTTTCCCGCGAAGACCGCAGCCGGCTGGCCGGCTGGTGGTTTACGGTCGATCGCGCACTTCTCGTCGCAATCTTTATTCTGATCGGTGCCGGTCTCGTATTCTCGTTGGCTGCAAGTCCTGCCGTTGCACTGAAGAAGGGATTTTCGGCGTACCATTTCGTCGAGCGCCAGGTCTTCTTTTCGGCGCTGGGAGCGATGATCCTTCTGCTCCTTTCGTTGTTCACGCCCCGCGAAGCGCGCCGGTTCTCATTTGCACTCCTGTTCATTGCGATTGCGGGCCTCGTTGCGGTTCATTTCGCAGGTCAGGAAATCAATGGCGCGCGCCGCTGGCTATCTCTCGCAGGGCACTCCGTGCAGCCGTCCGAATTTTTGAAGCCGGCCTTCGTGGTCGTTTCAGGATGGCTGCTCGCCGAGGCTCGTACGCGGCCCGAAATGCCTGGACTATGGCTGGCGATCGGTCTCTACGCGCTTGTAGCTTGCTTCCTGGTTCTCCAGCCCGACGTTGGACAGACGCTGCTGCTCAGTCTGGTCTGGAGCGCGCTGTTCTTCGTTTCCGGGCAGCCGCTCATCTACGCGGCCGCCATCGTCGCGATCGGCCTGGGTGGTATTGTCGGCGCCTACGTCGCCTTTCCGCACGTGCAGGCACGCGTCGACCGGTTTCTCGATCCGGCTCCGGGCGACAATAGCCAGGTCGACCGCGCGTTGCAGTCATTTACCCAGGGCGGATTCTTCGGCCGGGGTCCGGGAGAGGGGACCATCAAGACATCGCTTCCCGACGCCCACACCGACTTCATCTTCGCCGTCATCGCCGAAGAGTACGGCGCCATCGCCTGCCTCGCGATCGTCCTGTTGTTCGCCTTCATCGTGCTTCGGGCGCTCTACCGCGCCGGGCAGGAGCGCGACCTTGCCACGAAACTCGCGATCATCGGACTGGCTCTGGTGTTCGGGCTGCAGGCCCTGTTCAACATGGGCGTGAACGTCGGCCTGCTTCCCGCCAAGGGCATCACGCTGCCCTACCTCTCGGCCGGCGGATCGTCCACGCTGGCCATTTCCATTACCCTCGGCCTCCTGCTGGCACTGACGCGCCGCCGCGCCGCTTGATCGCATCCCCGAACCGGACCAGAAACGGCCGTCTTTGACTG
>JALOTA010000132.1 GCA_025458125.1 Hyphomicrobium sp.
CCCAGCATCTGCATCAGGCTTGCGACGTCCGATCCCTGCTTCAATCGGCACCTCGCACACGGAACTTGGGGGGCGAACTCGTCTTCAGCGCCTGACCGCGGCCCGACAGGCTCGGGTTGGTCATGAAGTACTTGTGTGCATTGAAGGACACCTCGCCGGACGCAGGACGAATGCGCTCCGACGAACCGTCAGCCAGAATGCGCCAGCTCTGCTGATTGTCCATCAAGTTGGCGACCATGATTTGGTTGAGGATCTGCTCATGAACGGTCGGATTCAGAATTGGCAGCATGGCTTCGACACGCCGGTCGAGATTGCGAGGCATCATATCAGCGGAGGAGATGTAGACCGTGGCCTTGGGCGAAGGCAACGGTTCCCCCCGGCCAAAGCAGTAGATACGCGCATGTTCTAGGAAGCGGCCAATAATGCTCTTGACTCGGATATTCTCCGAAAGGCCGGCGATTCCCGGTCTCAGGCAGCAGACGCCACGGCAAATGATGTCGATCGATACCCCCGCGTTGCTCGCTTCGTAGAGCGCATCGATGGTCTGTGCATCGACGAGCGAGTTCATTTTCATCCAGATCCCCGCAGGCCGGCCGGCTTTGGCGTGGCCGATCTCCTCGTGGATATGGGCGAGGATCTTCTGCCGGATGCCGTTCGGGCTTGCCGACATCACTTCCAGTTCGCCGGGGTTACCGTAACCGGTCACAAAGTTCAGGATGCGAGTGACGTCGCGCGCAATCGCCGGATTGCGGGTGAAGACGGAGAGGTCCGTACACAAAGTTCAGGATGCGAGTGACGTCGCGCGCAATCGCCGGATTGCGGGTGAAGACGGAGAGGTCCGTATAAACCTTTGCCGTCTGGGGATGATAGTTGCCGGTGCCGATGTGGCAGTAGGTGGCAAGTTCGGATCCTTCCCGGCGCACCACCACGCCCAGCTTGGCGTGGGTCTTCAGTTCGATGAAGCCATAGACGACGTGGACACCGGCGTTTTCCAAGTCCCGTGCCCAGCGAATGTTGGCGGCTTCATCGAAGCGAGCCTTCAACTCGACAACCGCCGTAACCGACTTGCCCGCCTCGACCGCTTCCTTCAGCGCCTGCACGATCGGGCTGTCGCGGGAAGTCCGGTAAAGCGTCCATTTGATCGCCATGACATTGGGATCATTGACCGCCTGACGAAGGAACTGCACCACCACGTCGAAGCTCTCATACGGATGGTGGACAACGAGGTCCTTCTTGCTGATGGCCGCGAAGCAGTCACCATTGTACTCGCGGATTCGCTCGGGGAAGCGGGTGTTGTAGGGCTTGAAGAGAAGGTCCGGCCGATCCGAAACGATGAGCTGACTGGTGTCGGATAGACCCAGAACGCCGTCTTTGACGAAGACGGCTTCTTCGCCGACCTCCAGTTCATCTGCCACGAGACGGCGCAACTGTTCGGGCATCCGGCTTTCCAGTTCGAGCCGGATCACCATTCCACGGCGGCGGCGCTTCAGGAGCGTTTCGTAGGAGCGGACGAGATCCTCGGCTTCTTCCTGAAGCTCGATATCGCTGTCGCGCAGCACACGGAAGGCGCCCTTCGCCTTGACCTCGAACCCCATGAACAGATCATCTGTTCCAACTGGATGAATCGGATCTGCTTCTCCGTCGACGACGTCTCGGTTCTGAGACGAATGAAGCGTTCCAGCTGGCCGGGAATGGGAATGAGGCCGCTCATCGTCTTGCCGTCCGCCTGGCGCTGGAGCTGAACGGCAAGGGTGAGACCCTTGTTGAGAATGAACGGGAATGGGTGAGCGGGATCGACCGCGATCGGCGTGAGAATTGGGAAAATGTGCGTGAGGAACAGATTCTCGAGCCAGACCACTTCGCCGGAGGTCAACTCTTCCGGCTCCACGATCTTGATGCCGCTGACCTCGAGTTCGCTGCGGATGGAGCGCCAGATGGCCTGTTTGTCGGCAACGAGTGCGGCCGCAAATGCGTTGATGGCAGCAAGCTGCTCGGAGGGCGTGAGGCCATCCTGGGTCGTCGTCGTCACCCCGGCGGCGATCTGGCCGTAAACACCGGCGGCGCGCACCATGTAGAATTCGTCGAGGTTCGAAGCCGAGATCGAGAGGAACCGCAGCCGTTCCAGAATGGGGTGGTTTTCGTTGCGGGCCTCCTCGAGAACCCGCCGGTTGAACTGAAGCCAGGACAGTTCGCGATTGTAGAAGCGGTCCGGACCCGAAGGCGGAGGCGCTGCCGGTTCGCCGGGTGAGTGGCTGGATACGGCCTTTGATTTCCCCTTGACTGTCGACATGCCCAATCACCTTCCGTTGCTGCAACGGGGTCGACTAAGGCCCGCTGTATACGACGATTGCATGACAGTCAGTCCTTGCCAATGGCAGGGGTGCAAGACCGTACCCGCTCCAGCGCCTCGGCAGCAATCGGCCGCGTTACCTTGCGCTGGCGCGCCAGGGCCAGCTGGTCACACGCCTCGACCACCTTCTGGGCGGCTTCGAAGGAGCGATCCATGTGAAGGGCCAGATGGCCGATCACGTGAGGATCGGGAGTCAACTGCCGGTCGGTGAAAAGCTTCACGAGCACCGCTTTCAGAATGTGATCGTCAGGCGCTTCGATGCGAACCATCGGCAGTGCGCGCAGACGTGAGCGCAGGTCGGGCAGAGTGACGTCCAATTCCCCAGGTGCCATGCGAGAGGTGGCGAGCAGCGCGTATCCCTTCTCCTTCGTCAGGTTTAGGAGGTGAAAGAAAACCCGTTCGTCCGCAATACCTCGATCGAGGTCTTCCACTGCAAGGGCTCCGGCCTTCTCGATTTCAGCGATTGCCTCTTCGGACAGGAGCGGCGCGGAAATGCTCGGGGCACCAGACTTCAGGCGCCAGACGTTGGTGAGGTGGCTCTTGCCCGATCCCGCTGGCCCGACCACGATGGCCGCGCGTGCTGTCCATCCGGGCCAGCCATCCACGAGAGCCACCGCAGCTTCGTTGCTCGGCCCGACAAGGAAATCCTCCAGCGCCAGCGCAGGACGGTGTGGCAGGTCGAAGACGAGCTGCTCAGGTACAGACTGTGGCTCCGGAACGGTCATTGGTTCGCTTCCAGCGATTTCCGGCAAGCGGCGGGTCAGACTTCATGTCCGCGAGCCGGGTGCGTCCGCGGCAGACATATGTCTCAACCACAGATCGAGATAGGCCGCCAGCGACGCAAACGTCAACGCGCCCGTCAACCCGATCAGCAAAATCTTCAAAGTATCGAGGCCCAGCGAGAATGCCTGGTCGGCCAGTACAACCGCCACTAGAACCACGAGCGCGGCCGTATTAGCCTTGCTCACGCCCAACGGCTTCATTTTGAACGGCCGGTCCATGAGCCAGGCGAGCACGACGCCCGCCACGATCAGAATATCGCGCGATACAACGGCGATGACCAGCCAAAGCGGCAGCGCTTTGGAAACACCGAAGGCGACGAACATGCTGACGAAAAGCAGTTTGTCGGCGATCGGGTCGAGGTAGGAGCCCAACTCGGTCTTCCAATTGAAGCGCGTGGCGAGATAGCCGTCGACGGCGTCCGAGAGCCCGGCCACCAGGAAGGCGTAGAAGGCAAGCTGCGACTGGCCCGTGACGAGCAGCCAGAAGATAACGGGCACGAGAATGACACGGCCGGTCGTAATGATGTTTGGAAGGCTCACGGGCAGGTCTTCGTATGATGCTTTGTTAATTTGAAAACGCAGGAGACCAGGCGGACGACGGCGGGTCCGCAGGGATCACGTGGGGGCCGGTCGCCGCACAGCTGCCATGCTTGGCCTTCGCGGGCAAGCCTTCGCAGGGAATACCCTTGACGCAGCAGCCTGAACATCAACGAGCTTGCCGCATGACCCACAGCCCCCCCGTGTCCGTCAGGGAGATACCGTAGCTCGCCAGGGCGCGCGAAAGAGCGGGGCCGCCTCCCGGATATTTGAGACTGACGGACGCGCGATCGGGGGAGATCGAACCGATACGGATGTCGTCGATGCCCGGCGCCTCGAGCAGCACACGACGCATCGCATTCCAATCCTCCTTACCGGCGAACTCGGCGTCAAAGGAGATCTCGTCACCTCCGGCAGCTGTCACCGGGGCAGCAACGACACCCGAGCTGACTGCTTTCCAACGCCCTTCCATCACGCCCTGCGATACGACTGCAGCAAGTTCCAGTGTGTAGGCGAGATCGCCGTCGCTCAAGCGATAAGCGCGTTTCAAGCTGAACGGGCCGGCGGCATCCTGCCCCGCGAGGAGCACGTTCACCCGCCGGCCTTCGGTATCGACCTCGGCGATGGCGACCACGACCTGATCGGTTCCATACGCCGCCGCCAACGTCATGATGGAATCGCTGAGCGTTGCATCGTCATATAGGCCGCGCAGCGTCGCGGCCCCAATCTCCGGCTTCACGTTTTCGACTTTGAGGGGCGAAACCGAATTCTCGAGGTCGAGCGAGGGCCAGACCGCATTCCAGGTCCCGCTCGCCGGACGGAATTCGCCGGATGGACCGGCGGCCGATCTCGAGTCCCGCGTCAGAGGTATCAGGATGGTTGCGGGGGCCTGCGTGTCCACGAAGGGTATTCCCTTGCGGTTCAACAGTTCGCGGACCTCGGCAGCCTGGAAGGTGAAGTCGAGACTGGCGATATACTGGGTGGCCGAGTTGCGCTCCGAGCGAACAGCGACGCCATCAATGAGGGTTGAGGTGTCGGTGGCGGCGATCCGCGCCATGTCCCGGTAGGCCGTGACAGGAACAATCCGCTTCAGAAGGGAGCGGAACGCGGCCTTCTGGCCGTCGGCAATGGCGGCATCTTTCGCAGCCACCGCATTGGCGGCGCGCGCTTCGACCGGGTAATTGGCAATGGTGTAGGCCCGGTCGGCGGCGGGTTTACTCCACGCCTGCGGAGCAAAAACTGCGAGCGTCGCACCCGTCCCCAGAACCAACATCAGGAAAGGTCGCGTTCCGGCCGTCGCTCGCATGCGGAAAAACCTTTTCATTGAAATGCGTTGGGATCGATTAGGGTGGACTGCAGAACGGCACTCGGTTGCCGGGCGGCGCCCAAGCTGATAGAGCGCGATCGATGTTCTCGCGAGCATTCGGGCAAAAATCGGGTTGCGGCAATGTCGCAAT
>JALOTA010000077.1 GCA_025458125.1 Hyphomicrobium sp.
CTCCATGGGTCGACTGACCCTCAATGTCCTCCTATCGTTTGCCCAGTTCGAACGGGAAATCGCTGGCGAGCGGATCCGCGATAAGATTCGAGCATCCCGGCAGAAGGGCATCTGGATGGGTGGCACGCTTCCCATCGGCTACATCGTGCAAGATCGGGCGCTGGTCATAGATGAATCCGGAGCTGCGCTCGTCCGGAGGATCTTCCGGCGCTACCTCGAACTGAAGTCGGTCACTGCCCTGTCCGGCGAGTTGAGACGTGAAAACATTCGATCGCCTGAACGGATCAGCGCCACCGGCCGCGTGTCGGGCAACCGCCCCCTAACGCGGGGCAACCTCTACAGCATCCTCAGCAATCGAACCTACATTGGATTGGCGGTCCATAAGGGCGTCGGCCATCCGGGGTTGCATCAACCCATTATCGAGAAGGATCTGTGGGACCGCGTCCAATCGGTTCTGGCTGACAACCGGATTCAGACCAAGAAGCAGGCGCGTGCAAATCATCCGAGCCTGTTGTCGGGTCTGCTGTTCGACGGCCAGGGTGAACGGCTCTCGCCAACGCATTCGGCCAAGAATGGCCGCCGCTTTCATTACTACGTCTCTCGGTCGTTGATCACTCAGGGACGCCACGTGACAGGACCACGGTGGCGGCTACCGGCGGCAGAGGTCGACACGGTTGTCATCGGCGCGGTTCGCGCAATGCTCGCCGATCAAACTAAGCTTCTGGATGCGCTCGAGCTTGGCGACTTGGCCCCCGCCCAGATCGCGGCAATGCTCGCATCGGCCCGTGAGATCGCCCAGCGCCTTGCGGCAACCGGGCGGCACGAAGGTCGGGAGTTGGTGCGCTTGCTGGTCTCACGCGTCACGATTGCGGAGGCCTCCATCGCCATCCAGATCTCGCTCACAGGACTGCGTGAGACCCTGGGACTGCGGATCACCTCCGGCGAAGCTGGACCCCTCACGATTGAACTCCCCGTGCGCTTCACCAAGCGGCGCGTCGAACAGAAAATCGTTGTGAACGACCAGAATGAGCGGCCGACGCTCCGCGATGACGCCTTGCTCAAGGCCGTCGCCCGAGCCCATCACTGGGTCGAGGGACTAAAGCAGCAGAGGTTTCGCGATCTAGCCGAGATTGCCAGGCATGAGCGGTTGCCGAAGATCCCGGACCAACCTGGCGCTCGACTGGCCGACCCAACGGCGTCAGCTCGGCTTCGAACTCTGAGCGCCACCTGCCCTGCACCCAGTCATGCGCGAACGGCCATCTCCACAACGCGGACAAACCATCGAGTCCCGTGCTCCGACCAGTTCGGAATTGGTGATTGGAGACGATGGGCATTTCGCGCCCCGGTTCCGTCGTCTCGGAGACCAGATACGGAGCACGCCGATGCACCACGTGCCCGCAACCCGCGGAATGGGCGGCAGGTTTCCGTCGGATCACAACGCGGCTGCGATTGGTCTCCAGACGGGAGGACAGGCTGGCTGGGGCGGGAGGGTTCGAACCTCCGCATGGCGGAATCAAAATCCGCTGCCTTACCACTTGGCTACGCCCCATCAGGTGCGGGTATCCCCGCCGCGGCGCGCACCATACTGGGGTGCCGCCCCGCCAGCAACGGCCCCGTTCCCGCGCTACAACGTGACGCTGGAAAACCGAGGGCCTCGTGACGCTTGCAATCCGCGACGTTCGACGCCGGCGGCACCGGTCGGAGCGTAGCGCAGCCTGGTAGCGCACTTGCTTCGGGAGCAAGGGGTCGGAGGTTCGAATCCTCTCGCTCCGACCAATTCTCTGGCCTTTTTTGCCCGTGGATACGCGTTTGGATCCTGCCGCTGCGCCATTGCGCGGGCTAGGGTTCGGCCCCGCTCGATGGCAAATTCGATAAAAGTGCACCAAGGCACGTTGGAACGGGCGCCGTGACCCAACTCGAGTTCAAAACCGCCATGTCATTCCGCTACGGCCATCCCGAGCCGATGGCGCCCGGCGTGGTGCGCGTGGTGGCTCCCAATCCAAGCCCGTTCACCTTCAAAGGCACCAACACCTACGTCGTGGGCACCACCACCCTCGCCGTCATCGACCCCGGTCCCGACGATCCGGCCCATCGCGCGGCAATCATGGCAACTGCCGCCGGCCGGCCGATCACGCACATTCTGGTCACCCACGCCCACCGCGACCACAGCGACGGAGCAGCCGGTCTCGCCGAGGCGACCGGCGCGCCAATCCTCGCCTACGGCCGCAACGGGCCGACAAACCGCACGGCGTCGGCCCACATGCCGTCGGGCAAGGAATTCGTCGATCACCAGTTCACGCCCAGCATTCGCATAGAAGATGGCGCCAGGATCGACGGCAGCGACTGGCAACTGAAAGCGCTGCACGTCCCCGGTCATGCACCGGACCATTTGTGCTTTGCGCTCACCGACCGCCGCGTCGTCTTCACCGGCGATCACGTCATGGCCTGGAACACGACCGTGATCGCGCCGCCGGAAGGCCGGATGTCGGATTACATCGCATCCCTGGAGAGGCTCTTGAAGCGGCGCGACCGGCTCTATCTCCCCGGCCACGGCGGCAGGCTCGACAAACCGCTTCGCTCGGTGAAGGCGTATCTCGTCCACCGCCAGTGGCGCGAGCAGGCCATTCTCGCCGCCATCCGCGATGGCGCTTCATCGATCCCCGAAGTGGTCGCCCGCGTCTACAGTTCCATCGATGAGCGCCTCGTCAAGGCGGCGGAGCTTTCCGTTCTGGCGCACGTCGAGCATCTGGCCGAGCGTCGCCTCGTGACGTGCGACCGTCAGCTTTCTCTCGATCAGAGGTTCGCCCCGGCTTGAGCGTCCTTTTGTTGGCCGACGGGACATCGCCGATGGCCGGCACCGTCGCCTCGAGCCGCGCCACGATCTCGCGCATCATATCTCGCATGCGCTGTGCATTGGCGCCAAAGTCCGCGCGGCCGTAACGCGACGAGGATCTGAGATCGACGCGCGAGTTGGGATCGGCAGGATCGCCGATCGGACGAACCCGGATCGCCACGTCGTCATAGAAGCCGAGCACGAGCGAACGATCGACCGCCTCGGCGCGGCCGGCTGGATTGTCGTCAGACGGCGGCTCCTCCGCGACGACCGTCATCTGCATCCCCTTCAGGACATCGACGACGAGATCGAACGTTTCCGCCGGCGGCCGGTTGATGTCGAGAGGCAGGAGATCGGGATGGGCGGCCTTTTGCAGATCGGCGAATTGGGAGGCGGGGTAGACAGCGGAATTCGCGGTTCCGGTTCGCAGCGCGGCGATTGTCCGGTATTCCGGCGGATTGGCGGAATCCGTCGTCACATCGTTGAGTGCCGGATAGGCACGCGCCAAGAAACCGGCACTGACGGGAACCGCAAGCATGGCGGCGCCGACCGTCGTTCCGAGCAGAATTCGGGCGCCCCCGCTCCGGCCGGTCCGCCAGACGCCAAGAGTACCCAGCGCTCCAAGAAGCACGGCGGCGAGCGCCAGGACGAGGCCCACGGCCAGCACATTCAGTAGGACGGGAGTCGGCATCCCGAAAAACCGGTGCAGCAGCAAAGCAACTGCGACGAGTGCCAGCGCGAACAGCGCGAGGCGCGGACACCAGAGGCTGGACCGCTGAGGCATGCCGGCAACCGCTTCGCTCATCGACCCACCGGAATCCTTCGAAAACCGCAGTGCCTTATAAGGCAGAATCGGACCAAAAAGAGAAACTGCCACAGCATAAAACGTGCGGCCGGCGGAGGTGCTGAGCATGGTCCTGCCATCTTTGCCCTGGGTTCTGCTCCGGTCGGCCATTGCTGCGGCAGGAGCCGCCGTTGGCGTGCTGCCCGCCGCCGCCGAAGCGGACCCGGAGAACATTGAAACCCTGAAGATCATGGCGGTGGACGCCCGCGCGCTTCCCGGGTTGCCGGTCGCCAAGCCTGCGGCGCCGCCAGCGCAGTGGCGCACGAGTTTCGGGTCCGAACGCCGCTCCGAACCGGCCCGTCCCAAACCAAAGGCCGCCATCGATGCGGACATTGTTCTTCTGCAAGGCGTGACAGATGTCCGGGCCATGCGCGCGTGGTTTCCGGCCGGCCAATGGCGCCTGATCGCTTCACCGCACGTCTTCGCGGGAAGCGGCGATGAGACGGAAGGATACGCGCCCTCTCCGAAGGCCCCCGTCGCGGCCACCGCGGTTGCTGTTCGCCTGCGCCCGGGCTTGCGCATCACCGCAAAGGACTTTCTGCCCGAAGTCGCAGGACCCGCGGGCGATGCCCCCGGCGGCGCGGCTGCAACAGCCGCGCGGATCCGCTTCGCTAACCGCGAAACCTGGGCTCTATCCGTATTTCTGCCCGACGGCTGCGCCGGCAGCTGCCCCGAGCGGATCGCTGACCGCGCCGCCGAGAATATCCGGCGCGTGACCGGGGGCCGGTTTGCCCCAGGCCATTCCAGCGGCAAAGGTTGCGCCGCGTTCGGACTGCGCCTCGACCCACCGCCCCCGCCCCCGCGGCCCGCCTACACCGCCGCATCGTTAACACCGGATCTGGGTTGTACGGCGACGGTTTCGGTCGTAAAATAACGATTGATTGTAACAGTTTGCACTGCTTTGCTCCGGCGTCATATTGCGCGCGCTTTCAATCTCCCGCCATCATGGCCTATCGCATCAAAATCGCCAGCCGCCTCGACAAGGATATTCGCCGCCTGCTCGGATCGCAGATCGGCCGCGCCATCGGCTGCCTCTCGGGAGTCCTGGAGGAAGGCGGCAGCAGCATTCATGCGACCCGAAAGTGCCTGAAGCGATGCCGGTCGATCCTGCGCCTGGCGAAACCGTCGCTGGCTGCCAAGGATTTTCGGGCGCACGACAGGTCCTTCCGCGACATCGCACGGTTGTTGTCTCATGACCGGGACCGCGAAGTGATGGCCGACACGCTCGCGTTGCTGGCGTCGAAGGCGATTGGCGACGAGAAGTCCGCCCTGGCTGCGGGTTTGTCCGACCTGGACACACACCAGCAGAACGGGACGGCCGTTCTTTCGGATGGCGACAACATTGCGCTGGCGGTGTCCCGGCTCCAGGACTGCGACCACGCCGTCAGGCAACTGCGCTTTCACCGGACCCGGCGTTTCGCGCTCGCCGACGGCTTCCGGGAAACCTACGCCGAAGCCCGCCGCGCGCTCAGGAAGGCCTATCGTGCCGGCGATGACGAGTCCTTCCACGACTTCCGCAAGGCACTCCAGCACCACTGGCGGCAGTGCCAGCTTCTATCTCCGGTCTGGCCGGAAATCATGAACGTGCGCATCGCCGCCGCCCATGAACTTTCGCAGATGATCGGCACGGATCACGACCTGAGCTTGGTGGCAGCCCGTTTCGCCGACCCAGCCCGGTCGTCACTGGATGAAGCGACCCGCACTGCAATCTGCACCGCGGCGCGGGCCGAGCAATCCCGTATCCGTCAGGACGCAGAGCCCCTGGCGCGCCGTCTGTTCGCCGTCAAACCGCGCGACATGGAACGCATGGTGGTCGCCCTCTGGCCTGCGGCAATCAGGCTTGCCAAGCATCGCCGCAAGGAAGGCGCCCCGGAACGGACCCCCGACGAGGCCGTCCATTGAGGCTGGCAAGTCGGCCGCAAGCCTCCTATCTGAAAGATCTGAGAATTACCCCCCGCCGGCCACGCCGCGGTGCTATGGGCCGCATGCCTCCTGATTGTCCCCGGCAATCGGATACGCTACGGCTCTCGTAACGGGTACGTCCAAGATCAATCCACGGAACCCAATGCTCAAGCCCTATCCGCCGCGCGCCGACGTTTCCCACCTGCCCGAAGGTCATCCCTCGGTCCAGTTCGGCCGGGTCGGCGTTCTCCTTCTGAACCTCGGGACGCCGGATGCCACCACCTATTGGCCGATGCGGCGCTACTTGAAGGAATTCCTTTCCGACGAGCGGGTTATCGAAGAGCCCAAGTGGAAATGGTGGCCAATCCTGAACCTCATCATTCTGACGGTTCGCCCCTCGCGCAAGGGCCGCGATTACGCCACCATCTGGAATAACGAACTGGACGAAGGTCCCTTGAAGACCATCACGCGGTCGCAGGCGGACAAACTCGCCGAGCGGCTGTCGGAGCATCCGAAGGTGATCGTCGACTGGGCGATGCGCTACGCCAACCCGTCGACCGAGAGCCGCATCCGCGAACTGCAGAGGCAGGGCTGCGAGCGCATTCTGCTCGTCCCTCTCTACCCACAGTATGCGGCGGCGACCACGGCCACGGCCTGCGATCAGGCCTTCCGCGCGCTCATGAAGATGCGCTGGCAGCCCTTCGTGCGGGTCGCTCCCGCCTACCACGACGATCCGACCTACATCGACCGCCTCGCCAAATCCATGCGCGCGAGCCTTGCGGGCCTCGATTTCGTGCCCGAGAAGATCGTGGCCACGTTTCACGGCATGCCGCAGAAATATTTCGACCGCGGCGACCCCTACCACTGCCATTGCCAGAAGACCTCGCGTCTTCTTCGCGAAGCCCTTGGCTGGCCGGCGGACAACTGGATCACGACCTTTCAGTCCCGCTTCGGCAACGATCCGTGGCTACAGCCCTACACCGACATGACGGTCGAGCGCCTCGCCCAGGAAGGCGTGAAAAAACTTGCCCTCGTCGCTCCCGGTTTTTCTGCCGACTGTCTGGAAACGCTGGAAGAACTCGATGGCGAGAACCGCCACATCTTCGAGGACAATGGCGGCGAGAAGTTTGCCTATCTTCCGGCACTGAACGACAGCGACGAAGGCATCGACGTCATCGAGGCGATCGTGCGCCGGGAACTGCAGGGCTGGATCTGAATCGGCGCGCCGCTCAGGGCCAAAGCCACTCCGGCGCGCCGAATTCTTCGTCCCAACTATCCCAAACCACATCCCCGAAGCCGATGGAATAGGTGACGAGGCGCCACGCTCTGCCATCGCGTGCAAGAAGCACCGCCGCCTCCCCACTAAAACTGTCCTCTTCAGCGTCCTGCGCATAGATCGACTTGGAATAGTCGATGGGCTTGCCGTCGCTACGCACCGGAACACCGTTGAGGAAGGCCCAGTCCGGCGTCACCCGCAGCGTCCTGACCTCGAAAACGACAGACTGACCAAGGTCTTTCTCGACCGGCAGACGCGCGGCGTCCAGCACCGCTTTGCGTTCGGCCGATCCCGCCTTGGGCGTCCAGTACCGTTCACCGGCATCGACCTCGGCCGTTCCAGCGAGCGCGAGCAAAGCGAGGGCGGCCATTGAGCGAACCAGCATCGCACCTAACCCCTATGAGTTGCACAAACACCATCATAAATTGCCACGTCGGCCGTCTTTTGCCTCAAAAAGGGCACCGGCAAGATCCTCCCTTTACTTTGTTTTTTTGAATAGCCGCAATGGTGGAGGACGGTTCCTCCCAGCGCCAGCGCGCTCCACCCCAAGGTGCTCTCCCATGTTCGTCGACGGTTTCCAGATCTTCGGCTTGCTTCTTATCGGCCTTGCGATTTTCACCCTTTGGTCGACAGTGAAAGTGGTGCCGCAGGGCTTCAACTTCACCGTTGAGAACTTCGGACGCTTCACCCGCACGCTGCCGCCGGGACTGCACTTCCTCATTCCGATCGTCGAACGTGTCGGCAATCAGGTGAACATGAAGGAGCAGGTGATCGACATCCCAAGCCAGGACGTGATCACGCGTGACAACGCGATGGTGCGGGTGGATGGCGTCGCCTTCTTCCAGGTGCTCGACGCAGGCCGCTCGGCCTACGCGGTCGATAACCTGGAACTGGCCATCATCAATCTGACCATGACGAACGTGCGCACCGTGATGGGCTCGATGGACCTGGACGAGTTGCTGTCAAATCGCGATGTCATCAACGCCAAGCTTTTGAACGTCGTCGATGCCGCCACGGAAGCCTGGGGCGTCAAGGTCACCCGCATCGAAATCAAGGACATCGCGCCGCCGCGCGACCTCGTCGACAGCATGGCCCGCCAGATGAAGGCCGAGCGTGAAAAGCGGGCTCAGATTCTCGAATCCGAAGGACTCCGGCAGGCGGCAATTCTAAAGGCGGAAGGCGAAAAGCAGGCCGTCGTTCTGGAAGCCGAGGGCCGCCGTGAAGCCGCCTTCAAGGATGCTGAGGCCCGCGAACGCGCCGCCGAAGCCGAGGCCAAGGCAACCCAACTCGTGTCCGACGCCATTGCCGCCGGCAACGTTCAGGCCATCAATTATTTCGTCGCCAACAACTACGTGAAGGCTCTCGAGTCTTTGGCCTCCGCTCCGAACCAGAAGGTGATCATGATGCCTCTCGAGGCCTCGTCGGTCATCGGTTCGATCGCCGGCCTCGCACAACTCACAGGCGAAGCCTTCGGCAGCGCGCCTAAGCCGCCGCGCACCTGATCACCGCGAAAGGCGCAACAATGGAAAACTTTCTTTCGCTACTGGCGGGTCTGGGCTTCTGGAGTTGGCTTGCCGTTGCGCTGATCCTTATGGCACTGGAGACGGTTGTTCCTGGCGTCCATTTCCTCTGGTTCGGCCTCGCCGCGTTCGTCGTCGGACTAATCGTGGCCATCGCCGGCGCAACGGGATTCGCCGAGGCGTTCTCGTTTCCCCTCCAGCTCGTGGTGTTCGCACTTCTGGCTTTCGCGACGGTCTTTGGGGTCAAGAAGCTGGCTGGCGCCAGCCCTCAGGATCATCACCCCGACATCAACGCGCCGGGCTCTCAGTTCATTGGCCGCGTCGTGCTCGTGGAGGATGCCATCAAAGGCGGCCGCGGCAAGGTCCGGGCGGGTGACACAATCTGGATTGCCGAAGGCGAAGACGCAGCCGTCGGAACGAGGGTCCTGGTGACCGGGGTCAAAGGTACGGCTCTGGTCGTCGGCCGTAATACTCCGGATTGATCGCCAAGGCTTCGTCAGGACCGCTTAGGCCACGCCGGCCCTCAACAGATCGTGCACGTGCAAGATGCCGACCGGCTTGCCCTTGTCCACGACGAACAGGGACGTGATCCTCGACGCGTTGATCAACTCCAGCGCAGCGGACGCCAGCATGGTCGGCGCGATCGTCTTGGGGTTGGCGGTCATGATTTCCCCGGCGGTCGCCTTGAGAAGTTTTGCGCCCATGTGACGGCGCAAGTCGCCGTCGGTTACGACCCCAACCAGCTTGCCGCTGCGGTCGACTATGCCAAGGCAGCCAAAGCTTTTCTCCGTCATGATGACGAGCGCCTCAGCCATCGGCGTCGCCTTTCCGGCAAGCGGCAGACGGTCGATCTTGTGCATCAGATCGGAAACGTATTTCAGGCTGGCCCCGAGCGAACCGCCCGGATGGAACATCTTGAAGTCCTGGGCGGTGAAGCCGCGGCTTTCGAGAAGCGCAACAGCCAGACAGTCACCGATCGCGAGCTGCATCACCGTCGATGTCGTGGGCGCAAGGCCATGCGGACAGGCTTCCTTCACGCGCGGCAACTGAAGCACGACATCGCAGTGCTGGCCCAGCGCCGACGTGGCGTTCGATGTGATAGCGATCATCGGCACCGCGAAGCGGCGGGAGTAAGTGATGATATTCTTCAGTTCCACCGTCTCGCCGGACCACGACATCGCCAGGATGACATCGTCCCTGGTGATCATGCCCAGATCGCCATGCGAGGCTTCGGTGGGATGAACGAAAAATGCCGGCGTTCCGGTGGACGCCATCGTCGCGGCGATCTTCTGGCCCACATGCCCGCTCTTGCCGATCCCGGAAACGATCACCCGTCCGCGTACCCCCTTGATCAGGGTCACGGCCTCCGCGAAGGGAGCAGCCAAACCATTATCGAGAGCCGCTCGCACGGCTGCCAGCCCATCGCATTCCAGATCGAGCGTGCGCATTGCACTGGCGATCGCAGACGCGACGTCGGCCCTGCCCCCTGGAATGGCCTTCAATTTCCGCATAGCCCCTGCCACGGTTCCCCCACGTTTTTCGAGAACGGCTGACGCCCGGGACCCCAGTCCCGGCAGCCCGAAGCACCGGACTCAAAACCACGCGGCCCAATGTCTAGCAGAGCCTGCGTCTGCAACCAAATCGGCTGTCGATCTGTCCACCAGTGGCTTCAGTTGATTGGTTAACCCGAATCAGACCCGCCTCGCCGCTCGTCGCAAAGCTCGAGTTGGCCAGACAGCCCGCGTTACAGCACAAAAGAGGCCGGGCGATGCAAACCGCCCGGCCTGACTGACGTTCCGCCTTGAACGGACGGCTTCCTACTTCGCGGCCTGCCGCCGGGCGACTTCATCCGCCGAGACCTCGCCCGCCGCGACCAGAGCACTGATGCACCGGTCGGACAGGCGCAGACCGTTCGAACGCATGCATTGCCTGACCGCCGGGCTCGTTGGCGAATGCTGGCTGCAATAGGAGAAATAATCGCCGGCACATGCCATCTTCACCCGGGCGGAGACCGCTCCGGCTTCTGAATGGCCACCGGCAAGGACACCGAGAGCGGCAACGAGGGTCAGGCCGGCACGGGCGGTCAGTATGCTGGTCAGCGGGGTCATGGCGGTTACTCCGGGGCTGGGGAGTTGATCGGGGCATTTCCTGGGATCGAATTTGCCCCACCCTGCCCTTCACCGCTGTTCCGCCGGTAACCGCTGCAAAAAACTTCGTCCGCCCCCGTCGCCCTATCGATAGGTGATGGTTTTCGCCGAAGGCCAGACGACGCGATACCCGAAGTCGATCACCTCTTCCTCATCGGCATCGATCTTAAAGTCCCAAGCCACCACGCCGCGCCTGTCGTCGACGTCGATTTTTGTCGGCTTTGTGCCGCCGATCGCCTCGACCTTGATGTCCGCATTGTTGGAAACCGGCATCTGGTCGAGCACGGTGACGGGCATGGCGCGTTCGTGCAGGTTCTTCACCGTGATCTTGAACTGCCGCACGTCGGTCCGCGACGTCGATATGAGACCCGTTTCGCCGCGCTTCTCCTCCACGAGCGCATGCTTCACGCGAATGAGATCGTCGACGCCAAACCCAAGCTCATGCTTTTCGCCGGGTGAGATGATCGGAAGGGTTCCAGCGCCAACGAAGGTCCCGTCGCGAAACAGCGAGACGGGCCCGGAAAGCAGCGGCGTGCCAGCCGGCAGAACGAGCGTTGCGTAAAGATAGGCCTTGGTCTCTTCGCGCGGAACGGTCTTGATGCTGAGCTGAGGTTCGATCTTATCAACCAGCAATTGCACACGCTTGGCCTCTCCCGTATTTGGGATACTGCCCCGCCCCGGCACCGCAAAAACCGCCTGGAACGGAGAGGCAACCACATTCGCCTGTTGCGACGTGACTGCGATCGCTTCAGCCGGCGGAGACATCTCGGCTGATGCGGCATCACCGGCCGCCTCGGGCATCGCCATGCGCTTGGCCTGCGCGGCCTCTGGAACCGGGGCAGCCGCAATGGGCCGCGGCGGCGGAGGCGGCGCTTCAAAATCGACGGTGATCGAATTGAGTTCTGGTATGCCGGCGCTGGCGTTGGGGCGGGTGGTCGAGAGCGTCAAGGCGGCATTGTCCCAGCTTTCGCCGCTGTTCTGGCGGATCTCCGCGCGCCGGATCAGAGACAGGGACGGCGCCGTGGTCTTGTCGCCGGTCGCCAGCCTCGCGTCATACAGCGGCGTCCAGGAAGCCGCCGGCACCTGATACCGGATAACAAGATCGGCATCGAGCGGCGCCAGCGCATCGACGTGGACCTTGACCTCGGTTCGCTCCTGTTCGGATGGCGACAGGCTTTGCAGCTTCTTTTCCAGATCGTCGATCTGCCGGTCGAGCGCGCGCATTTTCACCTGGGCATCGACAGCGTTGCGCTGCGCCTCCAGGCTTCCCGTGGCAATCGTGGTCAGGATCTGCGACCAGTCTTCGCCGCGCTCCGCTCCCTGCGCCGGCGCCGGTCGCGCCGGCAACTGGCTGAGATT
Organism: Hyphomicrobium sp.; assembly: GCA_025458125.1. GTDB lineage: Bacteria > Pseudomonadota > Alphaproteobacteria > Rhizobiales > Hyphomicrobiaceae > JAGVSR01. The sequence goes on from JALOTA010000077.1 coordinate 11,882, forward strand.
GCTGATCAGGTCTTTCTGCGTCTGGGCCGCATTCAACTGCGCCTCGGCCGTGCTGCGCTGATCGCGAAGGATCTGGATTTCATCTTCGATCCGCCGCCGCTCGCTGGCCGCCACGGCAACGTCGGTGCTCGGCACCATCAGCCGGCGGCTGTCGACCGACCCGATCTCGAGTTTGCCCGTCGCCAATCCTTCGACACGAATGGAATTGGGCACCGCGTCCGCCGGCACGTCGTTCAGGATGACGGTGTGCAATCCTTTCTCGAGTTTCACCTTCGCGACGCGGCTCACCTCGGCGCCCTGCGGGAAAACAGTCACGGCATCGACCTGCGACGGCACCGCGAAGTCGGCAGCCGAGCCCACGGCCGGCCAGGACAGACAGAAGGCGATGACAGCTACACGTCTCATGACTGAAGTCCCGTTCGATGACACATCTGATATTGACTGCGATCGCAGATCGTTAGGGTTGGCGTGCGGTCACTTCACGACCGAATTATGGCTGGCCCGATGGATCGAGGCCTGCCGTCGCGCACGTGCTGTAATAGGCCCAGTCGAGCCACGGAAGTGCCGCTTCAATGTCATCCGCTTCCACCGTCGGCCCTGTCCAGATTCTGAGACATGGCGGCCCCCCGCGATGGCCAGCGATATCGAATGCGGCGCCCTCGGCTTCAAGTAGCGAGCACAGTTCGGCAACGAAGCGCCTCTGCGCGGGCTCTTCGAGCTGGCCAAACCGCGCATCGGCAAAACCGATTACCACCGATGTGAGCGAGCCCGTCCTCGCGTCGGCCACCGGATCGGCGGCCCAATCGGAACGTGCGATCCACTCCCGCACGAGAGAGGCGTTGCGCGACGCGCGCGCCTTCAGACCCGCGCCCCCACCGGCACTGTCAGCCCATCGGACAGCCTGCGCGCAGTCTTCCACACACAGCATCGACGGCGTGTTGATGGTGTGTCCTTCGAAAAGGGCCTCGTCGAAGTGTCCCGGCCGAGCGAGACGGAAGAGCTTCGGTACCGGCCACGACGGAACATGATTTCGCAATCGCGCAACGGCCCGTGGCGAAAGGATCAGAATGCCGTGAGCGGCTTCCCCTCCCAGACACTTCTGCCACGAGAACGTCACCACATCGAGCTTCGGCCATTCGAGGTCCTGCGCGAATACCGCCGACGTCGCATCACAGAAAACAAGACCTTGCCGGTCGGCCGCGATCCAATCGAAATCGGCAACGCGCACACCGGACGTTGTCCCGTTCGCCGTGAAGACGATGTCGCGATCCGGCCTGGCGGCGGAGAAGTCCGGCAGCCTGCCAAATGGCGCATCCCGGATGGCGGCATCGGCGATCTTCAACTCTTCGATCACGTCGCGGACCCACTGCCGTCCGAAAACATCCCAGGCGAACACGTCGACGCCACGCGGGCCAAGCAGCGACCACAACGCCATCTCGAACGCGCCGGTATCCGAACCCGGAACGATCGCCAGCCGGTAACCGGACGGAAGCTCCAGCAGACGCGACAACGAAGAAATCAAATCTCTGATCGCAGCGAGCCCATCGGCAGACCGGTGCGAGCGCCCGACCTTGGCATTGGCCAGCCAGGAGGGCGACCAGCCGGGCGGCTTCGCGCACGGGCCGCTCGAGAAGAACGGACGTGACGGTTTCAGCGGCGGTTTGGACAGGCCGGGCATGGGTGCGATCATGTCGGGACGAGGACTGCACCGGACAGTGGCCCGCCCCATTCACCGCGTCAATCCCGGCGCAAAACGCACAAGGGGCGCCCTGTCCAGGTGCGCCCCTCTATTCCGTCACCGTTAACGGCTGTCCTCAATCGATGTTGAGCCGGATCCCGGTGCGCAGCTGGTGCTGACCGATATCCTGGATCTCAACAGTGCTGGTTCCGTTCAGTGTGGGGCTGTCAACCGACAGACCTCCGCTCTGCCAGAGGTAGCGGTACCCCGTATCCCAGATGATGCTGTCGCTGACTTGAATCGCGAGGCCGGCCATCAGGGCGCCTGCAAAATCCCACCCCTCCGCGGTCGATGAGCTTTGCGGAATATCGGGCGGGCTCACGCAGGGGCTGGCGCAGGTCGCGGTTTCCGACGAGGTCCGCTTGAGCTGCCGGTACGTGACGCCGACGCCTCCACCGATGTAGGGCGTAAATCGTGTCGAATTGCGGAAGTCGTAGTACAAGTTGAACATACCGAGGTCCTGCTCGAACTTGATCGTTTCCTGCCTCGCAACAGTGTAGGTATCCGCACCGATGATTTCGATGAAGGTCTCGTCGCCGCCTCCGTCGATCTGCGCCGACGAGAAAAGATCGATTGCAATTTCCGCACGCAGCGACGGTGTGATGTAGCGGCCGGCGCCGATGCTCCCGAATTCCATGGTTTCCACATCTTCGATCGACCGCAAGGTCATCGGTGAACCGTACTCTTCCAACGTGCCGTCGGACATCCAAGAAGCGCCCGTGTCGAACCGCACGTAGTATTCCGGTTCATAGACTGGAAGCGGAACCGGGGCGGGAACGGGAACAGCCGCGGCGTAATCCTTGACACCGGTGTAGATCACGTCTCCGCCGGCGAAGGCCGGCCCGGTGGCGCCCATCGCGGCAGCGGCCGCAAGCGTGAGGCCGGCAATTTTCATGCTCATCGTCGTTCGTCCCCTCATCGGGGGCGCGGACCGGCCGCGCCTCCACTTCCGAACCTGCCGGCGAATTGGGGTCGAAGAGGCCGAGGTCCACCGCCGAGACATCCTGGGCCTGCAGCCGGATCGAGGGGCTGCCGCCAGACGCACACAGGAACCAGGACGAACACTGTCTCGCAGTTGACCCGGAACTCGTGCGGCCCCAAGGGCCCCGCCGGGGCAGTCCGGTTTCCCAAATACGGAAGCCGGACCTTTCTGCTCTCATCTCACGGGCGAAGCGAACCCCGCCCAATTCCGAAAATCTCCGCGACGAGCGGCTAAACCAGGACGCCCGCCGCCGCCTTGCCGTGCCCGGCCAAATGCGACCACGGCATCGTTTCAAACACGACAGTGACGGAGAAGTTTTAAGGGACACTTAATTGCCGGAACGAAAAGAAACACCGCCGCTCCCGACAGGAGCGGCTGCGCGCATTCGTAAACGGCCGTTAACGTTCAGGCGGCCTGCGCCGCGACCTTCACGGCATCGACGATGTCACCGACGACTGCGTTGACGAGTGTCTCGTCGTCGCCTTCGGCCATGACCCGGATGACGGGTTCCGTTCCCGATGGCCGGATCACCACGCGGCCCTTCTCGCCGAGCTTCTGCTTTGCACCCTCGATCGCCTTGCGGACGCGCTTGTCCTCCAGCGGCTTGCCGTTCGTATAGCGTACATTCTTCAAGACCTGCGGCAGAGGCGTGAACCGCGCGCAGACGTGCGAAACCGGCTTGCCCGTCGCGACAACGCACGCGAGCACCTGAAGGGCCGAG
>JALOTA010000133.1 GCA_025458125.1 Hyphomicrobium sp.
AGCTCATGAAGCCGGGCGCCCGCCCGGAATACAAAAGGAAGACGCATGGCATCGGCTGAGCAGGGCTACGAGCGCGCGATCAATCCGATAGACATTGTCGAACAGCTGGCGGCGGCTCACGATTGGGCCGTGGATCGCACAGGTGATGATGAACTGACCCTCATCGTCGGAGGGAACTGGACGGATTATCACGTGTCGCTGAACTGGCGGGAGGACCTGGAGGCGCTTCACCTCGCCTGTGCGTTCGACTTCCGCGTTCCCGACAACCGGCTGAATGAGATGTACCGCCTTCTGGCCCAGATCAATGAACAGCTCTGGCTTGGGCACTTCGATCTGTGGACCCAGGAAGGTCTCGTCATGTTTCGCCACGCGCTGCTGCTCAACGGCTCAGTATGCGCGCCGCAGCAGTGCGAGGCCATGCTGAAGGCGGCGCTTGAAGCCTGCGAGCGGTACTATCAGGCCTTCCAGTTCGTGGTCTGGGCAGGTAAGGAAAGCCGAGAAGCGCTGGTTTCGACCATGTTCCAGACCGAGGGACAGGCCTGATCCGCCGGCGCGCGCTCCTCTCTACCGGACAGACGCGCCATGCCTCTCCATCTCGATGGTCCCTTGATTCTCGCCGGTGCCGGCAAGATGGGGGGCGCTCTTCTCGAAGGCCTGATGGCGAACGGTTTGTCCGCCCGCAGGATCATCGTGCAAGATCCGTCACCGCCGCCCGAGGCCGCAGACTTTCTGCGGCGTTCCGGCATTCGTTGCGAGGCGTCGGTGGCAGCACTCGAGGAGGCGCCATCGGTCATACTGGCCGCGGTCAAGCCTCAGGTTATGGACGAGGTTTTCCCGCCGCTGGCGAAGCTTGTGGGTCCGCGTACCATCGTTCTGTCGATTGCAGCAGGAAAGACCCTGGCGAGCTTCGAGCGGTATCTGTCGCCTCAGAACTGCGTGATCCGTGCCATGCCGAACACTCCGGCCCAGGTCGGGCGCGGCGTGACGGCCTGCGTCGCCAATGCCGCGACCAGTTCCGATCAGCGGGCCACTGCCACCGCGCTGCTTTCGTCCGTCGGCAGCGTCGTGTGGCTCGACCGGGAAGATCAGATGGACGCGGTGACGGCCGTTTCTGGCTCCGGGCCGGCTTATGTTTTTCTCGTCGCGGAGTGCCTGGCGGAGGCAGGACGCGCGGCTGGATTGCCGCCGGACCTCGCGAAAACTCTGGCGCGTGCGACGGTGGCCGGTGCCGGGGAACTGCTACACAGGTCCGGCCTCGATGCAGCCATCCTGCGCCAGAACGTGACGTCGCCCGGCGGGACCACGGCGGCCGCTCTCGACGTGCTGATGGCGAAGCCGGGGCTTGAGGAACTGATGTCCGAAGCGGTCGCGGCCGCCGTCCGCCGCAGCCGCGAACTGGCGAAATGATGCTGGAGGTCATCTCCGCCAACTCGCGGCCGCTATAAGCGGTCGAGCGCCGGGTTGCCGCGGGAGGACGGGCCCGGTGGCTGATGCCTGGGTGCCGCAATACGGGGATCGCGAAACTGGAGGAACCGTTTCGGCATCCCCGCTGAGCGGTAAGCACTCAGCCCGTCCAACCCACTGATCTGCCTGGAGATCGACCGGAGGGTTGGTCGCGTGGAGAGCGTCCTTTTCGGGAGATCCGGCCACTGTCCACCCGCTTCTTATGTAACATTATACCATTTCATGCAAGTGCATCCGCGCGCCGCTCACGCGTTTGTGTAGCGAGCGTGCGCGCGGGCGTGAAAAATTCCCGTGACCGCGCGATTGGGCGTCGGGGCGTGCGGGTCTTGCAAGGGCATCTAACAATCCGAACGGCGGATGATTACGTCTCTATGGATATGAACATGGAGTGGGTCATGCTCGATCAATCGACGCTGAAGGGTCGCGTCATCGCGGCGACGCTGCGGCTGGCGGCCGAGAGGTCCTGGGACGATGTTCTGATGAAAGATATCGCGGACGCGGCGGCCATCGATCTGGCCACGTTGCGGCGGGAGTTTCCTTCAAAGGGCGCGATCCTCGGCGCCTTCATGCGGGCCGTGGATGACGCGGTGCTGGCCAGTGCGCCGAAGTTCACCGGATCGGAGAATACGCGCGACCGCATCTTCGATGTGGTTATGGCACGCTTCGATGTGCTGGCGCCGTACAAGGAGGCGCTGCGCAACATTGCGGCCGCCCGGCCTTTCGATATGGACCTGATGCGGCGAGGCATGGCTTCGCAGGCGTGGATGCTTCATGCTGCCGGGGTGCGGACGGATGGTATGCTCGGGACCTCGCGCGTCGCCGGTCTGGCGTCGGTGTATGCCAGTGTCTTCCAGACGTGGCTCGACGACGACGATCCGGGAACCGCACGGACGATGGCAGCCCTCGATCGCCGGCTGAAACGTGGCGAGCAATCGATGCGTGTCTTGACCGATGCTGTCGACGGTGCGGACAGGGTCGCCACACGCATTCTCAAGATGTTTGGATGTGATGCGCGGCGCGAAACGCGTCCGCAGCCTCCTGCTCAAGCGGAGTCCCCGCCTTCACCGTCCATCTGATCGTGGCCGGACCGTAACCGGCGGGTCAGAAGCCGCCGAACATGTTGTTGAAGAAGTCGTTCAGAGACGAGTTGTTCGGATTGTAGCGGCGTTTCTGGTTGCCGTTCGGGCCACCGCCAAAGAAGAATCCCCAGTCATCGGGTCCGTCATACTGCACGCGCGAGAATTTCACCGGTGCGAGATGATCGCGGCCCTTCGCGATCTGGTCGAATTTGCCGGCAAGCGCAAGCTTTACGCGCTGCTCGTGGCCATAGACGTCCTTGACCAGTCGCTCTGTCCCGTCTTCGCCGACGAGGTCGGTGAAATAGGTGATATGCACGGGGATCTTTCCGGAGAGCGGCACGGCGACTTCATCGGGATCGGATTGCTGCGTCTGGTGGACCTGGTCGGGGGACCACCCCTTGTCCTGCTCCAGCAGCACCTCCGCGAGGCGCATGGGATTGCGTACCCGCATGCAACCGTGGCTGAACGTGCGGACTTCCGCATCGAACAGGTTCTTGGTCGGCGTGTCGTGCAGGTAGACGGCGTGCTTGTTGGGGAACGTGAACTTGACGATGCCAAGCGCGTTGCCGGGGCCTGACGGCTGGTAGATGTCGTAATTTCGGATGTCGGCGCGAGACCAGTCGACGCTGCGAGGATCGACATACTTGCCGTTGCGCATCATGCGCAGTCCCTGGCGCTGGAAGGAACCGCCTCCCCGGGCAAGGCTCGGATAGAGTTCCAGAACCTTGATGCTCTGGGGCACGTTCCAGCGCGGGTTGAAGTAGATCGTTTCCACCACGTCGGAAAAGATCGGCGTCTGATTGGTCATGTCGCCGGTGATGATCCGCTCTTCGTGGATGATCTCGCCGTTCTTGACCACGCGAACGAGAAATTCGGGGATGTTCACCCAAACGTAGAAATCGCCCAAGTCGTCCGGCATCCAACGCCACATTTCCATGTTGGCGAGCAGCCGTTCCGGGCTCGGCGTTTCAATGTCGTTCAAGGCGCTGCGGGTGCGCGGGCCGACGATGCCGTCCGGCTTCTGCCCCTTCTCGTCCTGGAACTTCGCAACGGCGGCCGCCAGGGCATCGTCGTAGAAGCTGGGGTCCCGAGGCGCTGACGCAGCAGTGCCACGTCGGGGTATGATTTCCCGGGAACGAGTTTCGGACCCTTGGCGGGCAGGCGCACGATCTCCTTCGCGTCGGCAGTGCTGCGTTTCAGCGCGAGATACTTCTGGCGAAGCCGCTCGAACTGTGTGTGCTTGGGCTGCGTGTCGCGCATCACGGCGGCCGGGTCGCCCGAGGCCGCGATATCGTCCAGAAGTTTTTTCGGATCGACATACTGCGGCGAACGGTCGAGGTAGGAGGCGAGTTGCCGGGCCGGGTCGGGGATGCGCCCGCCGCGGGCATCGCGCGCGTATTTCAGAACAGTGAGCGCGAACTTCCTTTCGGCGTCGGACTTCTGTTCAATCGTCAGTTCCGGGCGATCGGTACTATCGGCGCCCATGTCGATCACGTCGTAATCGGATGGCTCCAAACCCCAGTCCGCGCTCTTCTTGAACTCTTCGATCAGTGACTGCGCTTTCGGCGTGTAGCCGGCGCGGCCGAGGAACAGCGGTTCGTCGGACCGGCCTTCGTAAAAGCTGATGAGAGCCTGCCAGTCGGCGGCTTCTTCTTCCTTGGCAATCTTGGCGTCTGCCAGGAGGCGTTCGCGAATGACCGCCCCGACGGTCGTTGCCGCCGTCGCCGGCAAAGGCGCCGTAGCTTCTGCGTTGGCAATCTTGGTGGCCGGAATAGCCGCCGGTTCGGCGCCGGCAAAACCACTCGAATACAGGGAGATCACTCCCGCGGAGACCAACGCACCCCAAAACCGCCACCGCATGATGCCTGCTCCGACTTCTTTTACCGGCAAGTTAACCGACGGCCAAAGGGCTGCCTAGCTCCGTTCCTTGCCGGTATATGGTGGCTGAAGGATGCGGCAGAAGTGTTGCTGAATTACAAACGGCTGTGCCGTTTTCAGACGTGAAACCGTCAAGATCGGACGGCGGCGTTGAGCCGAGCGATCAGCAACGGCTGGCGCGTTTTGGCGCTCTTTGCGGTGCGGAATTTGTCCTGTCCGCGCAGTGTTCTTCAGGCCAGTTCGCCCACGAGATCGGTCTCGTCGGAGTCTGTGATGCGGACCTCGACCATGTCGCCGGGAGCCAGGTCCGTTTCGCCGTCGATGTAGACCGCTCCGTCAATCTCCGGGGCATCCCAGGGGCTTCGGCCAATGGCGCCCTCGGAATCGATTTCATCGACCAGAACCGGGATCGTTCGCCCGACCTTCCCGGCAAGCAGGCTGGCAGAGACCTCTTGCTGCGCTGCCATAAAGCGATGCCAGCGCTCCTCCTTGACCTCGTCGGGAACGGCACCCGGCAAGGCATTGGCAGCCGCACCTTCCACCGGTTCGTACTTGAAGCAGCCGGCGCGGTTGATGCGGGCTTCTTTCAGCCACTGAAGCAGGATTTCGAAATCTTCTTCCGTTTCGCCGGGGAAGCCGACGATGAACGTCGAACGAATGGCAAGGTCCGGGCAGAGCTTGCGCCAGGCGGCAATGCGGGCTGCCGTCTTCTCCTGGTGGGCTGGGCGCCGCATGGCTTTCAGGACGGCCGGAGACGCGTGCTGAAAGGGAATATCGAGGTAGGGCAGGATTTTGCCTTCCGCCATCAGCGGGATGACGTCGTCGACGTGGGGATAGGGGTAGACGTAGTGCAGGCGGACCCAGGCTCCCAATTCTCCCAGAGCCGTGCACAGATCGAGGAAACGCGCCTTCAACGGCTGACCTTTCCAGGGGCTCTCGGCGTATTTCAGGTCGAGTCCGTAGGCGCTTGTGTCCTGGCTGATAACGAGGAGTTCCTTGACCCCGGCCTTCACCAGGCGCTCGGCTTCGGTCATCACGTGGCTGGCGGGACGCGATGCAAGATCGCCGCGCAATGACGGTATGATGCAGAATGAGCAGCGATTGTTGCAGCCTTCCGAGATTTTCAGATAGGCGTAGTGGCGCGGCGTGAGGTGGAGGCCCTCGGGCGGTACGAGATCGACGAACGGATCGTGCAACGGAGGCAGGGCCTCGTGGACGGCTGAGACCACCTGCTCGTACTGATGCGGGCCGGTAACGGCGAGAACGCCGGGGTGCTCGGCGCGTATACGGTCCTCTTCGACGCCCATACAGCCGGTGACGATGACGCGACCGTTCTTGGCCATCGCCTCGCCGATCGCCTCCAGGCTCTCGGCCTTGGCGCTATCGAGAAAGCCGCACGTATTGACGACCACCACGTCGGCCCCGTCGTAGTCCGGGGCAATCTGGTAGCCTTCCGAGCGAAGCCGCGTGATGATGCGTTCGCTGTCGACGAGGGCTTTCGGGCAACCGAGCGAAACAAAGCCGACTTTCGGCGCACGGACGGCAGCTGGCTTCACGGTCATCGGCGAACTCGTTCTCAGCGGCCGGGCGCGGCGGGACTATTCGTCCTCGGCCGTGGTGGTTTCGGCGCTCTTCATCTGCTTCAGCTTGGCGAACACGCGGGCTGCTTCTTCGCTCTCGCTGACTTCGCGGGGCGCTTCTTCCTTGGCCGAGACGATCTCGGCAATCGGGCGCTGCGGTGCCTCGGTTGTTTCCTCGGCCGGGAGGAGGGTGCCGCCCTTGACCAGTTCGCGCTCGTTTTCCTTGCGCTCCCGTTCGACGCGGCGCGCTGCCTTCTTCACCTCGGCGTCCAGATCGATCTGGGAGCAAAGCCCGAGCGTCACGGGGTCCTGCGGGACGAGGTTGGGCGAATTCCAGTGCGAGCGGTCGCGCACCTGCCCAATCGTCGTCTTGGTCGTCCCGACGAGACGCATCAGCTGGCTGTCTTTCAGCTCGGGGTGATTGCGCAGCAGCCAGAGCACGGCGTTGGGCCGCTCATGGCGGCGGGAAAGCGGGGTGTAGCGCGGCGATCTTTTTGCCGTCGAGATCTGGGCGACATCGACCTTCAGTTCCGACAGACGAAGCTCATGGTCCGGGTCCTTTTCGGCCCGCTCGATTTCTTCGCGCGTCAGCTGGTTGGAGGTGACCGGGTCGAGGCCCTTGATCCCCTGGGCCACGTCGCCGTCGGCGATGCCTTTCACCTCCAGCACGTGAAGGCCGCAGAACGCGGCGATCTGCTCGAAGGTGAGGGACGTGTTGGCGACCAGCCAGACGGCGGTGGCCTTGGGCATCAGCGGCTTGCGATCGCTCATAACGGTTCCGTTCCTGGCCTGCGCGACCGGTCCCGCGCGCGGCCCCGTGCGCGGGCCCGGCGGGTCACGGGGCCATTTTGGCCGCAACAGCAGGCAGTTGCCGGGTCGCACCCGGGCATATAGTGTCGCCGCGCCGAAACGCTCAAGCCTTGCCGACTGCCGCACGGGCCGAAGACAACAAGAATTTCTCAATCAGGGGCCCACTCGCATGACGCCGACCGCTGGCAAGCCGTACTTCTTCGAGGATCTCGCGGTAGGTCTCGAGGCATCCATGGCACGAACGGTTTCGGAGGCCGACATCGTGGCTTATGCCGCCCTGTCGGGTGACTACAACCCCATCCACCTCGACCGGGAGTACGCGGCGAAGACGCCGTTCAAGGCCCGGATTGCGCACGGCATTCTATCAGCGGGTTACATATCGGCGGTGTTCGGGATGCAGCTGCCGGGGCCCGGCTCGGTGTACATTTCGCAGACCCTGAACTTCCGTGCTCCGGTCAAGATCGACGATGTTGTCGTCACCACCGTCAAGCTCGTCGAACTCAATCCGGAAAAGAAGCGGGCTAAATTCGAAACCGTTTGCAGCGTCGACGGCAAGCCGGTCCTGACGGGCGAAGCGGTGCTCATGATACCGGCGCGGCCGGTGGCATAGTCGGACGCCATGATCGTACATGAGGGCTACAAAGACGTGCCGCCGCAGATCCGCGGGGGCGCTATCGCGATCGGTAATTTCGACGGTGTTCACAAGGGACACCGCCAGTTGATCGAAGAAGCGGAGAAGGCGGGCCGCGCCAAGGGTCATCCGTCCGGTGTCATGATCTTCGAGCCGCATCCGCGCGCGTTTTTCCATCCGGAAGAAACCCTGTTCGAGTTGACGCCTCTCGACCGGAAACTTGCGCTCCTAGAGGCCATGGGACTGGATTTCGTCGTCGTCGTGCCATTCGACGAGGCGCTGGCAAAGCTTGAGCATTTCGAGTTCGTGGACGAGGTTCTGGCGCAGGGACTCGACGTACGCCACGTCGTCGTCGGTTACGATTTCTATTACGGACGCCAGCGGCGGGGCAGCCCGGAGTCGATGATCCTGGCCGGTATCGAATACGATTTCGACGTGACGGTCGTGCCGCCGGTCGCGGAGGGCGGGGAGGTTTTCTCCTCCACGGCCATTCGCCTGAAGCTCGCGCAGGGCGATGTCGAAGGCGCGGCCGCGGAACTTGGCTGGCGCTGGCGTGTGCGCGGCCGCGTGGTGGGCGGGGCAAAACGTGGAACGGGCATGGGCTATCCGACCGCCAACGTGCCGATGCCGAAAGGCACGGCGCTTGGCCACGGGATCTATGCCGTGCGCGCCCACGTGGATGGCAGGACGCACGATGCGGCGGCCTATCTTGGAACGCGGCCGACGTTCGACGACGGGATGCCTGTGCTCGAAGTGTTCCTGCTCGATTTTGACGACGATCTTTATGGCCGGGAACTGGACGTGGAATTCGTCGGGTTCATCCGGGGAGACAGGAAGTTCGACAACCCGGAGGCGCTGATCCGCCAGATGGACGAGGACGTGGCGAAAGTCCGCGAGGTCCTGAAAGGGGCGCCGTAGCGCGGATCGGCAACTCGTCCCGGATTGGTGTGCCCTTGCCATGGGTGACGGGACGGCGCGCGGTTGCTAGAACGCGGGCAAATCATCGACCGAACGAAAGACCAGACGAAGATGGCCAAGGATAAAGGTGCTCTGAGCGGCGCGCCGGGCGAACCCCAGGCTGGAAGCCGGCCGGACGGGGAGGGCGGACGCGACTGGGGCGCGACGCTGTTCTTGCCGAAGACCGATTTTCCGATGCGGGCGGGCCTGCCTGACCTCGAACCGAAGCTCTTGAGCCGCTGGGACGAGATCGGGCTCTACGACGAAATCCGCAAGCAGTCGAAAGGGCGGCCGAAATTCGTGCTGCACGACGGACCGCCGTACGCCAACGGCAACATTCACATCGGGCATGCGCTGAACAAGATCCTCAAGGATCTCGTCGTCAAGTCGCAGCAGATGCTCGGGTTCGATTCCAACTACGTGCCAGGATGGGACTGCCACGGGCTGCCGATCGAGTGGAAGATCGAGGAACAGTATCGCGCCAAGGGCCGCAACAAGGACGACGTGCCGATCAACGAGTTCCGTAAGGAGTGCCGCGAGTTTGCGGCCAAGTGGCTCGATGTGCAGCGCGAAGAGTTCAAGCGGCTCGGCGTCGTCGGCGACTGGGCGCATCCCTATTCGACGATGGCGTTCCGCGCGGAAGCGGCCATCGCCCGCGAGATCATGAAGTTTGCGGAGAACGGGAAGTTTCCTGTTCGCATCTTCGACACGAATCTCGACCTGGAAGTTCGCGAACGGTTCAAAAAAATAGCTGAATTGGAAGGACTAGAATTATCTGGGAACCCTACAGAGGACGCTCGGTATTCCCTTGCCGGGGCGAGTATTGCAATTTGGACGACGACGCCGTGGACAATCCCTGGCAATAGGGCTGTGAGCTTTTCAAGCAGCATCCATTACAAGCTGGTGGAGTGCACGGAAGTACCCCAAGATAATTGGCTCAAGGTGGGTGATAGAATCATCCTTGCCGACACGCTAGTCGACGCAGTTATGAAGTCGGCTAAGGCATCCGCGTGGCGGACCGTTCGCTACGTCGAAAGCCAAGAACTCAGATCGATTTTGTGTGCCCACCCACTTGCGCACCTGGGCTATGACTTCGACGTGCCCCTGCTCGACGGTGATCACGTCACCGACGACACGGGAACGGGCTTCGTCCATACCGCGCCGGGGCACGGTTCGGACGACTACATCATCTGGA